>JBDKLN010000225.1:0-19494 GCA_039806045.1 Pseudomonadota bacterium
AGCGCATCCATCGTTGTGTACAGCCGCAACTGGTCGGGGCCTTTGGCGTAGTCGGCCAGTTCTGGGGTTCCTCCCAGCTGCAGCGCGAGCACGGTCTTGCCCAGTGCCAGACCTTCGAGCACCGTCGATGCACACGCCTCTTCACAGACCGACGGCACCACCAGCGCATGCGCATGCGCCGCCAGCCGCAGCGTGTCGCCTGCGTCTTGCCAGCCATGAAAGTACACGCCGGGGAAACGCTTGCGCAGGTGAACCTGATCACTGCCGTCGCCGGCCACTTCGATTTGCAGCTGCCCGAGCGCGGTTGCCGAGGCACGTGCTTGCAAGGCCTCGAGGAAGTGCGCGACGCCCTTGGCCGGATACAGCTTGGCGGCAATGAAGACGCGCAGCGGCGTCGGTGGCAAAGTCGTTGCCGGCGCCAGCCAGCGCAGCGCTTCGGTGTCGATGAAGTTGTGCACCGTCACGCCCCAGCGGCGGCGGCCCAAACAGCGGCTCAGGTTCTGTTGCAGGAAGTCGGACACGAACACGGTCTTGTGGCGTTCGAAGCCGCAGCGGACTTCATTGCGAAAACGCGTAACCGCCAGGGCCGACACTTTTCGTTGCAGCAGGTTGGGGTTCCAGGTGCGGCACTCCGCACAGGCTTCCGGTGCCAGGTCATGGCAGATGGCGCCGCGCTTGTAGCGCGTGTGGACCAGGCACTCGCTGCCCTGGTCATGCCGGGTCTGGATGAAGTTGATGCGGGCCGGTATGTGCTTCGCGATATTGGGCAGGTGGCCGTGGTAATGAATCGCGTCGTAGTTGCCGGCGCGGCGCAGGATCGCGCGCGCAAAACGGCGGGCGAGCACACTGCGTTTGAATGGCACGAAGAGACCGAGCCGGATTTCCTTCCAGCCGGAGAATTGGCCGTGCAGGTCGCCGAAGAAGCGCCCGTCGAAATCGAAATCGATGCCTGCCTCGTCGGGGGCGACATCGTCATTGCCCATCAGGTCGACCTGATGGCCATCCGCCTTGAGTGCCCGGGCCAGCAGCAGCACATGGCGAGCCAGTCCCCCCATCGCCGGCGACGGCAAATCTTCGCTGACGAGCAAGATGCGCATGGTGTCCTTTCTTTTCCCCATTGACTGTCCTCGCTTCAGCGCGTTCGTGCAGCATGGCGCAACCAGCGCGCCTTCATCGGCGACAGCGTGACTCCCAGCCGGGTCGAGATCCGGGCCCTGAGCATGGCGCGTTCGCCGGCATGGAGAACGAAAGCGATGCCGGCCAGCGACAAGGCGGTGCCTGACACGGCCAGCAAGGCGAGCAGCCCGCCCAGTCCCGGCCAGTGCTGCGCGATCAGCCACTTCAGCGGCAGCACGGCCAGTGCCGTACCGAGGCCTGCCAGCAGCGCGGGGCGCCAGCATCGCGTGGCGACACGCGCCAATGTGACCGGCACCGTGCGCCCGTGCACCCACGCCAGAAACCAGGCGCTCATCACCAGCGACGCCAGCAAGTGCGCAAGCGCTGCGCCTTCGATGCCGCCCGTCAGCGTGCCGATCCACACCAGCGGCACGCCGGCCAGGCCGCGCGCGAACGCGAAACGCCCCGACACCTGTGGGTGGCCGAGGCCGTCGTTGACCAGCGAAGGCAGCGTTGTCAGTGAATCGGCCAGCAGGGCCAGCGTCACCAGCAGCAGTACCGGGTAGCCGGCGACGACGAACGCGGCGCCGACCCATCGTTCGAGGAAGGCGGCGCCGGCCAGCGCGATCACGGCCAGCACCGCGAAGTTCAGGTAAGTCAGCAGCCGTGTCGCATCGAGGTACAGGCGTTGCAGTTGTGCCTGCCGGCCGGTGGCAGCCAGTTCGGACACGCGTGGGTAGATGACACTCGCCAGCCGGTAGGTCAGGCCAAGGATGCGCCCGGCCAGTTGCACGGGCACGGTATAGAAGGCCAGCGCGACGGGTCCGGCCAGCGCGCCGATGATGAGCTTGTCTGCATGCTGGTGCAGCATCGCTGCCAGCCGCGAAAGATAGCTGAAACTCGAAAAGCGCATCAACGCGACACAGACGTCGCGGCTCGGCATGCAGGGTGACAGCGGCGCGTTCAGCTGCGACTGCAGGCGCGACAATTGCCATCCCAGCCACAGGACGTTGCCGGCCGACACCGCGACGCGCGCCAGCACCACGCCGGCGATGCCGCCGCCGCTGCATGCAACGATGGCCGACAGGATATTGACGACGATGCCGAAGGCCGCTTCGCCGCGTGCCGAGACGTCATAGCGCTGCAGGGCTTGCGGTACGGCCAGCAGGTAGCCGAGCAACTGGCTCAGCGCGAAGCCGAGCGCCGCCAGTTGCAGCGCCGCCTCTGCATCGGCACGCAATGCGGCCGACACCGCGAAGAATCGATCCAGGATGACACCCGCAAAGCCGGCCAGCAGCAAGCCTCCGACTAGTCCCAGCGCCGCATGGAACAGCAGGCCGAACCAGAAGGTCTGTGCGAAGCGGCGCTGGTCGCCGGTGGCCTGGTGCTCGGCCAGGTACTTGATGGCGCCGGACGACAGGTTGATGTCGAGGATGCCGAAGTAGCCGACGATGGAGGTGATCAGCGTGACGATGCCGAACCCCTCCAGTCCCAGGCCATGGATCAGCCAGGGCACCGTGCCCAGCGCCACCAGTGCCGGCAGTGCCAGCCCGGCGAAATTCCAGGCCGAGTTACGGAGCAGCATGCGGCCTCGCTTGCGGCGCGACCGCGTGCACCGCCGGCCCGCCATACGGCGCAGGCCACCGGCTCGCGGGCTGCCGGTGCGCGAGATAGGGCATGGCCAGTGTCATCCCCAGTAGCAACATCGTGCGGAACTCGATCACGGGCGTGCCGACCAGCAGCGTCGGCAGCCAGAACAGCAGGCTGGCGATGCCGGCATCGGCGAGCAGCGCCGCATTGCCACGCAGCGCAGGTCGGGTGCGCATATAGTGGATGACGACGGCGGCTAGCAGCGTGACAAACAGCAGCAGCCCGGCGATGCCGGACTTCAGCATCAGGTGGCCGAAGCCGCTGTGCACGAAATCGAACTTGCCGAAGTGATAGCCAAGCGCCTCTTCGTTGCCGCGAAAGCTGCCCCAGCTGCCGAGACCGAACAGCCAGCTGCCCTGCAGGCTGTGCGCTGCCGCTTCCAGCTCATAGAAGCGGCTGACTTCGGTCGCGCGTTGTGGTCCGACGTCATACAGCAGCGAAGCGAGAAAGCCGCCGCCGGGCACGGTGACGTCACCCGCTTGCAGGCGCTCGCGCAGCAGTACCGTCGCCGCCGCGGCAGCCGCCAGCGTGCCGAGGCCACCGAATGCCACGCGCCGCTGCCAAGGCAATCGCCACAGCAAGACCGCGCACATCAGCACCAGCCCCAGCAGCGACGAACGCCGGAATGACAGCGCGACCGTAGCCACTTCCAGTGCCAGCAAGGCCAGCAGCCAGCTGCGCCGCCATGGCTTCAGGCGCACGCCGGGCATCAGCAGCAGCCACGCGATGCAGAAGGCCGCCAGCGCGGCGATGTAGTTGTCCCCGATGTCGAAATAGACCAGTCGGATGTTCAGGCCTTCGAAGTTGCGATAGGGGTTCGCGCTATCGCCGCCGAACCACGCATAGCGAACGAGGCCGAAGACAGCGCGCAACGCTGCCAGCGCGACGAGGGTCGCCAGCAGCCGCCGGGGTCCGGCCTCGCCGGCCAGCGCCACCAGCAACAGCAGCGCGAACAGTGCCATGTTGAGGACGTTCAGCAAGCCGGTGTAGGACAGGATCGCCAGCAAGGCTTGCCCGCTCGCGACGCCGACGACGACATGGGCGAACAGCAGGAAGCCGAAGGCGCCCAGGAAAAGCGGGAAGGGCGATGCCGGCGTGCGCACCGTCGACAGTGGCTGGCGCGCGAGCATCGTCAGCATGGCCGCGCCTGCCGCCAGCCACAACGCGATGTTCATCAGCGAAAAATAAAACCATCCGGTGCCGCGCGCATACAGCGTGTTTTCCTCCTGCAGCTGGCCCCAGGTCGACGACGAGAACAGCGTCAGCAAGGTCACAAAGACCAGGGCGATCCAGGCGAGCAAGCGCATCGACGTTCCCCGCCGCTTCAGCGGCGCAGCCGCGGCCGCTCATCCTTGCCGCGGCAGGCGAGGTTGGCGCGGTCGGCGCTGTGCGCGGCAAGGAAATGCCTGACCGTGCGCTGCAGTCCGTCGCGCAGCGGTATGCGCGGGGTCCAGCCCAGGCTGCGCAGGCGCGTCGAGTCAATCAGCTTGCGCGGCGTGCCGTCAGGCTTGCCGGGGTCGAACGCAAGCTGCCCTTCGTAGCCGACCGCGTCGGCCACCATCGCTGCCAACGTGGCGATCCGGATTTCCTCGCCGCTGCCGCAGTTCAGGTGCGAACACTGCGGTGCGACCAGCGCTGCGATCGTCGAGCGCGGCTGCTGCATCACCAGCACGCAGGCGTCGGCGAGGTCGTCCACGTGCAGGAATTCGCGCATCGCCTGCCCGCTGCCCCAGATCCGGACTTCTGGCGCATCTGCCATCCATGCATCATGGCAGCGTCGTATCAGGCCGGGCACGACATGGCTGTCTTCCAGATGGAAGTTGTCGCCGGGTCCGTACAGGTTGGTTGGCATGATGCTGCGGAAATCGGTGCCGAACTGGCGGTTATAGCTTTCGCACATCTTGATGCCGGCGATCTTGGCGACCGCATAGGGCTCATTGGTCGGCTCCAGCGGTCCGCCCAGCAGGTAGTCTTCGCGCATCGGTTGCGGCGCGGCGCGCGGATAGATGCAGGATGAACCCAGATACAGTAGTTGTTCGGCGCGGTACTTCCATGCGCAATGGATGACATTGGCCGCGATCATCAGGTTCTGCTGGATGAATTCGGCCGGATAGCTGTTGTTGGCATGGATGCCGCCGACACGTGCGGCAGCCAGGTAGACGGTGTCGATCGCATTCTTCGCAAAGAAGGCGTCGACCTGCGCCATGTCGGTCAGGTCCAGTTCGTCGTGGCTGCGCAGCACCAGTTGGCATTCGCCGCGCTCGCGCAACGCCCGCACCAGCGCGCTGCCGACCATGCCGCGATGACCGGCAACGAAGATGCGTTCCACGCTGCGCTTATTCATGGTGGGCATGGGCCTGGTAGCCATGATTGCGCACCAGCGCGTACTTGCGCGCAGCGGCGAGATCGGCATCGACCATCTCGGCCACCAGCTCCGCCAGTGTGGTGACAGGCTCCCAACCCAGTCTGTCGCGTGCCTTGCTGGCGTCGCCCAGCAACTGCTCGACTTCGGTGGGACGGAAATAGCGCGGATCGACGCGCACGATCACCTGTCCCGGCGTCACGCCGTCATGATCGCCGGCGTCCGCCACGAGCGCGACCTCGGCCACGCCGAACCCGCGCCAGTCCAGTTGCATGCCCAGCCGGGCCGCAGCGAAATCGACGAAATCCCGCACGCTGGCCTGACGTCCGGTGGCGATCACGTAATCGTCTGGCGCGGACTGCTGCAGCATCAGCCACTGCATCTGCACATAGTCGCGCGCATGGCCCCAGTCACGCAGCGAGGACAGGTTGCCGAGGTACAGGCATTCCTGCTGGCCGAGCGCGATGCGTGCCAGCGCGCGCGTGATCTTGCGCGTGACGAAGGTTTCGCCGCGCAAAGGCGATTCATGGTTGAACAGGATGCCATTGCTGGCATGCATGCCATACGCTTCGCGGTAATTCACCGTGATCCAGTACGCATACAGCTTGGCGGCCGCGTACGGGCTGCGCGGATAAAAGGGCGTGCTTTCCCGTTGCGGCGTCTCCTGTACCTTGCCGTACAACTCCGACGTCGATGCCTGATAGAAGCGCACGCGGCCTGTCAATCCCAGGATGCGCACGGCCTCCAGCAAGCGCAGCGTACCCAGCGCATCCGAATTCGCGGTGTATTCCGGCTCTTCGAAAGACACGGCAACATGGCTCTGTGCGGCGAGATTGTAAATTTCATGCGGTTGCACTTGCTGGATCACGCGTATCAGCGATGCGGTATCGGTCATGTCGCCGTGGTGCAGGATGAAGCGACGGCCGGCTTCGTGCGGGTCCTGATACAGGTGGTCGATTCGCCCGGTGTTCAATTGCGACCCGCGGCGCTTGATGCCGTGCACTTGATAGCCCTTGGCCAGCAATAGTTCAGCGAGATACGCGCCGTCCTGGCCGGTGATGCCGGTCACGAGGGCGGTGCGGCCCGCACAAGGCAGCAGGGGTTCGGTGGGAATCATCGTCAGGTCGGTGGGTGTCTTCGGTTGTGTAAGTGGCAGGCTGGCCCGTCAAAGAGCGCATCCATTGTCGCCAGCGCAGATGACAGCCATTTGCGCGCGCGCATGCCAATGCGCGCCGGTGCGAATCGGTCAATGCCCGGCGTAGCCGTGCGGATGCCTGTGCTGCCAGCGCCAGTGGTCGGCACACATCTCGTCCAGCGAGCGCTGCGCGCGCCAGTCCAGCAATGCCTGTGCGCGTGCCGCTGATGCATAACAACTGGCGACATCGCCGGCACGGCGGTCGGCGATGCGCAGCGGGATACGGTGGCCACAGGCCCGCTCGTATGCCGCGACCGCCTGCAGCACGCTGACGCCCTGGCCAGTGCCCAGGTTGACCGTGAAGTTGCCCGCATGCGCGTACAGGCGTTCCAGCGCCGCCAGGTGACCTTGCGCCAGATCCATCACATGGATGTAGTCACGCACGCCGGTGCCGTCGGGCGTGGGCCAGTCATCGCCATAGACCGATAGCGCAGGCAGCCGGCCGACGGCGACCCGGGCGATGCAGGGCATCAGGTTGTTCGGCATGCCGCGCGGGTCTTCGCCCAGCAAGCCACTGGGGTGGGCACCGGCCGGGTTGAAGTAGCGCAGCGTCGCGACCCGCCATTCCGGGTCTGATTGTGCGAGGTCATCCAGTACTTGCTCGACCATCAGCTTGCTGCGGCCATACGGATTGGTGACGGACAGCGGCGACGATTCGGTGATGGGCACGCTGGCCGGATCGCCGTACACCGTCGCCGACGAACTGAACACCAGCTTGCGCACGCCCGACAGATGCAAGGCGCGCAGCAGCGACACGCTGCCACAGACGTTGTTGTCCACATAGTCGAGCGGCCGCGCCACCGATTCGCCGACCGCCTTCAGGCCGGCAAAGTGGATCACGGCCGACACGGCTTCCTGCTGCAACAGCCGCAGCAGCGCACCGTGGTCGCGCACGTCCAGCACATGGAAGCGCATCTCGCGCTCAGCCAGTTGCTCGATGCGCGACACCACCGCGGGCGAGCTGTTGCTGAAATTGTCGATGGCGACCACGCGCCAGCCGGCCTGCAGCAAGCAGACGCAGGTGTGCGAGCCGATGTAGCCGGTCGCGCCGGTGACAAGCAGGGTTTGTCCCATCTTGGATGGACGCGGTCAGGATCCGTGCCGGGCCACGCGCACATCGCGCGCACGGTTCCCGCTGCATACCTCGAGCGGGACATGGGCGGCGGGCGGCCCGTGCCGTGGCTGCGCGGCTGGGCCGGCGACCGGCTCGGCGGAGGTCGGCTGCATGGCGGCCCCGGCATTCAATGGCGCTGGTAACGGCAGCCGGCGCAGGAAGGCACGGAATTCCTCTCTGACCTCCGGATGGCGCAGCGCGAACTCCACGGTCGCCTGCAGGTAGCCTTGCTTGCTACCGCAGTCGTGGCGCCTTCCGATGAACTGGTAAGACAGTAGTGCTTCGGATTTCATCAGCTGAGCGATGGCGTCGGTCAACTGCAATTCACCGCCGGCGCCCGGCTCGAGTGCATGCAGGTGCCGGAAGATTGCCGGCGTCAGGATGTAGCGGCCGACGACCCCCATGTTGGATGGCGCATCGTCGGGGGCCGGCTTTTCGACGATCCCATGCAGCTTCAGCAACCGGTCCGCCACCGGATGGCCTTCGACGATGCCGTACGCACGGCTTTGCTCGACCGGTATCGTTTCGACGCCGATCAGGCTGCTGCCATAGTGCGCGTGCAGTTCAGCCATCTGCTTCAGCACCGGCACCTCAGCTTCGATCAGGTCATCGGCCAGCAGCACGGCGAACGGCTCGTCCTGCAGCAATCGCTCCGCGCACATCACCGCATGACCGAGCCCGAGCGCTTCGGCCTGCCGCACGTAGAAGCATTGCACGTTGTCCGGCTTGATCTGGCGTATGGCCTGCAGCAGCGCATCCTTGTTCCGAGCCTGCAATTCGGCCTCGAGTTCGTAAGCCTTGTCGAAATGATCTTCGATAGCACGCTTGTTGCGACCCGTGACAAAGATCAATTCGGTGATGCCGGCCGCGATCGCTTCTTCGACCGCATACTGCACCAGCGGCTTGTCGACGATGGGCAGCATTTCCTTGGGCTGTGCCTTGGTCGCCGGCAGAAAGCGGGTGCCAAGGCCAGCGACAGGAAAAACAGCTTTGCTGATTTTTTTACGCATGAGTTCGGACAGCCAGAAAGAAGTGGGCATGCAATGCGAGCAGCACGGCCACCATGGCGGCTGCACCGATATCAAAACACCAGTCCAGCAGTGACGCGTTGCGGTAAGGCAGAAGCGATTGCAGGCTCTCGTCGAGCAGACCAAGCATTGCGATGACAGCGATCGTCGCCAGCAGTCGCCGGATGGTGGATGACGGCAATGCGCGATGGCAGAGCAGGGCCATGAAGCCATAAGCCAGTGCGTGCAACAGCTTGTCCCCGTAACGCGCTGACAGCACTTGTGCCTCGCCCGGCACGTTGCCGAGCGCCAGCATCAGCACGAAGAAGCAGGCCAGCGCCAGCAGCCAGGCCGGACGGCAGCGCAGCGGATCAGTAGGCATGATGGTCGGTCCAGCCGTGCAGCGCGGTCCAGCAGACGATCTTCAGGTCCATCCCCAGCGACCAGTGACCGATGTAGTGCAGATCGAGCGCTACGCGCTGCGCCATCTTGTCGTCGCTGTCGGTCTCGCCGCGACAGCCATGGATCTGCGCCCAGCCGGTGATGCCAGGCTTCATGCCGTGTCGATACAGATAGCCCGGCAGGCGGCGCAGATACAGATCATGATGTTCCAGTGCATGCGGCCTCGGCCCGACGACGGACATCTCGCCGCGCAGCACGTTCAGGAATTGCGGCAGCTCGTCGAGGCTGGTACGGCGCATTAAGCGGCCGAGTGGCGTGATGCGCGGATCATCGCGCGTGGCCTGGGTTAGCCTGCCGTCCTGCTCGGCATGCAGCCGCATGCTGCGGAATTTGTAGACATGGAAGGGCCGGCCTTCTCGCCCGATGCGCAGCTGCCGGAACAGTACCGGGCCCTCGGAAGTGAGCCTGATTGCCAGCGCCAGCGCCAGCAGCAGCGGCGAAAGCATCAGCAGCACAGCCAGCGCGAAAAATCGGTCGAAGACCTCCTTGACCAAGAGCGCCGGCAAGGCGGGCGGCTCTGCCATTCGTGTCAGTTCGACCATGCCTGCGTGCGCTCCGTGGGGCCATGCCTTGTCGTGGGCCATCGCCGCTCGCGACAAGACGACGGGCGGCGAGAGCTTCGACTGTGGTGATAGGTTCGAAGTGCGCGCGATTGCGGCGCCTCAATCTGATCAGGCCGAGGCGGCGTGCAGCCGGACGGGGTGCCGCCTGCGCTATCATCAGTGCATGGAAACGAATGAAAACACGCTGTACCAGCTGGTGGGTGGCGACGAGAAGTTGCGCGAACTGGTCGACCGCTTCTATGACCTGATGGATCTCGAGCCCGAGTTCGGCGAGCTGCGCGCCATGCATCCGGCCTCGCTCGACGGATCACGCGACAAGCTGTATCACTTTCTATCGGGCTGGACCGGCGGCCCCGACCTGTATACGCCGCGCTATGGCAATGCCTTCCTGCGCGCGCGTCATTTGCCGTTTGCGATCGGCAGCCAGGCGCGCGACGAATGGCTGACCTGCATGGTGCTGGCGATGCGCGACATGGGCTTCGATGAGCAGAAGCAGGATGTGCTGCTGAACGCGTTCTTCAGGACAGCTGACTGGATGCGGAACCAGCCGGATTGAATGTAAAAAGGCCGCTGCAGATGGTTACATCAACGGCCGCACTGTCGCCAGCGCCAGCGTCAACAGCGAACGAATCGCCTTGATGGAATGTTGCTGCGCCAGCCGGGAGCCATGGTGTAATCGCCTGATGGCAGGCTAGGTCGAAGGACGGGAGGGACGGAAACTCAGATGAGTCCGTCAAAGGGAATCACATCTACCAGCGAGCCTGCCGGCAAGTCGCCGTGCTCATGGTGCAGCACGATCATGCCATTGGCTTCCGACATCGAGCTCAGGATGCCCGAGCCCTGCGCGCCCGTGATACGTACCGTTGGTTTGCCCGACGCGTCGACCGACACGATGCCGCGCTGGAATTCGGTGCGGCCCGGCTTCTTGCGTATCGCTTCCTCGCAGGGCAAACGCATGGTCAGCAGCCGCTGCGGCGCGCCGCCGGCCATCAGGGCCAGCGCATCGCGCGCAAAGAAATAGAAGCTCGCCATCACCGCGACCGGATTGCCGGGCAGGCCGAACAGCATCGCCTGCTTGCCATCGACGGCGATGCGTCCGAAGGCCATCGGCCGTCCCGGGCGCATTGCGATTTTCCAGAACAGCACGTCGCCGAGGCGCGCCATCATTTCGCGCGTGAAATCGGCATCGCCTGCCGACACGCCACCGGTGGTGATGATCGCATCGGCCTGCCGGCACGCGTCGCGCAGCGCGGCTTCCAGCGAGGCCGGGTCATCGCGCACCACGCCCATGTCGATCGGTTCGCAGCCGGCGCGCAGCAACATGCCGTGCAAGGTGTAGCGATTGCTGTCATAGACGCAGCCCTCGTCGAGGGGCTGGCCGACCGAACGCAGTTCATCACCGGTTGAAAAGAAGGTGACGCGCAGCTTGCGCATCACCGTGATTTCGCCGATGCCGAGCGATGCCACCATGCCGATGTCAGACGGTGTCAGCAGCCGACCGTTGGGCAAGGCGATGGAGCCGGCTGGCAAATCCTCGCCGGCGAGTCGTCGGTTGTCACCAGCGCGGATGCTGTCGGGCGGGATGGTGACAGCGGTATCGCTGGCATCGATGACCAGCTCGTGCGGGATCACGCTGTCGCAGCCGCGCGGTATCACGGCGCCGGTCATGATGCGCACGCATTCGCCGGGCTGGACATCATTCCGGTAAGGGTGGCCGGCAAAGGCCTTGCCGACGACTTTCAGCGTCACCGGCGATGCGGACAAGTCGCTGCCGCGCAGCGCGTAACCATCCATCGCCGAGTTGTCATGCGAGGGGACGGCGATCGGCGACACCAGGTCGGCCGCGAGGATACGGCCCAGCGCCTGTTTCAGCGGCAGTGTTTCAGTGTCAGTGATCGGGGTGATCGCATCGCGCACCAGTTGTTGCGCGAGCGGGACGGGCAGGTGGTCCGGGTCGTAGCCGGCAACGCTGCGCGCGCTGGCTTGCAGGGAGTCCGGGCTCATCCGCCGATATACGACATCTCGACCTTGCGCACCGGACGCGCCAGGCCATCGGTATTGGCGGTACGCAGTTCGGAGTAACGATCGTCACGCAGCGCCCACAGGTGGGAGATCGCCGCCGTGATCTGTTCGTCGCTGTGGCCACCGCGCAGCAGCGCGCGCAGGTCATGCCCGCCGGTCGCGAACAGGCAGGTGAACAGCTTGCCTTCGGTCGACAGGCGCGCGCGGTTGCAGTCGCTGCAGAAGGCCTGCGTGACGCTGGAGATCACGCCGATTTCGCCGCTGCCATCCTGGTAGCGCCAGCGCTCGGCGGTTTCGCCGGTGTAGTTCGGCTCGACTTCTTCCAGCGGCAGCTGCTCGCTGATGCGACGCACGACTTCGGCCGAGGGCACGACTTCATCCATCTTCCAGCCGTTGGACGCGCCGACATCCATGTATTCGATGAAACGCAGGATCACCGGCGTGCCCTTGAAGTGGCGCGCCATCGGCACGATCTCCTGGTCGTTCACGCCTTTCTTGACCACCATGTTGACCTTGATCGGGCCCAGTCCGACGTTGTGCGCGACCTCGATCCCGTGCAGCACATCGGCCACCGGGAAGTCGACGTCATTCATTTTCTGGAAAGTTGCTTCATCCAGCGAATCGAGTGACACGGTGATGCGCTGCAGGCCGGCATCCTTCAGGGCCTGCGCCTTTTTCGCCAGCAGCGAGCCGTTGGTCGTCATCGTCAGGTCGAGTGGCTTGCCCTCGGACGTGCGCAGCCTGGACAGCATCTCGATCAACGTCTCGATGTGCTTGCGCAGCAGCGGCTCGCCGCCGGTCAGGCGCAGCTTCTCGACGCCATGCGCGACGAAAATTTTCGCCACGCGCGTGATTTCTTCGAAGGACAGCAGCAGGCCGTGCGGCAGGAACTGGTAATCCTTGTCGAAGATTTCCTTCGGCATGCAGTACACGCAGCGGAAATTGCAGCGGTCGGTGACCGAGATGCGCAGGTCGCGCAGCGGGCGGCCCAGTTTGTCCGACAGCAGGCCGGTGGCCGGCAGCAGGGTGTCGGGAATATGCGGGACGGCTTGCAGATAGCGCAGGTCGGCGACGGGGATGATGCGTTCGGTCATGGTTGCTGCACAGGGAGCACGAGGGATCGGGCCCCGAAGCCTTGGTCAAATCGGGGTTTTCAGAGGCAGATAAGATACCACGAGGCCAACAACGGCACAGGCGGCGATCACGCGTATGGTGCCGGCCTTGTAACGCATCAGCGCCACGGCAGCGATGGCGGTGATGGCCATCGCGATCCAGTCCCAGCGCGCCGGCACTTCGGCGAGGTGAAAGACATGCACGGCAAAGAACGCGGCGAGGCTGACGATCACGCCCACCACGGCAGCCGTAATCGCCGTCAGCGGCGCAGTCAGGCGGATGTCGCCACGACTGGCTTCGACCAGCGGCCCGCCGGCCAGAATGAATACGAAGGATGGCAGGAAGGTGAAAAAGCTGGCCACCACCGCACCGGCACAGCCGGACCAGAACAAGGCCATCGGTCCGAACACCTCCTTGGTCCAGCCACCGACGAAACCCACGAAGCTGACGATCATGATCAGCGGGCCCGGCGTGGTTTCGCCGAGCGCGAGGCCGTCGATCATTTGCGGTCCGGTCAGCCAGCCAAAGTGCTCGACCGCGCCCTGGTACACATAGGGCAGCACCGCATACGCGCCACCAAAGGTCAGCAGCGCGGCCTTGGTGAAGAACCAGCCCATCTGCACCAGCGGGTTGTGCTCACCCAGCGCCAGCGCGAGCAGCGCGAGCGAAGTCGCAGCGATGACGATACCGATGATGGCGGTGCGCAGCAGGCGGTGCCAGCTGAACGCGGCATGCGCCGGCGGCGTGTCGTCGTCAATGAGTGCCGGGCCGTAGCTGGTCCGGCGGGTGCCATGGCCGCCGCCGGGGACGAACAGCGCGGGTGCGAGCCTGCCACCGACGGCACCGGCCAGCGCGGCCATGCCGATGATCAGCGGGAAGGGCAGTTGCGGCAGCATGATCAACAGGAAGGATGTTGCGGCGATCAGCAACAACCAGCGGTTTTTCAGGCTGCGGCTACCGATGCGCACCGCCGCGGCCAGCACGATGGCGACCACCGCCGGCTTGATGCCGTACAGGACGCCGGCCACAATCGGCACATCACCGAAGGCAAGGTAAATCCACGATAGCAGGATGAGGATCAGCAGCGATGGCAGCACGAACAGCGCGCCGGCCATGATGCCGCCGGCCGTCCGGTGCATCAGCCAGCCGATGTACGTCGCCAGCTGCATCGCTTCCGGGCCGGGCAGCAGCATGCAGTAGTTCAGCGCATGCAGGAAGCGGTGCTCGGAGATCCAGCGTTTGTTTTCGACCAGATCGGTGTGCATCAGAGCAATCTGGCCGGTCGGTCCGCCGAAGCTGACGAAGCCCAGCTTTAGCCAGTACCAAAACGCGGTGGCAAAGCTGACGGGCGACGGACGCGCCTGGGTATCGCCAGCGCCCACCTCGCGGGCATGCTCGGCGTCTTGCGCTGTCGAGGACATGTCCTGTTTGCCGCCTGCGCCGGAAGTGCCCATCACATGTTCGGGTAGTTCGGTCCGCCGCCGCCTTCCGGCGTGACCCAGACGATGTTCTGCGTCGGGTCCTTGATGTCGCAAGTCTTGCAATGCACGCAGTTCTGCGCATTGATCTGCAGTTTTTCCTTGCCACCCTCGTCGACGAATTCGTACACGCCGGCCGGGCAGTAGCGCGACTCGGGGCCCGCATATTTTGCGAGGTTCAGTTCGACCGGCACGCCGGCATTTTTCAGCGTCAGGTGCGCGGGCTGATGCTCGTTGTGGTTGGTGTTGGAGATGAACACCGACGACAGGCGGTCGAAGGTCAGCACATTGTCCGGCTTCGGATACAGGATGGGCTGGCACTCGGCGGCCGGCTTCAGGCATTCATGATCCGCATGCGTGTGATGCAGCGTCCATGGCGCCTTGCCACGGAACAGTACCTGATCGATGCCGACCATCAGCGTGCCGAGGTAGAGGCCTTTGCTCATCCATGGCTTGAAGTTGCGCGCCACGTGCAACTCGTCGTGCAGCCAAGAGGCTTCAAACGCTTTTTCGTAGGCTGTCAGCTCGTCCTGCGCACGACCGGCGCCGACTGCATCGAAGGCTGCTTCGGCGGCCATCATGCCGGACTTCATCGCCGCATGGCTGCCCTTGATGCGGCTCGCATTCAGCATGCCGGCGTCGCAACCGATCAGCGCGCCGCCCGGAAAGGCCAGCTTGGGCAGCGACTGCAAGCCACCGGCGGTGATGGCGCGTGCGCCGTAGGACAGGCGCTTGCCGCCCTCGAAGAAGGTGCGAATCGACGGATGCGTTTTGTAGCGCTGGAATTCCTCGAATGGAGACAGGTAAGGGTTCGCATACGACAGGCCAACCACGTAGCCGACCGCGACCTGGTTGTTCTCGAGGTGGTACAGGAAGGAGCCGCCATAGGTCTCCGCATCCAGTGGCCAGCCGGCGGTATGAATCACAAGGCCCGGCTGGTGCTTGGCCGGATCGATTTCCCACAGTTCCTTGATGCCGATGCCGTAGACCTGCGGGTCCTTGCCGGCGTCAAGCTTGTAGTTGGCGATCAGTTGCTTGCCGAGGTGGCCGCGGGCGCCTTCGGCAAACAGCGTGTACTTCGCGCGCAGTTCCATGCCGAGCTGGAATTCGGCAGTCGGTTGGCCGTTCTTGTCGACGCCCATGTTGCCGGTGGCGACGCCGGCGACCTTGCCCTGCTCGTCGTACAGCACTTCGGCTGCGGCAAAGCCGGGGAAGATCTCGACGCCAAGGCCTTCGGCCTGCTGCGCCAGCCAGCGCACCACATTGCCGAGCGAGACCACGTAGTTGCCGTGGTTCTGGAAGCAGTTCGGCAGCATCCAGTTCGGCGTGGTGACGGCGCCGGTCTCGGTCAGGAACATGAACCGGTCTTCCGAGACCGCTGTGTTCAGCGGTGCGCCTTGTGCTTTCCAGTCCGGGAACAGCTCCGTCATGGCGCGCGGATCCATCACGGCGCCCGACAGGATGTGCGCGCCGGGCTCGCTGCCTTTTTCGAGTACGCAGACGTTGATCTCCTGGCCTTTTTCATTGGCCAGTTGCTTCAGGCGGATTGCGGCCGACAGGCCGGCCGGGCCGGCGCCGATGATGACGACGTCATAGTCCATCGCTTCGCGCGGACCGTATTGCTCGAGAAATGCGGGGTTCTGGCTGGGGCTTGTCATTGTTGTCGTGTCGCCTGTAAGTTCAATATCGATACGCGGCATCGGTGCGGGTTGCCCGGATTGTCGGGGATTTTGGCTGCCAGCGCCAGTCGGCACGGCGAAGCAGTCTGAAAGCCCTGCGCACGGGTAGTGCCGGTCAGTTCAGCGAAAAACTTTCGCAAGCCCATCGAAAGGCGCGGGGTCCCGGCATGCGCCGGGACGACACATCAAGAGCTATCGTCGGTGGCAGGTCTTCCCGGCGCATGCCGGGATCCAGCGTCTTCCCTTAACCGGCCAGCCTTGCGCGCAAGGGCGATTCCGCTCCGGCAGGAATGGCCTCTTTCATGTAATGATAGCGGTCATATTTTGACAATACCGGTTTAAGGGGGGCTTTGTGGGAATTGAAGTGAATTTCAAGGGCAAGGTGGCGCTGGTCACCGGTGCGTCCAGCGGTCTGGGTGCGCGCTTCGCCAAGGTGCTCGCGGATGCGGGCGCGACCGTGGTGCTGGCAGCGCGCCGCACCGATCGCCTGAAGGAATTGCGCGCCGAGATCGAGTCCGCCGGCGGCGCCGCGCGACTGGTGACGTTGGACGTGACCGATCATGCCAGCATCAAGGCCGCGATCGCGCATGCCGAGACCGAAGCCGGCCCGATCGACATCCTGGTCAACAATTCGGGGGTGTCCACCACCGGCAAGCTGGTTGACGTGACGCCCGAAGACTATGACTTCGTGTTCGACACCAACACCAAGGGCAGCTTCTTCGTCGCCCAGGAAGTGGCCAAGCGCATGATCCTGCGCTCCAAGGCCGAGCCGTCGCGCCAGTTCCGCATCATCAATATCGCCTCCGTCGCCGGCCTGCGCGTGCTGTCGCAAATTGGCGTCTATTGCATGAGCAAGGCGGCTGCCGTGCAGATGACGAAGGCGATGGCGCTGGAGTGGGGCCGATACGGCATCAACGTCAACGCGATCTGCCCGGGTTACATCGAGACCGAGATCAACCGCGACTACTTCGCCAGCGAAGGCGGCAAGAAGCTGATCGACGTGCTGCCGCGCAAGCGCGTCGGCAAGCCGGAAGACCTTGACGGCCTGCTGCTGTTGCTGTCGTCGGATGAGTCGCGCTTCATCAATGGCGCGATCATGACCGCCGACGACGGCATGGCTGCGTTCTGATCGCGCTTTCTTATCCCGCAATCGCTGCGCTTGTGAGGCGCGCCGCTGTGTCCACAGCGGCGCGTTGAATGCGCGCCTGAGTGACGATGGCCATTCCCGATCATTACTTACTCGTTCATCGCATGCGCATGCCGATCCGCTGGGGCGACATGGATGCGATGGGGCATGTGAACAATACGGTGTACTTCCGCTACCTCGAACAGGCGCGCATTGCGTGGTTCGAGGCACTGGGCTGTCCGCCGGACCCGGTCGGTATCGGCCCCGTGATCATCAATGCACACGGCACCTTCCTGAAGCAGTTGCGCTATCCGGGCGATATCGAGGTCACGACCTTCGTCGGCGACTTCGGCCGTTCCAGCTTCCAGACCTTGCACGAAATTCGTCGGGTCGATGCGCCCGACATCGTCAGCGCCGAAGGTGGCTCCAAGGTAGTGTGGGTCGACCAGCGCGTTGAAAAATCTCAACCCTTGCCGGACGACATGCGCGTCAAATTGATGACGCCGGTTTCTCCCCGCTGACTAGGCACCCTCCGGACAACACGCCCCGAATCCTGTTGGGCGTACTTTGCGCAGCAGGGATCACGGCTAGCCAGAAACAAACATGTCTCCCCTGCGGCAACCATGCCGATCATTGTCGTTTCCTGATTTTCTTACCCGGCCGCTCGACGTGTCGATGGCGCGGGGGAGGGGAAGTGGATCAAATAACAGCAGGCTGTGAAAATTCTTTTGTATCACGCTAAGTGTGACACATTGGATTGGTGAGCCTTGAATGCGGGCATACCAGCATGCCTGGTTCGTGCGGTTCATGCGGCGCTCTGGTTTTACCGATGAAGCTTGCCTTGCGCCGGTCCTGCCGATGCCGGCTGAAGAAATCAGGGCTTTGCGCGCACGCGAGAACGTATCGCAGCCTGTATTCGCGCGTTACCTGAATGTGTCGAAGAACCTGGTATCGGACTGGGAGCGTGGCATCAAGCAGCCGGGCGGTCCGGCATTGCGGCTACTGAACGTCATCCGCGACAAGGGCCTGCAAGCGATCTGCTGATCGCTTGCAGAAGTTGTCCACCCGGTCCGTCAGCCCAGCTGGCCACCCAGCAGCCGGTTCACCAGCTCGCCGGCCGTCCCCGCCGAAAACTTCTTCATCAGCCGAGCGCGGTGCATCTCGACCGTGCGCGGGCTCAGGTCCAGCTGGCGACCGATTTCCTTGCTCGTCAGTCCTTCCACCAGCAAGGCCGCCACTTCGCGTTCGCGTGCGCTGAGTTCGGCGGTCACCGGTCGCCTGCTGGCGAGGTCTTCGAAGGTCCAGATGCCCGACGCATGCGGGTCGCCGCGCTCCAGCGAGCGGCCGGTCACGTGGCACCAGAACAGTTCGCCGCTGGCGCGCTTCATGATGCGCTCGTCGGAATAGTGGCCGTGTCGGTTCAGGATGGGGGCGATGCGCGCGCCGGTGCGCTCGAATTCATCGGGCGACGGATAAAGGATGGAGAACGACTGCCCGCACAATTGCTCAGTGTCATAGCCAAAGATGCCAGCCAGCGCCGCGTTGCAGGCTGTGATTACGCGCTGCTGCGACACGCACAGGCCGACCGGTGCGTGGCGGAAGATGCTCTCGAAATCGACGCCCGAAAGGGCGGGCTTGGCCTGGCTCATGCGGTCAGGGGGCAGTCAGGTGGCTGTTTGGATTTGTCTCAAGGTCCGCCGCTGCGGGCCGCTGCTCGTACTTTTACGGTATTGCGGGACGGGTTTTTCGCTCTTATCCTTGCCCGCTGGGCAGAATCTGCCGACAGTTTAACCGAGGAGACCCATGAAAAAAGTGTATCCGGACGCAGCCAGCGCGCTGGCAGGCGTCGTCAAAGATGGCCAGACCATTGCGGTTGGCGGCTTTGGCCTGTGCGGCATCCCCGAAGCCCTGATCGCCGCGCTGCGCGATTCGGGTGTCAAGGGCCTGACCGCGATCTCGAACAACGCCGGTGTCGACGGCTTCGGCCTCGGCCAGCTGCTGAGCACGCGCCAGATCAGGAAAATGGTCTCGTCCTACGTCGGCGAGAACAAGGAGTTCGAGCGCCAGTACCTGGCCGGCGAACTCGAGCTGGAATTCACGCCCCAAGGCACGCTGGCTGAAAAGCTGCGCGCCGGCGGCGCCGGCATCCCGGCCTTCTACACCAAGACCGGTGTCGGCACCATCGTGGCCGAAGGCAAGGAAGTGCGCGTGTTCGACGGCGAGCAGTACGTGATGGAACGCTCGCTGGTATCGGACGTGTCGCTGGTCAAGGCCTGGAAGGCGGATCCGACTGGCAACCTCGTGTTCCGCAAGACCTCGCGCAACTTCAATCCGAACGTCGCGATGGCCGGCAAGATCACCATCGTCGAAGTCGAGGAGCTGGTCGGCGTCGGTGACATCGATCCCGATGCCGTGCACCTGCCCGGCATTTTCGTGCATCGGATCGTGGTCAACGCGAGCCCGGAGAAGCGCATTGAACAACGCACGGTTCGTGCACAGTAAGCAGGGAGCGACAGATGGCATGGACTCGTGATGAGATGGCGGCACGCGCCGCCGCAGAGCTGGAAGACGGCTTCTACGTCAACCTCGGCATCGGCTTGCCGACGC
>JBDKLN010000226.1:0-4930 GCA_039806045.1 Pseudomonadota bacterium
TTGAGGGTGATCGTCAGGTTCCGTGAGGGACTATCGGCGCTGCCATCGGTGGCATTGACTGCGAAGTCGATGGAGGTGGATTCTTTCAGCGCTTCGATGGCGGCGTCGTTGGCAATGAACTGGTAGTCGCCAGAGGTTGCGTTGAGATAGAGGGTTCCATAGGTACGCGATGCGGAGACATCATATCCAGGTAAATCGGACGTACTACTGTCTGCGATTTCGAAGCTAACGATATCGTTGAAGTCGGTATCCGAACCGCTCAGTGTCCCGAGCGCCGTGTCGAAGCTGTCGTCACCCGGGCTCTCATTGTAGGCAATGCCCGAAGGGACCTCCAATGTGGGCGGTGCATTCTTGACGCCCAGGAAGTCCGCATTTTTCAGGTTGAAGCTGCCATTGAGTCGGATCACCATGTCGGGAAGGCTGTCCCCCGTCGTATCGACCCGAACCAGCGTGTTTGCACCGGACGGCTCCAGCCAGACACCGAATGCTTTTGCCGCATTGCCCCCCCATGCGAGGTCAGTGATGCCCAGCAGGGGGCGCAGGTCGATTTTGTCGCCGTCGGCCCGTGAAAAATCGATGATGATGTCCATCGAAGCGGTCATGGAATCGAGGGCGGCGTCATAGATGAACAAATCCTTGCCTGCGCCGCCTTTGATCTGATCGGCACCCAGGCCACCATCGATGTTGTCATCGCCGGCACCGGCATCGATCACGTCATTACCGTTCTGCCCCCGGATGAGGTCATTCCCGCCTTGACCGTAGATCGTATCGTCGCCGTTGCCGCCATCAATCTTGTCGTTGCCGCCGAGCGTCGTGTTCGGACCGCCGCCACTATTGGGGCCGTTATCACCCCAAATCACATCTTTGCCATTGCCGCCCGCAATCACGTCATCGCCAGCCTGGGCAAGCTGTTGCGTCACATTGACAACGCCGCCAGAGATCACCGGATCGAAACCGTCGCCAATCAAGGTGTCGCCAATCTGGTCTCCGTTCTGGTCAATTACATAGTCAGTGGTCGTACCGCTCAAGGTCCCGGGGCGCACGGACCCGATGATGTCGTTGCCGCTGCCGCCATCAATGACATCCTTGCCAGCGCCGCCTGCCAGCAGATCATCGCCTGCGCCACCATAGATGAGATCATCACCGGTTCCGCCATCGATGGCATCACTTGAACTGCCGACCACATACACCACATCCTTGCCGTCGCCCGCAAAGATCGCGTTGTTGAAATCTGAGCCGTCAAAGGTTTGGGTGGCCGCCTTCTTGTTTTTGACCGTACCGCTGGTCGTGACCGTCGAACCGGCTGAGGTCACGAGGATCGTGTCATCGTTCTGGGTGCCGAAAATTTTTTTGGTATCCATAGCAGGGGTCTCCAGTCAGGCAGCAGGGTGCTCTCCTCTGGGAAAAGGATTTCCCCGGGACGGGTTTGCCACGAATTCATGTGTAGGCCAAGGCGCGAGTCAGGTTCGGACGATCCGGGCTACGGATGCGCTATACGCTGTACTACGCGGGCAATGTCAAAGGTGGTTGTTTTTTTGCGAGCTGCTTTCCAGCTGGTAGAGCCAGGCCAGCAGCTCCGCAATGGCGCGGTAAAGCGAAGGCGGGATTTCACGGTCAAGGTCGACTTGCATGAGCAGCGCCACCAGTTCGGTCGACTGGTGAACGAAAACCTGATGTTCCCGCGCCACACGGATGATTTCGGCGGCGACCAGGCCGCGGCCCTGGGCGACGACGCGCGGTGCGCCGTCACTTGATCCATAGGCCAGCGCGACGGCGGAACGCTGCTCAGCCGGTATGGTCGGCATGGTCGTCTTCTTTGGAGGCACGGTCATTGCCGGCGTCGTCGAGTTGGCTGGCAAAGGCTTGCAGCAGCAGGCCGCTCGCCTGCAGGCTGTCGGCCAGTTGCGCTGATGCGACATGCAGCGCGGCAGCCGTCGCCGCTTGTGTCGATGCCAGCTTCACATCCAGCTTGTCGCCTTGCAGCATGAATTGGGTGCTGATCTTGCCGAGCACGGGCAGGGTGGTCACCAGCCGCGCTTGCCAGCGGCGGCCGCTCCGTTCATTCGCGCTGTCGCCATTGCGCTGGCCGGCGTCGGCCGTGTCTCGGTCAGGCGCGTCCTGCGTCATCCAGATTTCTGCCGGCAAGCCGGGCCAGATTTCGCCTTGCCAGCGCAACTGTCCGCTGTCGAGTACGTCGAGCTGGGCATGGACGATGGCACTGAGCGCAGGCGCACTGGCCATGCCCGTGTCGTTACTGGCCGCCGCACTTGCTTGCGACGTGGCGCTGGCATCATGCAGCAGCGCTTGCGGTTCGGTGCGTATCGCTTCAAGGCTGCGCTGGCCACCCACCCAGTCCGCGAGGTGGGACTCGTAGAACAGCCCGCTGCTTTCGAGCGCGCCTTGCAGCGCTTGCGCGATGACTTGCGTGCCGCTGTTGATATTGCTTGCACTGCCGGCGCCATTGAGGTCGCCGGTGCGCGCAGGCCTGTTCGCCGTCAGTGTCGCCGGTGCAGCCAGCAATGGCTGCGTCGATGGGCGCTTGGTGGCGGGCTGGCCGCCGCCGCTCAGCAGCTTGAGCAACAGCTGCGCGCCGCTGCCCAGTTCGGCAACCGTCGGCGCCACGGGCAGGTCGGCCGCTGCGCTGGCGGGCGCGCGCAGCGGCGACTGGCGCATGCCATCGGCAGCGCTGAGTTCGCCTTTGGGCGTCAGCAGGCCGATCGCGTCCGGCGTGGCGATCAACCGCATGGCGGTGATGGCCGCCGTGCCGCCGAGCTCCTTGCCTGCATCCATCAGCTCAGGCCTCGTTGCTGCCGTAGCTGCGTCGGACGCGGCATTCCGCGTTGGCGCTCCCCAGCAGGTGCGATATCTGCTGCATCCACGGCTCAGCCAGCTTCCTGATCTCGCGATCGTTGGCGAGGATGGACTTCAGCAGCAAGAACTTTTTCTGTCGCGCTTCTTCGCTCAGTCTGGCCGGCACCGGGCAGCCTTTGATGGAATCGATGCATCTCGCGCAGCCGGCTTCGAGCGCGGCCAGACGGTCCCAGTCCTGTTGATGGGCTGCCGACAGCATGCCGCCGGTCAGGCGTTCGACTTCTTGATACAGCGCGACGATGTCACGCTCGACAGGTGCTTCAGTCATGCGGGTACTCCATTGGCGGGTTTGCCGATCGCGATCCAGGTCACGCGCATCTGCCCCAGCAGGGTGGCGGCCTCGTCCAGCTTGCGCTGGTCGTTGGCGATATTGGCGCCGACCAGCAGGCGGACGATGTAGTCATACAAGGATGCGAGGTTGGCCGCGATCTCGCCACCGGCGGTGAGGTCGAGGCTGGCCGACAGGCCGCTGCCGACGATCTCGATGGCGCGGGCAATCGACTTGCCCTTGCCCTCGATATCGGCTGCCAGCAATTGGGTGCGCGCCGCCGCGATCGCCTGCAATGCACCGTCGTACAGCATCAGCACCAGCTGGTGCGGATTGGATCCGAGCGCATCGGAGTCCACGCTGACTTGGCGGTAGGCGGCGGCGCCGGGTCGGGATGTGCCGAACATGAGTCCATTCTCCTTAACTGTTCTTCGCGATCGACGCGAGTTGCTGGCTCAGGTAAGTGCTGGTGCTTTGCATGCTTGACAGTGCCGCGTCGAGCCGCGTGAATTGTGCGCGGTAGCGACGCTCGATCGCGTCGAGCCGCGCCTGTTCGCTGCTCTCGCGCCGACCGAGGTCGCGCAGGCTGGCGCTGAGGCCGGTGGTGCGCGCATTGATCAGGCCGCCGTCGCCCAGCATGTTGGTCAGCAGGGCGCCGGTGCGGTTGACGATGCCGTCGCTGCCGGCGAACAGCGCCACCAGGTCCGACGGATGGTTGTCGATCGCCGACTGCAGCCTGGCATCGCTGACGGCCAGCGTGCCATCCTTCTGGAAGGTGACGCCAAGGTCGGACAGGACGCTGAAGCTGCCGGCGCCGGCGACGGCCTTCGACATCGTGCTGCGCAATTGCGAGATCGCCGATGCCGGGCTGGAGTCGCCATGCAGCACTGCGCCGGTCTTGGTGGTGTCGTTCCACGCGGTCTGCGTGCCGACCCATGACTTCAGGTCGTTCCATGCCTTCACGAAGGCATTCACCGACGCCTTGGTGGCCGATGCATCGCGATCGACGCTGACAGTCACCGGCGCATTGGCGGCCTGCGTGAGCTTGAGCGTCACGCCGCCGATGGCGCCGGCCACCGTATTGGTCGACGATGTGACCTTGACGCCGTCGATGGTCAGCTGCGCATCCTGCGCGGCCTGGGTCTGGCTCATGACCGTCGGCGGATTGCCCGAGCCGTCATAGCCGAAGCTGACCGGCGCGGCCGGGTCATAGCTGAAGGCGGCCAGGGCGCCGGTGCCGGTCAGGGTGATGGCATTGGCCGCGCCGCTGTCCTTGCCGCTGACGACCAGCCGCTGGCCGTTGGCGCTGCCGTCGGCCACGATACTGGCCGTGACGGCCAGTCCCGACGCGTTGATCGCATCGCGAATGTCGTTGAGCGAATTGGTCGCCGGCGACAGCATCACCGGCGTGCCGCCGGCCACCGCAAGCGACAGCGTGCCGGCACCGAGTGAGGCCGTAGCGCTGGCTTGTCCGGGTGAGATCAGTTTGTGCGACTGCGCCAGTTGCGAGACGACGACCGCGTAATTGCCGGGTACGGCGCCCGTGCTCGCACTGGCCGTGACGCTGGTCGCCGAACTCGATGCCGTGCACGAGGCCAGTCCGCTGGCCGACAGGCCCTTGAGGCTGGTCTGCAGCGTCGACAGCGCGGACGTGAGCTGGCCATACGCGGAAATTTTTGCGTTGACTGTCTTTTCCTGCGCCTTCAGCAGGTTCAGCGGCCTCGATTCGGACGAGACCAGCTGCGACACCAGGCTGTTGATATCCAGCCCGGAGCCGATGCCTGATGCGGT
>JBDKLN010000227.1:0-6614 GCA_039806045.1 Pseudomonadota bacterium
TGTGGCGGGATATAGGGTCGATTAGCTGCAGCAGAACCTACCGAGTGCAGCGACGAACTCGCGTTGCGAATGCTTTGATCGTCCCAGCACGAAAAGCGCATGCCGCTGCGCCTCGTCGAGCATGGTCCAGCGTTCGAGCGGGGGCAGCACCAAGCCTACACGCTCGCACTGGTCGATGACGACCTGCGGCCAGCGTGATGCATCGAGCCACGGCTCGTCGCGCGAAAGTGGATGTGTGGTTGCCGCTTCACCGAAATGACGGTCGATCAGGCCATGCAGCAGCTTGCTGCATGCATCGATGTCAGCCTGCGATGCAAAGGCCGCCGCGACCAGTGCCTGCCGGTCCGCGAGTGGCAATTTCTGCCACTGCTGCAGGTGCAGCTTTACCTCGCATACGTCGAGCTTGTAGCGCACCGACAGCGGAATGATCGCCAGCGACAGCGTCTCATCGCTTTCGAACGCATACAGGCCGGGCGGGGTCGCGGAGCTGCTCATCGGGCAGGGTGGGAATACGGGTGGGAATACGGGTGGCGGAAGAGCGTGGGAGTCGAACCCACCAAAGATTGCTGGCAACCTCTTCCGGATTTGAAGTCCGGCCGTTCCACCGGGAAGCGAAGCTCTTCCATGCGCTGCTGATCAACAAACAAACATTGATCCGAAGTCCTCGTCGCGCATTCGAGGACAGCAACATTATACGAGCGAATCACGTGCGGCACAGGCGCGCCGCTGAGCATGCGCGGCGTTCTCATTGCTCTCAATTCTCTCAAGGCCGTCATCGCCACATCTCGGGCTGCCGTATCACGTGATGCTCGCGGATGCGGCGCGTATAGCCGATGGTGTCAAAGAATTCCAGAATCTGGATCGCTAGCTTGCGGCCGGTCGCTATGCGATCGCGGAAAGGCGCGGCCTTGGCCACGCCATCGACATCGATCAGCGCAGCGACATGGGCGGCGAGGTCTTTCACTGCAGCTGTCAGGTAATAGTGATCATGCGCGACGCGATAGGTGAGCCCCAGTCGTGCTGACTTGCCCATCAGCCTGCGCATCTCTTCCTCGGCAATGCCGATCTCCTTGGCCAGCGGGCGCACGCGCGGCGGCTGGAAGGGTTCGGCCATCAACAGCGGCAAGGTCTTTTCCCAGTTCAGCTGCTCGGCGGTCGAGAACTCGACCTTGTGGCCGGGCAGGGCGATGAAGCGGCCTTGCGCGACGAGCACGCTGCCATCATCGACCAGCGATGCGACCAGTGCCGCGAAAGGCTCGGCCGGCAGCGTCGGCAGCGCCTTGCGGCGCAGCCGTTCGCGTTCGACGCCGGCGATGTCCGGTTCGCGCTGGTGGAATTGTTCGAGTTCGGCCACCACCTTGTCCTGCATCGCCTGCCAGGGTAGCGGCGCACACGCATACAGGCCGGCATCGGTGCGCAGCTGCGTGGCTTCCATTTGCGCGAGCAAGGCTGGCAGCGCGGATTCTTTCAGGTTGCGGTTGGCCGCAAAGGCCGACAGGTTCACGCCGCGTGCTTCGCTGGCCAGCACGGCGGCCAGCGCTTCACGGTCGCCAGCGTCACCAGCCTCGCTGGCGCCGCGCGCCTCGTGCAATGCCCGCAGCAGGTTCAACCGTTCTTCGCTGCGCTTGCCACGCAGGGGCGGGAACGCATCGATCACCGTGCAGCCAGCGATGGTGGCCTGTGCCGATGCATCACGCAGCACCGCATGGTCGCCCTGGCATAGGTGCAGTGGCGTATCCAGCGACAGTTCGGCCAGCATCGCCTCGCCCGGCTGCAGCACGTCGGCTTCGAGCAGCGCCACGCGCGCCAGCACATGCGCGGCGCCGGTATGTACGTGCACCGGTGTCCAGTGTTTCAGCGGCTTGGCGTCCGGCAGCAGGCGCAGTTGCACGGCGAGCCGGTCGCTGCGATGGCTGACGGTCTCGGCCACGGCCCAGTCGCCGCGATGGATCTCGCTGCGCTCGATGCCGACCAGGTTCAGCGCCACGCGCTCGCCGGTGTGCCCATGCTCGGCCACGCGGTTGAAGGCATGCAGTCCGCGCACGCGTGCCGTCAGCGGCTTGCCGTGGCGGGTGGAGGGCAGGATCTGCAAGGTATCGCCGACGCTGACCGAGCCGTCGTGCACGGTGCCGGTGACAATGGTGCCGCGACCTTCGATCGAGAAGCTGCGGTCGACCGCGAGCCGGAAGTGGCGGTTCGCTTGCGCATTGGAAGCAGCGCCGCGGCTGGCGTGCCATGCGCGCGCGGCCTCATGCAGGTACTGGCGCAGCTCCGGGATCCCGGCGCCGCTATGCGCGCTGCATGCAAACACGGGGGCGTCGGCCAGGAAGGTAGCGGCCAGCAGTTCGCTCAGTTGCTGACGTACCTCGGCCACGCGCTCGGGGCTGACGGCATCGATCTTGGTCAGTGCGATCGCGCCCTGTTTCAGGTGCAGCAGCTGCAGGATCTGCAGGTGCTCGCGCGTTTGCGGCATGACGCCATCGTCAGCGGCGACCACCAGCAGCGCCAGGCCGATGCCGGTCGCGCCGGCCAGCATGGTATGGATGAAGCGCTCATGGCCGGGCATGTCGACGAAGCCGAGGCGCGGGCCATCCGGCTGCTGCGCGTCGACCGGCTGGTAGGCAAAGCCGAGCTCGATGGTGATGCCGCGCTCTTTTTCTTCCTTCAGGCGATCGGTGTCGATGCCGGTCAGCGCGCGCACCAGCGCGGTCTTGCCGTGGTCAATATGGCCTGCGGTACCGATGATCATGGGAGGAGCATGCGGGACAGGTGGATCGGGGTCAGGCCAGCGCGGGCAAGGCCAGCTGCGGCAGCTGCGCCATGAACGCAGCCTCGTCTTGCAGCGTGCGCAAGTCCAGCCACAGCGCGCCGTCATGGATGCGTCCGATCACGGGGATGGGCAGCTTGCGCAGCGCGGCAGCGATGCCGGCCAGTGCCTGGCCGCTGCGCTTGCCGCCGGGCGTGATCACCAGCGACCAGCTCGGCAGCCGGTCGATCGGCAACGAGCCGCTGCCGATCTGGCTCTTTGAAGCCTGCAGCACGACCTGCGCATGCGATGCGAAGGCCTCGTTCACCGCAGGCAGCAGGCGCTCGCCGAGTGCACGGATATCGTCGGTGTCGCGGTTCAGCAAACCCAGCAGCGGCAGCAATTGCACCAGCTTCGGGTCATCGTCGGCATGGTCACGGTAGATGCGCAGGGTTGCTTCCAATGCGGCCACGATCAACTTGTCGCAACGCAGTGCGCGTTTCAGCGGGTGCTTGCGTATTTTTTCGATCAGGTCCTTGCGACCGAGGATGATGCCGGCTTGCGGGCCGCCGAGCAGTTTGTCGCCGGAGATGCTGACCAGGTCCGCGCCGGCACGCAGCGATTCCTGCGGCAGCGATTCATGCGGCAGGCCGAAGCGCTCGAAGCCTACCAGCGCGCCGCTGCCAAGATCCACGTACAGCGGCAGGCCCTGTGCCTTTGCCAGCGCCGCCAGCTCGGCCTCGGCAGGCGCAGCGGTGAAGCCGACCACCTGATAGTTCGACGTATGGATGCTGGTCAGCATGGCCGTACGCTCGTTGATGGCATTCGCGTAGTCGCGCAGGTGGGTGCGGTTGGTGGTGCCGATCTCGACCAGCTGGCAGCCGGCCATCTTCATGATGTCGGGAATGCGGAAGGAGCCGCCGATTTCGATCAGCTCGCCGCGTGACACAGGCACTTCACGCCCTGCGCCCAGCGCGGCCAGCACCAGCAGCACGGCGGCCGCATTGTTGTTGACGACAATCGCAGCTTCGGCACCGGTCAGGTCGCACAGCAGTTGTTCGGTGTGGTCGTCGCGTTCGCCGCGCTCCCCGGCCGCGAGGTCATATTCGATCGTGACCGGGTAGCGCGCCGCCTGCACCAGCGCATCGACCGCCGCCTCGGGCAGCGGACTGCGGCCGAGGTTGGTGTGGATGACGGTGCCCGTCAGGTTGAACACGCGGCGCATGCTGGGCTGGGCTTCGATCGCGATCTGGTCGGCGATCAGGCGCATCAGCTGCTCGCGGGTCGCGCTCGCGTCGGCGACCGGCGCATGGGCGGCAGAGGTCAGCGACTTGCGCAGGCCGGCCAGTGCGGACTGTATCGCGCGCTTGACCAGCGCGCGACCATGCAGGGCGATCAGCTCCTGGAACGCAGGCAGGTTCAGCAGGGCGTCAACGGAGGGCAGCGTGCGCAGGGTCAGCACGCCATCGCTGCCGGTTTCGCCCGCACGGGGCAGAAACGTCGGTGAGGTCATGGAAAGCTTTCAACAGGGGGGGACTCGCCAGCTTGCCGCGAGCAGAACACACACAGTGGGCAAAGTGTAACCGGATTTGCGTGGCCGCGCCCGGCAGCTCAGTGGCCCGACTTTGTGCCGGCGCCGCGCGTCCACGGCGCTGCCACCCGGGAGAACTTCTTCAGCGCGCGCTCGCAGCGCTGCTCGCTGGTCTGCAGGCGGGCGGTCAGCCAGCCCATCGCAAACAATGCGTCGGGGCGGGTTTGCGCGGCCTCCCGGTAGCGCTCGATGGCGACTAGCAGATCATGGTGATCGCCCAGTTCCTGTAGTGCCTTCGCCAGACGCCGGGCAAATGATTCGCGCCCGTCTTGGGGGCACAGCGCGGCGATGAACTCGCTGGCGTAGCGCAGGCGCTTGAGTCGCTTGCGGAGCTGGTGGCGTTGAGTGCCGTCCATGCGGTCGAAACGGCGCGCGCCCTTGCGGCAGCGGGCATGCCAGGCGTCGAAGACCGGCAGCAGCGCTGTCCATGGCGGGCCCTCATCGTCGGGCGGGTCCATTGCCTGCAGGGTCAGCAGGTCGAGCAACCATAGCTGCACGGCCTTGTCGCGTACCGCCGTGGCCGGCGCGACCGACTCCTCATGCGGCGGCAATTCCACCAGCGGCGCGCCGGCCTGACGGAGCGCTGGCCAGAGCGAGGCCGCCATGACGTCGAGATCGCGGCTGCCGGCGAGCTTTTTGCCGAGCGCGCGTGCCTCATCGCTCCAGGCTTGCCATTGCGCCGGCAGGTGGTCGTCGAACAGGCGCAGCGCCGAGCGCAGGCGCGTCAGTGCCACCCGGGCCTGGTGCACATGATCGGGCTGATGTCCGTCGACCGAGGCGATCTGCGAAGCCGGCAGCATCAGGTGGCGCACGCATTCGCACAGCACGGCGTGCATCAGGCGCGCCAGCGAAGGCTGGCCGTCCAGGGCAATCGCGGCGGCGCGCGCCGACGGCACAATGCGGGTGCCGCGCGCCGCATGATCGCCGCGCATGGCCTTGCTGCGCACATCCAGCCACAGCTCATGCGCTTGCAGGCAGCGGCGTGCTTCGGCAAACAGTGCTTGCCGAGCGCCGGATACCAGTTCCAGCTCCAGTTCGCCGACATTCACGACCAGCGGAGGTGCGCCGGCCGCCGCGCTGATCTCGCCCGTGTCCAGCGCATATTCGATCACGCACTCATCCTTCCGGCTGCGCAGACCCAGCCGTCGCATGTCGGTCTGGTACAGGCATTGCAGGGGCTCGGCCTTGTGCAACGCCGCGCGCAGCGGCAGCCAGCCGGGCGTGTCGCGATGGCGATCGAGGTCGAGCTCGGGCTCGGGCTCGGGTTGGCCGGAACGGCGTGCAAGACGCACGTTGTGTTCGCCGCGCGCAATGGCGCTACCGTCGGGCGCAGTTTTCAGTGTCTGCACCCAGACAGCGCCTTCCTTGCGCAGGCGCAGAGAGATCCCGGCCCGGGCCAGCGCGCGGTCGGCGGTGTCGAAATAGCTGGCCTGCAAGCGTTTCGTGCGCGCTGACTGTTGTCGCAGCCAGGCGGCCAGCACGCGGCGCTCGTCGTCAGGCAGCTGAAACTTGATCTCGATTTCTTTTTCCATGGGGGCTTTGTGGTAGTCGCCGGTCTGTGGTTGCCTGTTGCTGTCGCAGGCGTGTTGGCAGGAGCGCAGGGGGGCTGTCGGATGAACTTATCGGATGAGCTTGTCGGATGAGTTCATCGATCAGCACTATCCGTTCGCCGCAGGCGCGGCAAACAAGGGCAAGTCCTGCTTCTCGCTGCGCAGTGCGCCACCAGTGCCGACTTGATGCAGCAGGAAGGCCGGCGCTTCGCGGCAGAGCTCGTCGAGGCTTTCATCGCTGACGTCGGCCGCATAGGCAAAAGACGCGCTTGGGCAGATGCAAACCGGCGCTCCGGCAAAGCTTCCGCGCAAATCACGGTGCACATGGCCGCACAGGATTTGCGCCACGGGCGGGTGGCGAGACAGCACATCGCGCAGCCGGTCGGCGTCTTGCAGGCCGATGCTGTTCATCATCGGATTGTGCACATCGATCATCGGGTGATGCACTGCCAGCAGGATGGTCTTGCCGCTCAGGCTGGCGAGAGTGCGATCCAGCCATGCCAGTTGCGCAGCATCGATGCGGCCTTCGTCGTGACCCTCCTGCAAGCTGTCGAGCACGATCAGCGCCGTGTCGTTGGGCAGCGATGCCACATAATGGATGCGTTGGCCCGCCGTCAGGCCGGCGAGGCAAGGGTAGTCGGCGAAGGTGTCGAAGAAGGGCTGTCGCCGGTCATGATTGCCCATCATCAGGAAGACTGGCAGCGATGCCGCGACATCGTCCAGCATG
>JBDKLN010000228.1:0-62174 GCA_039806045.1 Pseudomonadota bacterium
CGACACGGCCGGTGACGAACAGTGCCACTGCGGCCGGCACGAAGGTCACCGACAGCAGCATCGCACCGAGCAGCGCGGCGACGACGGTGAAGGCCATGGGATGGAACATCTTCGCTTCGACACCAGCCAGCGCGAAGATGGGCAGGTACACGACCATGATAATCAGTTGCCCGAACACCAGCGGCCGACGCGACTCGCGTGCCGCTTCAAATACTTGCTCGAACCTTTCTTCACGCGTCAGCATGCGGCCCTGCCGGTGCTGCGCCTCGGCCAGTCGGCGAATGCAGTTCTCGACAATCACCACCGCGCCATCGACGATGATGCCAAAGTCGAGCGCCCCCAGGCTCATCAGGTTGGCGCTGACATGGAACTTCACCATGCCGGTCAGCGTGAACAGCATCGCCAGCGGAATCACGGCCGCCGTGATCAGCGCCGCGCGCAGGTTACCGAGAAAGAAGAACAGTACCGCAATCACCAGCACCGCGCCCTCGAGCAGGTTCTTCTGCACCGTGACGATTGCCTTGTCGACCAGATTGGTGCGGTCATACACGGTGACGACGCGCACGCCCTTGGGAAGATTGCGGTTGATGTCCTTCATCCGCTTGTCCACCGCCTGCGACACGGTACGGCTGTTCTGCCCCATCAGCATGAAGACGGTGCCTAGCACCACTTCCTTGCCGTTCGCGGTCGCTGCACCGGTACGCAGTTCGCGACCGATCTCGACGTCGGCCACATCGCGCACGCGCACCGGCACGCCGCCGGCATTCTTGATGATCACGTCGCGTATGTCTTCCACGGTGCGCAGCTGTCCCGGCACGCGCACCAGGTATTGCTCGCCGCGCTTTTCGATGTAACCGGCGCCGGCAGTCTGGTTGTTGCGATCGACCGCCGCCACCAGCTCGCTGATCGACACGCCGACGGATGCCAGCCGCTCGGGGCTCGGCGCGACCTGGTATTCCTTCACGTAGCCGCCGATCGAGTTGATCTCGGTGACGCCCGGCACATTGCGCAGCTGCGGCTTGACGACCCAGTCCTGGATCTCGCGCAGGTCGGTGTCGGTGTACGCGGAGCCATCGGCCTTGCGCGCCTCTTTTTCCGCCTCCACCGTCCACAGGTAGATTTCACCGAGGCCGGTGGCGATCGGCCCGAGTTCCGGCGACAGTCCCGGCGGCAGGCGGTCGCGCGCCTGCGCGATGCGCTCATTGACCAGTTGGCGTGCGAAGAAAATGTCGACGTCATCGTCGAAGATCACCGTTACCTGCGACAGGCCATAGCGCGACAGCGAGCGGGTCTGCTGCAGGCCCGGCAGGCCGGCCATCACGGTCTCGACCGGATAGGTAATGCGCTGCTCGGCTTCCAGCGGCGAATAGCCGGGCGCATAGGTGTTGATCATCACCTGCACATTGGTGATGTCGGGCACGGCGTCGATGGGCAGGCGCAGATAGCTGAAGCTGCCGATGCCGACCAGCGCAATGGCGGCCAGCATCATCAGCAGGCGCTGCGTGATCGAGAACTGGATCAGTCTTTCGAACATGGCGCGGACCCGATCAATAGCCGTCTTCGGTGGCCTGCTTGGCCAGCTCGGACTTGATCACATAGCTGTTGCGCCCGGCATAGCGGGTGCCGGCGGGCAGGCCTTGCGCGATCTCGACATGTTTGCCATCGGTGCGGCCGGGCGTGATCGGATGGGCAACGAAGCCCTTGGCATCGCGCACGAAGATCACCGGCTGCGTGCCCAGCGTCTGCAAGGCATCGGACTGCACCGCGACCGGCACCTCGACATCATTGGCCCTGACCTCGACATTGACGAACAGCCCCGGGCGCCAGGTGCCCTTCGGGTTGTTGACCACGATGCGCGCCTTGGCCATGCGGGTCTGCTCGCCGACCAGCGCGCCGAGGAAGGCAACAGTGCCGGTGGTTTGCGCATCGAAGGCCGTGGCGCGTATCGTCACCTTGTCGCCGACATGGAACAGCGGCAGGTCTTTGGCCGGAATCGCCGCTTCGGCCCAGACGGTGCCCAAGTCCGCAATGGTGAAGATGGGCGTGTCTTCCTTGACTGCCTCACCGATCGACAGGTTGCGCTCGACGACCAGGCCATCATATGGCGCGCGCAATTCGAAACGGTTCAATCCTTTGCCGCTGCCGCTGGCACTGCCGGACACGCCCAACGCCAACAACTTCTGCCTCGCATTCTCGAGATCGATGGTCGCTTCCTGCACCGCATGCTGCGCCTGCAAGTAATCCTGCTCGGCGGTGATTTTCTGCTCCCACAGGCGCTTTTCGCGCTCGTAAACCGATTGGGCATGCTCGAGCCGCTTCTCGGCCGTTTGCAGGTTGCTGCGCTGCTCGGAAATCAACTGGCTGGAGAAGATCGCCAGCACCTGCCCGCGCCTGACCTGCTGGCCGGTGGATACCAGTACGCTCTCGGCGATGCCGGCCACGCGCGGCACCACGTGCACGGTACGGTCGTCGTTCAACAGGACCTCGCCCGGGAATTGCACGTTGGAGGTAATGCGCGCCGGGCCGGCGGTCTCGACGGCGAGGCCCGCGGTCTTGATCTGCGCTTCTTCGAGGTCGATGCGCGGCGCGGGCTGCACAGATGCCGGCGCAGGAGCCGACGCAGAAGCCGACGCAGAAGCCGACGCAGCAGCAGGCGCCGTTGCCGAGCGCGTTACCTGTGCGGCGGGCGCGTCATCGTCATCACCGGATTTCACGCTGCGGCCCTTGTCCATCGACAGTATCCACGCGCCGAGCGCGACGCCGACCACCAGCAATGTAACGATCGCCTTGAACTGGCTGGCGCCGTGCTGGTGCCGTTTGGGTTTGGTCATTTGCTTGCTCCGGGTACGACCAGCCTGATTCATCAATGCATTCATCTGCTCTTTTCCACCCTCAGAGGCTATCGACGGTGCCGAGAATGCCGTCGAGCTCGGCCAGCGCCGCATGCACCGCCGCGATCGCCGCGAGGTATTGCGCGGTGGCCGTGAACAACGTGCGCTGCGCGTCGAGCAGCTCGAGGAAACTGAATTTTCCATTTTCAAAACCAATGGTCGCGGCCTCATACGCACTGCGTGCGCCGGGCAGCACATCGCGCTGGAGCAGCTCCACCTCGTGACGACGGGCGTTGGCCTTTTCCAGCGCCTGGTAGGCATCGGCGGCCACGCTGGTGCGCACGGCTTGCAGTTCGTCGCGCGCCTTGTCCTCGCGCCGCAGCGCCTCGAGCAGATTGCCCTGGTTGCGGTTGAACATTTGCAGCGGCACCGAGACGCCGACCAGTAACTGGTCGCGTCCCACCGTATCTTCGCGCCGCTTCATGCCGACGCTGACGGTGAAGTTCGGCACCGTGCGGCTCTGTTCGACGCCGACCAGCGCCTTGCGGCGCCGTAGTTCACGTTCGGCCCTCAATAACGCAGGCGCGTCTTGCAGCCGCTGCTCGATGGCTATCCCATCCGGCAGGTCGGGCAAGCGGTCGATCGATCCTTCAGCGAGGGTGAATTGCGGCAGCGGGTTTCCCCACAGGCTGGACAGGCGAGTACGCGCATTGCGCAAGCCACTCTCGGCCTGCGTCAGCGCGACGCGTGCACCGGCTTCGGCGACGCGCGCCTTGGTCTCTTCGACCGGCGACACCTTGCCGGCCGTGACGCGACGGCTGGCCACATCGGTGGCGCGACGGGCGAGGTTCAGGCCTTCCTGTGCAGCGCGCAGCAACTCCTGTGCGGCGAGCACATCGAAGAATGCGGCTGACACGGCAGCGCGCAGTCGCTGGCCGCGGTCGGCGAAATCGGTCTGTGCGACATCGCGGCTGCGCTCGGCTGCCTCAACGCGGGCCTCGCGCTTGTTCGCCGTCTCAACCGGCACATCGAGCTGGGCGCTGCTGGTACGCGACAGTCGGCTGGTATCGTCGGCCTGGAACACGAATTCGGGATTCGGACGCAGCGAACCTTGCAGCACCTGCCCTTCCGTGGCCTCGACCTCCCGTCGCGCGGCCGACAGCGTGGGGCTGCCTTCGCGTGCGAGGCGCTGCGCCTGCGCCAGCGTCAGGGGCGCGGCAGGTTCCTGCAGCGCGCCGGCGCTGGCCGGCATGGCGAGCCATAGCGCGGCGATGAATGAAAAACAGGCTTGCTTGAACATCTGTATCTCCGTGGAGAATGGCATCGACAGCCGAGGGCAGCCGGAAGAGCGCATCTGCGCGCGTCCTCTTCATTCAGGCGCGGTGAAAGCCGCTCACGCGGCGAGCCAGTTGGGGCGCTCGGGCCTGGGCTGGGGTCGCGAGCGCGAGAGTTGCTGGATCAGCGCTTCACCGACAACCACCGTCGCGTCGAGCGCCGGGCTTGCCAGTGCCGGTGGCATGCCGGCCAGCGCATGGGCTTGGCAGACGCTGCAGTCAAGGTCAAGGTCGACGCCCGCGAGGCTGGCGGCCGTGCTGCCGTCGTCGTCAGGGGCATGAAGGACATCGGCCTGCCCGGCCACCGATGAGGCCTTGAGTAAGGCCTTGAGTGAGGCCGGGTCTTGCGCTGCCGGCTTGGCCAGGTGCTGGCCGTGCCGGTGCTCATGATGGCCGAAGTGGCGCGCCGGGGCACCCTGCTCATGCCTGCAATAGCTGGCCGCCGCCGCCCAGGAAGCTTGTAGCGACAGCAGCGAAATCAGCAGGATGGCGAGCACTTTGCGCATGGCGAGGAAGTTTAGCAGCATAGCCGGGCGGCAGCCCGGTTTCCTGTCACGCCCAGCCGGACGCCGCATGCAGTAAGTGGTCGCGGAACACCACGGCAATCGGTGACAGCCGCTTGCCCTTGGGATGTACCACATGCCAGCGCGATTCGATCGGGAAGTCCTCGACGTCGAGCACCGCGACATCCTTCTCGGCCTTGCCCTCGAGCGCGTGGCGCGACAGTACTGCAATGCCCAGCCCGCCGGCAACGGCCTGCTTGATCGCCTCGTTGCTGCCCAGCTCCAGCCGCAGACTGGGCCGGAACTTCAGCTTGCGGAAATGCCGGTCCACCGCCATCCGCGTACCCGAGCCCTGCTCGCGCAAGATGAAGCGCTCGTCCGCAAGCTTGGCGATCGGTAGCTTGCGGCGTTTCGCCAGCGGATGCGAGGGCGACGCGATCAATACCAGCGGATTGGGCAGGAAGACCTTGTCCTCGAGCTCGATGTCGGTCGGCGGCGTGGACATGATGTACAGGTCGTCGAGGTTGTCGCGCAGCCGCGCGACCACGCCGTCGCGGTTAAGCACTTCGAGCGAGATCTCGATGTCCGGGTGCTGCGCGCAAAACGTGCCGAGCAGGCGCGGCACGAAATATTTCGCGGTGCTCACCAGTGCCACCTTCAGGCGGCCGCGCGTAAGGCCGCGCATCGCATCGAACTTCTGCTGCAACGCTTCCCATTCACCGGCAATCGCGCGCGCAGTGCGCGCCAGCTCGCGGCCAGCCTCGGTCAGGTGCACACGGCGCTGTATGACTTCATAGACCGGCATGCCGACGGCCAGCGTGATCTCCTTCAACTGCATCGATGCCGTCGGCTGGGTGACGTGCATCACGCGCGCGGCGGCGCTGACGCTGCCCGTGTCGGCCAGCGCCAGGAAGAGGCGCAGCTGGCGGAAGGTCAAGTTCATAGATTTAAATCTATATATATGTATTAGATAATTGATTTTACCTGATGTAAAGCGGCCGGTACGATGCGAGGCATTCCGGAGAACCCCATGCAAAACCTGCTCGACCCTGCGATCCTTTTCTTTGTGTGCGGCCTGGTGGCCGGCCTGCTGCGTTCCAATCTCGAGATTCCGCCGGCGATCTCGAAATTCCTGTCGCTGTACCTGCTGATGGCGCTGGGCCTTAAGGGTGGCTTTGCGCTGGCAGCATCCGGGCTGTCGCCGGCGATTGCGGCCACGCTGGGCGTGGCCATCGTGATGGCCTTCGCGGTGCCGCTGCTCGGCTACCAGTTTCTGAAGCAGCACGCGTCGCGCTTTGATGCGGCGGCCGTGGCGGCGTCCTATGGCTCGGTCAGTGCGGTGACTTTCGTGACCGCCATGCAGTACCTCGAAACCTTGCAGATGCCGGCCGGCGGCCACATGGCCGTGGCCATGGTGTTGATGGAATCGCCGGCGCTGATCGTCGCGATCGTGCTGGCCAACCTGATCCGTGGCGAGCAGGCCGCCACGGCGAGCGCGCCCTGCGCGCAGGTGACGGCGGGCGGCACCCTGATCGCCCATGCGCCGGACACGCCATCGCTGTCGATCTCACAGGTGCTGCGGCACTCGCTGACCGATGGCACCCACCTGCTGCTGATCGCGTCGCTGCTGATCGGCTTCGCCAGCGGGGACGCCGGCAAGGCCGTGATGAAACCGTTCTCTGCCGACCTGTTCAAGGGCATGCTGGCCTTCTTCCTGCTGGACATGGGACTGATGGTCGCCCGCAGTTTCGGCGACGTGAAAGGCAAGTCGCCGATGCTGGTCGCGTATGCAGCGCTGTCGCCGTTCGTGCACGCCGCCATTGCACTGCTGCTGACCACGGCGCTGGCCTTGCCCGCAGCTGACACGGCGATGCTGATGGTGCTGTCGGCCAGCGCGTCCTACATCGTCGTGCCCGCAGCCTTGCGGCAGGCGGTGCCCGAGGCGAATGCGTCGCTCTACCTTGGCCTGCCGCTGGGGGTGACCTTCCCGGTCAATCTGCTGGCCGGCATCCCGCTGTACAGCTGGGCAGCCGCCCGGGTCGCCGGCTGATCGGGATTGAAATTGTTACGGATCGTATCCCTGATGTAACAAGCGACTGCCCATCGGTATAAATACGCTGACGGCAAGGCATTCCGCCCGCCAGCATTACCAAAGAGGCAATCGCATGACCCCGAAAGAGAAGAAGCAACTCGAGGATTTCCTGGTCCAGCTGGCCTGGTTCCGCGACGTACAGCGCGACCCCGAGGGCGATGACCTGATCCATTCGGCACTCGACAGCCAGCCCGACGCCACCTGCCTGCTGGTGCAGCGCAGCCTGCTGATGGAAAACACGCTGGCCGCGGCCAGCTCGCGCATCACCGAACTGGAGCGGCAGCTGCGCGCCCTTCAACTGGGCATGAATCCCGGCGTCTACGTCGGGCAGCCGGCCGGCGCGGCGATGCGGCACGCGTAACCTGCTTCCACAACAAACCGGGCGCGCACTTCTGCTGCGCGCCTCCTGCCATCATGGCTGCCCGTCGCGAGCGCTGCGGCGTTTGCGGGCCACTTCCCGCAGCAGTGACAATTCTTCTCGCAAGCCGTAGATTGCTTGCCTGGCCGCTTCATTGCCATGGCCCGGCGCCGCCCCGTCTTGCTTTTTCGCGTCGCTGATGGAGTTCACGATCACGGCCACGAGCAGGTTCACGACGATGAAGGTGGCGACCAGCACGAACACCACGAAAAACACCCAGGCACTCGGGAACGCCTCCATCACCGGGCGCGCGACGTCTGCCGACCAGCCTTCGAGCGTCATCACCTGGAACAACGTAAACAGGCTGGCAAACAGCGAGCCGAAGCGCTCGGGAAACGCGTCGCCGAAAGTATTGGTTGCGATCACGGCGGCGACATAGAAGATGATCACGATCAGTCCGAATACGGACCCGAGGCCGGGCAGCGAACCCAGCAAGCCGCTGACGACGACACGCATGCTGTCGATCTTGTTGATCAGCCGCAGCACACGCAGCACACGCAGTGCGCGCAGTACCGACAGGCTGCCGGTGGCCGGCACAAACGCGATCATGATCACGATGAAGTCGAAGACGCACCAGGGGTCACGGAAGAATCGCCAGCCACGGGCTGCCATCAGCAGGACCAGTTCGGCCACAAACACCCACAGGATTGCGTGGTCCAGCGCGATCAGCCAGGGACCGAACCACGCAGCGGCCGAAGGACTGGTCTCGATGCCGAGGATGGCGGCATTCAATATGATGAGGAGGATCAGGAAGTGCTGGATGTCGTGGCGCGCGATGAAGCGCTCTGTGGCGCCTCGCCATCCGGGATCGGTCATGATTGCGTGGCTCATGAGATTGTTATGAAAATTGTCACCCCAAATGCAGGAAAGCCGATTGTAGTCGCAGGCCATCGTCTTCGTGCTTTCTCTGTGCCGGCGACGGGGAACCGGCCCACCTGACCCGCACCGAGTCGCTGCTGCCCGGCGTGCTCAGCGCCAAACCCGGACGGGTCTGCACGCATCGGCAACTGTTGAAAGCAATAGGGGGGCGGAATGGGTGGGGCATACCCATTACCTGCACATCGACATGGCGCCATTGCGCTCGAAACTGGAACGCAATGCGGCTGATCCGCGCATCCTGCTGACCGAAACGGACATCGGCTACCGTCTGGCCGAGCCCGATTAGAATCCTGGCTTACCGCCTGTCTGTCATTGGCCGGCAACGCTCCCTGTGCATTCGCCAAACCCGATGCGTGCCGCACCCGGCTTTTCACACCAGCCACGGAAGGTGACACTGTCGCCATCTTCGAGGAAGGTGCGCTGTTCACCGTTGGACAGCACGATCGGATTGCGGCCGCCGCCCGTCAACTCAATCAATGCACCCGCCTGATCCAGCGTCGGCCCCGACAAGGTGCCACTTCCCAGCAAATCGCCCGGCTGCAGATTGCAGCCATTGACCGTGTGATGCGTGACCATCTGCGCCAGCGTCCAGTACGCATGGCGGTAGCTGGTTTCGCACAGGCGGTGGCCGGCTAGTCCGGCATTGCGCATCCTGGGCGTCTGCAGCTCGACGCTCAAGCGAATATCGAAGGCGCCCGCGGCGCGATTGTGCTCGCTGTCGAGGTAAGGCAGTGGCTGCGGATCGCCTTCAGCGCGCGTGAATGGCAAGCGGTACGGCGCCAGCGCTTCCAGCGTGACGATCCATGGCGAAATGGTCGTCGCGAAATTCTTTGCAAGGAAAGGACCGAGCGGCTGGTATTCCCAGCCCTGGATATCGCGCGCCGACCAGTCATTGAGCAGGCAGATGCCGAATACATGCGACTCGGCTTCGCCGATGGCGACCGGCTCGCCCAGCGCATTGCCTTGACCGATGAAGACACCGAGCTCCAGCTCGATGTCGAGGCGCTTGCTGGGGCCGACGGTTGGCTGCTCGGCGCCCGCCGGCATCAGCTGCCCCATGGGCCGCTTGAAGATCTGGCCCGACACGCCAATGCTCGATGCCCTGCCGTGGTAGCCGATGGGTATCCATTGGTAGTTGGGCAGCAGCGGATTGTCCGGCCTGAACAGCTTGCCGATGTTGGTGGCGTGATGGATCGACGTATAGAAATCGGTGTAGTCGCCAATCTGCGCGGGTAGCGCAAACTCGACCGATGCCATCGGTACCAGGCAATTGGCGAGTTTGCCTTCATCACCTGACCCGCTGCGCAGCGCGCGCGACAGTGCCAGACGCAACGCGCTCCATGCCGGCTGGCCAAGCGCCATCAGTGCGTTGAGCTTGTCGGCGCTCGCCGCTTGGGCGGCGCTGGCAGCACCGCCGGACAGCACGCCCGACGTCGCGACTGCCGCGAGGTCCAGCACCTGGTCGCCAATGGCGACGCCGCCGCGGAAAGCCTCTTGGCTGCCCTTGCGGCGGAACACCGCGAACGGCAGGTTCTGGATCGGGAAATCGGTGCCCGGCTGGTTGGCGGAAGCGACCCAGCTGGTCAGCGATGGATCATGGGTTTCGTTGATTTGACTCACGGTACAGGCTTTCGTTGGGTGCGACGACAGTCGCTGGATCCCGGCTTGCGCCGGGATGACGATTCAAGGGACGGGAGCTACCGACACCGTCATGCCGGCGCATGCCGTGATCCGATGCCGCCGGCGCCAGCGCGATGACGACTCAATTCGCCATGCTGCCGTCATGCATCCACGCCGCATGCGTGGGAGCCTGCTTGGTCTTGCTCCACTCTTCCAGCATGTCCCATTTCACGTCGTCGAGCTTCCGGTACATCTCCGGCGTGCCGCAATCGGCGGCCAGTTCGAGACGATGACCATTCGGGTCGAAGAAGTAGATGCTCTTGAAGATGGTGTGGTCGGTCGGACCGATGACGTCGATGCCTTCCGATTCCAGTCGCTGCTTGGTCGCCACCAGGGTATCGATCGAGTCGACCTTCATCGCGAGGTGTTGCACCCACGACGGCGTGTTGCGGTCGCGGTCCATCGCCGGCTGGGTCGGCAATTCGAAGAAGGCCAGCACGTTGCCGTCACCGGCATCGAGGAAGACGTGCATGTAAGGGTCCGGCGCCTTGGTCGACGGCACCTGGTTCTCGGCGATCGCGAGCACGAACTTCATGCCGAGGTGTTTCGTGTACCAGTCGACAGTCTCTTTCGCATCCTTGCAGCGGTATGCGACATGGTGGATTTTCTGGATCAGCATGATGCCTCCGTGAGTGAGCTGGCTTCAGCCCTGGTTGACGTCCTTGCGTGCCAGCGCCATCGCTGCGCGCAGCACGGCGAGGTCGCCGATGTGGTTGGACAGGATCAGGATCAGTTTCGCATTCACCTGCGCGCTCTGCTCGTCGGACAGGTCGCGGTGCATGTCGATCAGCTCCTGATAGAAATCATCGCCCGGCGAGAAGTCGCGGAAATAGCGCTTGCCCGGCTCATTGAAGTTCGGTTCCAGTATCAGGGACATGATTCAAGCCTCCGCAAAATTGGCCGTCGCACGCGCCACGGCCGCGACGATGCGCGACACCTCCGCCTCGCGCCAGCGGGCCGCGACGTGCTGGTCGGGACGAATCAGGTACAAGGTGCCCGGCGTCGCATCGTAACGCGGGAAGGCGATGCCTTCGCGATCGACCAGCACCTTCAGCGCGCACTTGTCGGCACGCCTCGCAATCACCAGCGGCTCGACGGGAATGGCTGCCTGGGCCAGGCCTTGCAACTGCAGTTGCATCGCTTCCGGCATGGTCGAGGGGTCGTCGCAGAAATACAGCACCTGGAAGCGGCCGCCGACCTGGTCGATCAGCCACGACGGCTGTCCGTCGATATCGACCGGTGCATCATCCATCGGTGCGCCCGGCACCATGTCGCCGGCGAAAGCTTCGCTGTCGGGGGTGTTCAGCGATGAATCGGCCAGGAAGCACGGCACCGACAGGCGACCGGAGTTGACCAGCTTGCGCGCAAACGGCAAGTCGCGCGACAGCTCCAGCACGGCGTTACGGAAGGTCTTGCTGACCGCGCTCTTGGGTGTGATGAAATCAGTCGAGCGCGTCGAGTTCAGGATGTTCTCGTCGGCGCCGAAGCCGCGTTCAGCCGAATAGGTGTCGAGCAGCGCCAGCGGCGCCTTGCCATCCATGACCAGCTTCAGCTTCCACACCAGGTTGTCGGCATCCTGCACGCCCGAGTTCGCGCCACGCGCGCCGAACGGCGACACCTGGTGCGCTGCGTCGCCGGCGAACAGGCAACGACCATGGCGGAATTCGTTCATGCGGCGGCACTGGAAGGTGTAGACGCTGACCCACTCGAGCGTGAAATCGCGGTCGTCGCCGAGCATCGCCTTGATGCGCGGGATCACCTTCTCGGGCTTCTTCTCTTCTTCGGGATCGACATCCCAGCCGAGCTGAAAATCGATGCGGTAAACGTCGTCGGCTTCGCGGTGCAGCAGCACCGACTGGTTCGGGTGGAATGGCGGGTCGAACCAGAACCAGCGCTCGGCCGGGAAGTCTGCCTTCATGAGCACGTCGGCGATCAGGAAGCGGTCCATGAAGACCTTGCCATCGATGTCCAGTCCCAGCATCGTGCGCACCGGGCTGCGCGCGCCGTCGCAGACGATCAGCCAGTCGGCCTCGATCGCGTAGAGGCCGTCCGGCGTCTCGACCTGCAACATCACATGATCGTCTTGCGGCGCGACCGACACCACCTTGTTCTTCCAGCGCAGCTCGACGCCGGCGTCCAGCGCGCGCTGCACCATGTACTCCTCGAGGTAATACTGCTGCAGGTTGACCATGCCCGGGCGCTTGAAGCCGGGTTGCGGTCGCAGGTTGAAATTGAAGACTTCGTCGTTGCGGAAAAAGGTACGACCCACGTCCCAGCCCACGCCCTTGCCGACCACCGGGTCGCCGCAGTCGAGGCGATCAAGGATTTCCAGCGTGCGCTTCGCGTAGCACAGGCCGCGCGAACCGACTGACACGGTATCGTCATCATCGAGCAGCAACACCGGAATGCCATGCTGGTGCGCATCAATGGCCGCGGCGAGGCCAACCGGTCCGCAGCCGATCACGATCAGCGGGCGGCGCGATACGGACGCCTTGCCCAGTTCGGGCGGTGCGCTGTAGGGAAATTTTTTATAGGTGTACGTCTGGTGCATCGCGCGTCTCCATTGACTTCACACTGCGTCACGCTGCCCTGGCTTGCGACATGCGCTGGCCCGGGGTGGCTGTCGGCGACGGGCATGCCGGTCGTCGCCGACCTCACCGGTCAGTCCTGCAGCGCGTGCCACATTTCCTTGTCGCGCTCGGCGGTCCAGATGCGCGGATGCTTGATGCCGCTGGCCTCGTCGACGGCGCGGGTGACATCGAACGGCAGACAGTGTTCGTAAATGAAGACGTGGCCGAACTTGTGGTCCATGTGGCTGCGCACATGCGCCATCGCGCCCTTCAGGTCCAGGCCCTTGACCACGGCCTCCCTGGCCGAGGACAGCAGCGTGCTGACGAAATCCTTCGTGTAATCGAGGCCCTTGTCGACGTCGGCCGGATTCATCAGCGCCGGGCCACGGCCGGGCACCAGTTTGTCGGCCTGCATCGCGCGCAGCACTTCCAGCGTGGCCGGCCACTCTTCCAGTTGGGCGTCGCCGGTATAGGCGGCGGCATCGTATTCAACGAGGTCACCCGAAAACAGCACCTTCTGCGACGGGATCCAGACGATGGTGTCGCCTTTGGTGTGGCCCATGCCGACGTGCATGATCTTCACCTCCAGCTTGCCCATGAAGACCGTCAATTCCTTCTCGAACACCAGCGTCGGCCAGGTCAGGCCGGGCACGGTCTCGACGCCCGCGAACAGGCGCGGGAAACGGTCGATCTCGGAGTGCATGTCCTGCTCGCCACGCTCGACGATGAGCTCGTAGGTACCTTTGGAGGCGATCACCTGCTCGGCGCCCTCTTTGAAGTAGGCCGACGCGCCCAGCACGCGCACGGCGTGATAGTGGGTCAGGGTCACATACTTGATCGGCTTGTCGGTGATTTCGCGAATGTGTTTGATCAGCGACTGCGCCATCGCCGGTGTGGCGGTGGTGTCGATCACCATCACTGAATCGTCGCCAATGATGACGCCCGAGTTCGGGTCGCCTTCAGCGGTGTACGCATAAGCGTTGGGGGACAGCTGGATGAAGCTGGTCTTCTTCTCCTGCAGGTCGCCCTGCGACGCGAATTTCTTGGTGGTGCTCATCGTTTCCTCCAAAGCCGGCGCACTGCGCGGCGTGTATAGGGACAGGTCATTCGTGCATGGACTGGACGGCGACTGGCAAGTTGCCAGAATAAACACCCTGCGCTGCGCCGTCAGGCTGCACAGAGCTTAGCGGCGAATTCGTTCTTGGTCAACGAATTAGATAATGACGAATGGTTTACTTTAGATAAAAGCATCCGTAAACTCCGGCGATGGCTGAAGAAAACTCCATGGACAAGGGCCGGCGCGGCATCCAGTCGATCGAAATTGGTGGGCGCTTGCTCACTGCGCTGGTCGACGAAGGCGGGCCGATGAGCCTGGGCGACCTCGCCCGCAAGGCGGGAATGCCGTCGGCCAAGGCCCACCCGTACCTGGTCAGTTTCGGCAGTTTCGGCCTGATCGAGCAAGACCCGCTGACCGGACGTTACGAGCTTGGCCCCTTCGCACTGCAGTTGGGCCTGATCAGTCTGCACCTGCTGGACCCCGTGCGCATCGCGATTCCGGCCGTGACCCAGTTGTCGTCCGAGATCGACCAGACGGTCGGCGTGGCGGTGCTGGGCAACCTGGGCCCGACCATCATCTATATCAGCGAGTCCAGCTACCCGATCCATGTGAACATGCGCACCGGTACCGTGATGTCGATACAGTCGACCGCGACCGGCCAGGTGTTTGCGGCTTTTCTGCCACCCAAGCAGGTCGAGCGCATGGTCGAGCAGGAAAACCGCAACGGCGTGGCGGCCGGTTTCGGCGTGCCGGCCAAAAGCGTGCAGGAACTGGAAGCGCGGCTGGCCGAGGTGCGCAAGCGCGGCATGGCGCGCGTGCAGGGCGAACCCATCCCGGGCATCAACGCGATCTGCGCGCCCGTGTTTGAACATAGCGGCAATATCCGCCTCGGCATCACCGCCATCGGGCCGGCCGGCAGCTTCGATGCCAGCTGGAACGGCGACATCGCAAAAAAAATCCGCGCATGCGCGGATCATGTATCAGGCCGCCTCGGGTACCGGCCGCTGGACTGAACCCCGGCAAGTGGCATCAACGCTGCCGTCGATGCCGACACCGCCGACTCCGGCGGCAACACCGATGGCACCGCCAGCGCCACCGCATTCAGGCGCCCGATCTCTTCCTCGCCCACCGAACCGTCGGCCGACATCATGTACAGCAGCGACTCGCTGACATTCATCAGCAGGCACAACCTGGACGTCGCATCCAGCACCGGCGGCAGCCCTTGCTGGCACTGGTCGACGCTGCGCAATTCCGCATAGGCGACGGCGCGATGCGAAGTCTCGGCATCGGCGCCAACATGGCGGCGTCACCGATCCCTCATGGCGTCCTCAGGGCATCCCCAGGGCGCCAAAAATAACGATGATGTAATAGAGGTCCGCAGCAATGCGTCTAAGATGTCGGCTGCGCGGGGTCCGGCGGTCCCGATCGCGCTGCGTCGCCCAGCGAAACGACGGGCTGCAGCCGGCTTCGCGACGACAAATAATTATCAAACGAAGAATAAAATGTCTGCGTCCGCATACCGATTGCTGCTGGTAGAAGACGAGATCCGCATCGCGGAGTTCGTCATCCCAGACCTGCGCGCGGCCGGTTTCGACGTCACGCATGTGAAAGACGGCGCCAACGGACTGGCGGCCATCATCAGTGGCGACTATGACCTTGTCATACTGGACGTGATGCTGCCAGTGCTCGACGGTTTCGAAGTGCTGGGCAAGGTCCGGGAAACCGGCAACCTGATCCCGGTGATTATCCTCAGCGCGCGCAACGAATTGCCGGACCGGCTGACCGGGTTCGAGATGGGCGCCGACGATTACCTGCCCAAGCCTTTTTTCGTCGAAGAGCTGATCGCACGCATACGCGCCATCATGGCGCGCAAGAGCGGCACGATTTCCGACGAAATTCAGGTCGGCGACCTGACGCTGAACAAGATCAGCCGCCAGGCCAGCTGGCGCGGCACGGTCGCGCAGCTGAGCCAACGCGAATTCAGCCTGGTCGAGTGCCTGATGCGCTCGCCAAACCGGATCTTCTCGCGCCAGCAGATACTGAAGAATGTCTGGGGCATCACGTTCAACCCGGAGACCAACGTCGTCGACGTCTGCATCCAGCGCATACGCAAGAAGCTCAATCGCCAGACGCGGGATGGCAAGTCTATTCCGATCGAGACTATCCGTGGCGTCGGTTATCGTTTCGAGATCCAGGATGACGAATGAAGAAATCCTTTCACTGGCATATCTTCATCCGCATCTTCCTCGTCACCGCAGTCATCATTTATTCGAACCGGCAGATCGCGCATTACCTGACCACGCGCTATCTGATTGAACGCATCGAGCACAATGTCGCTGTGACACTGGACGCCTGTCAAAACGAAGCGACAGACCCCGGCAATTTCTTCCGGTGCGTCACGCAGACCAGTCGCGGCGATGCGCTCAGCAGCGTCAGCGAATATTATGTGATGTGCACGCCCGACGGGTTGCAACCCGAGCCTGAACCTTATCCGCTGTGCGTCAACGCCAAACGTCTGCAGCAGTCCTACCGCGGCAAGATCGAGCAAGTGACCGACGACGTCGATCTGGTACGGTTGACGATCGATAATGAAGACTGGGCAGCATTTTCACTGCGGGGCAAGCCGAGCGGCGCACGCATGCTGGTCCGGCACGACGACATGCTCCGCTACGTCGGCAGCATCTGGAATCTGCGCGATCGCATTCTGATCTACACCGCACCGATCGTAATCCTGATGCTGATGGCGCTGACTATCTATATCACCTGGGTGGTGATGCGGCCGATACGCCAATTGGAAGGTTCAATGAACGGCCTGACTTCGCGCAACCTCGATCAGCCGCTCACCGTATTTCCTCCATTCCTCGAATTCACCCGATTCGTGAGCGTGTTCGAGCAATTGCGTGAACGCCTGAACCAGAGCTTCTTGCAGACACGTCGCTTCGCTGCCGATGCATCGCATGAACTGCGCACCCCGCTGACTATCTTGCGTGGCAATTCCGAACGCCTGATCGCCGAATTGCCAACCGGATCGGAGGTGCAGGTTCGCATGCGCCTGATTGGCGACGAAATCGAGCGACTGATCGATATCACCGAAAAGCTGTTGCTGTTGTCACGCGCGGACGCCAACAGCATCCGCTACGACATGCAATGCGTGTCATTGTCGATGATGATGAATGAGTTGGCGCTCGATGCGATGGCCTTCCATCCGCACCTGCAAATACGGAATGACGTCGAGCCGGACATTTACTGGACTTGCGACCGCAGCCTGATAGAGCAGTTGCTGTTCAATCTGTACACCAACGCCGCCAAATACAACGTGCAGAATGGATGGATACGCTTTGCACTGACCCGCCATGACGATCGGATTGCGCTCAGCATCGAAAACCCCTGCGACAACATACCGGCCGACTTGCCTGAGCGCGCCTTCCAGCGTTTCTACCGTGGTGATTCTGCGCGCGGCCGCAGTGTGGATGGGGTCGGCCTCGGCCTGAGCTTGTGCAGTGAGATCGCGCGACTGCACAAGGCCACACTGAGCATCCAAGTCACCGATCGCAAGACCGTAATCGCCACGCTGGAAGGGTCGCTGGCGACGCCGGCGAACTGACCCGCGCAGCCACGCTGGCTGCGTGACGACTGCCGCGGCACGGTGTCCGAATGCAGCGACGATTCACCGATACCGCATCTCCCGCCGATCGCCTGCCACTGCCGTGGTTGCGGCGGCCAGCGGCCGGCGGGATAATCCGCCAATGACAACCCCGCCGGAGCAACCCATGACCATCAATCCCGAACTCGATCTGGTGATACAGCGCGACGTCAGCCTTCCGCCCGAGGCGCTGTGGAAAGGATGGACCAATCCGGCAACGCTGATGAAATGGTTCTGCCCGCGTCCGTGGAAGGTGGTCGAGTGCGACATCGATCTCAAGCCAGGCGGCGTGTTCCGCACCGTGATGCAGTCGCCGGAGGGCCAAAACATGCCCGAAGGTGTCGGCACCTATCTGGCGGTCGAGCCGAACCGGCGTCTGGTCTGGACCAGCGTACTGGGCCCGGGTTTCCGGCTGCAGCCACCGCCGGCCGACGAACACCTCGGCTTCTTCTTCGTGGTCGACCTGACGCTGGAGCCCTTGCCCGGCGGCGGCACGCGTTATCGCGCGGTGTGCATGCATCAGACCGCGGCCGACCGCGAGAAACACGAGAAAATGGGCTTTCACAAGGGATGGGGAGTGGCACTCGACCAGCTGGTCGAGCTGATGGCGATGCCCGCCTGAGGATAGCCCGCGCCGGACTTGCGCTCAGCGCGTGGCGATGACCCGCCGGACGACCGGGAACACCGGATCGACGAAACTGCGACGTACCTGCAAAACCGGCACGTCTTGCGCATCCACCGGACGCGACACATCATCGCCCTGAACCGCATCGCAGCGCATCCGCTGCAGCTCGCGCAGCGGTCGCGGGGTTTCGACGTCTTCGGCCACTGCGCAGAAACCCATCGCCGTGCGCTTGGCCGTCCAGTGCTCGAATTCTTCGTCCATCGTCGTGCTCATGTCATCTCCCTTTCGGAAGATTAATTGAGCAGATCTTTAGTGGGTCATTACACGCATGCGCATCATCCCCATGAATGCGCTCGGGGATCGCTGATGAAGTTCAACTGAAAAGGCGGCGCGAATCACCCATCATCCGCCGCAACTCGGGGATCGCAATATCCGACACGTCATGAATCATCAGCAGCAAATTCGCGCTGATCGGTGCTTTCTTATTTCGGATCCGGCTCACGATTGCGGGCGTTACTTCCAGCGTGCGCGCCAATGCTGCATCATTTTTTAAATTCATTGTCCGCAGCAGTCGATTCAAAAAATGATCAGGGCTGTAGGATGAAATTTTGAGTAGCGCTTTTTTTCGCACGTGATGCTCCGGGCCAAATGTTAGGGCATGACAGATTGACTAGCCGCCAAGATAACGATTGCCCGTGAAAAAGCATCCGCAAATGAGCTTGCAAAATACGTCTTAATTCATCGTTTCGATCTGCCGCGCCCACAGGAATTGCGCGCATGCCCAGTGCCTTCGGATATCGGGGCAACACCTACCGTACCCAACTCATCAATTCCCTTTCTATTTCACGCAAATCGCGAGTGCTGCGATCAGGATTAAGCACCAGCCCGGCGACGCGATGCTCGGCGCGTCGGGCAGCATTGGAGATTTTGTGGTTGCCATAGGCGCTCGCCGAGTTGCGCAAGTCCTCGATCTTTTCCCAAAGTTGCGCGCAGCGGGCGCGCGTCACGGGCTCAGTGCGGCAATGATCAAGCACATCGCGTATACGCGACAGATGCATCGGCAATTCGCGGGAAAACAAGCGGTCCAAGACTTCCAATTCATTGGATAACCATGGCGTATCAGCCGGCATTCCCTCATAAATAGTCAGCAGATCGACGATGCGGTCACCAAGCGTGTGCGGATCGATGGGCTTGGCGATCACCCCGGCCACACCCAACGCTTCGTCATATCGCAAATCTTCGGGCGCGACCAACGACGTCAGGAAGATGGCTGGCGTTTCAGAATGGAGCGCGTTCTGCCGCAGCCCGGCGAGTACCGTCGGGCCATCAATCTCCGGCATCATCACGTCCAGCAGCAACAGGTCGGCGCGAAAATCAGTGGCGGCTTGCAATCCTTCGCGCCCAGAACTGCAGATGCGCAAATGCACCTGATGCAATTCCTGCAAAGCGAAACGTATCGCAGCCTGGGTACCGGGATCACTCTCGATGACCAGCGCCTTGCGTAGTTCGATGGTTTTCATGATCTTCAAGCCCCCGGGGGCGCTTCCTCCTCTGCGCAACACGCTAAAGATATCGGGCTGACGAGATTGCCAGACCAAGAACAGGCGGGCATTTCACCCATACTTTCCGGCGACCCCAAGCAAAGGCGAGCGCGTGCGCGAAGCAGCGGGTTTGTCCACGGGTAGGTCGGCCCGGAAGCCGCAAAGGCACCCATCGCGGGCCTCACAACTGACAGGCGGTGCGAGGAGGGGGCCATATCCGCAGAGTCAAGCGCCGTGGGCAATCCTTGTCAGCGGTCGTCTTCCAAGGTCCCGACCACGGCCTTGCTGACGGTAGGCGAGCACTTCAGCCAAATTTGATCTGGGTAAAATTACTCAAACGTAACTTTACGTATGCTCTATCCGTACAATAGCCTGTTGCCTGAAAAACACTCCACGCTCCTGATTCGGACTACCCATGAAAAAGCTCACCCTGCTGCTCGCCCTGCTCGCCGCCACCTCGGTGGCTCATGCTGAACTGAAAAAGGTCTTCGAGAATATCCGCGGTACCGTTGTCTTCGTCGACACCTCGACCCTGATACCCAGCGGCGACAAGCGCCGGGTAACCGAGGTGCAGACCTATCGCAGCGCCGGACCGCGCGGGATGATGTCGATGAAACTGCTCAAGGAATATGACTGCAAGAATGAGACTTCGCAGATCATCAACTACACGATGTACAAGGAGCCGATGGCGCAGGGTGAAGTGATTGGCCGCGTGAATACGCCGGGCGATGTGCAAAAGCTCACGCAGAACCCGGGGGGCACCGGCGGCTGGCGATTCGCCTGCGGACTCTGACCCGACCGGCTACCCGCGTTTCAGGCGACAGCCACCGCGGCTGCCAGCAACACGCCATGCAGCACGGCCGCAGCAATCGTCAGCATGATCGCCGGCTTCAGCATCGCCACCTGTCGGCGTGCGCGCCACAATAACCAGCAAGCCACGCCCGCCGGTAGAGCCGAGGCCAGCGCAGCCAGCGCGGCAGACGGGAACTGCCCGGCAAAAACCATCAGCACGACCCACAAGTGCGCAGCCATCACGATGGCGAGGTAGGCATCGACACTGCGCTCGGGGCCCAGACGTACCACCAGCGTGCGCTTGCCCACCGCCGCATCGGACGCAGCATCCGGAAAGCCGGCGATCAGCAGGATATTGGCCATCATCAGCGCATAACTGGCCGATACGATGAATTGCCATGTATCGATGCGGGTGGTTTGCACGACCGCAGCGCCGACCACCACCAGCGACCAGGCCAGCGCGATGGCCACCTCACCCACGCCGCGCGACATCAGCGCCAGCGGCGGTGCCGAATAAGCCCAGCCGATCAGCATCCCGACCAAGCCGATGGCGACCAGCACCGGCCCAACCTGCAATGCCAGCCACAATCCGCCCGCCACCACGACGGCAGCCAGGCCGAGCGCGACCCGGCGCGTGGTCTCCACGCTGACGACATCCTCCTGAATGAAGCGCGCGCCGCCGGAAAAGGGGAAGATGCGCGCCGTGTTCGCCGCATCGGCGCCGTTCAGCGCGTCCTGGTAATCGTTCCAGACATTGGCTGATGCATGCGCGAGCACGCCCAGCACCACGGTCGCCAGTGCCAGCCACGGATCCATCGCCTGCCGGCCCGCCGCTGCGGCGATGCCGAGCACGCAGCCGACCAGAGTTGCCACCAGAAAGCCGGGACGGGTCATCCGGAACAACAGCCATGCCGTGACCGGCTGCCGCCGATGCGTTGAGGGCGTCATTGGGTCGGGATGCTCGGTGTGCGGTGGTATTCCCATCAATGCGTTCTTACAAGAAACTGTTTTCAGATAGAAAATTGATTATCAATACCCCATCGTCCCATGGAAGCGCCATCCAATTTTGACTGCAATCAATTTTCCCTTGGAAATTTTTTTCGGCAATGCAACATGATGGTGGGCTGGTCTAAGATAATTCCTTATCTCATCAAATGAAGTCCCGTTGCCCATGAGCGCCGCTGAAAAAGACCCGTCCCCTGCCAGCCACGAATTCCCTGATTTTCGCAAGCTCGATGCCGCCGCCCACGCACAGCTGGCCAAGGCCGCCGGCGGGCTGGCGCCGATCTCGCTCGCGCTTGCTTGCATGGATTGGGCGATGCATCTCGCCACCTCGCCGGGCCGGCAACTGGAGCTTGCGCAGAAGGCAGCGGAACTGGCGACCGATGACGTGCGTCGCCGTATGGACAATCCCCTGTCAGCACCGTCCGAGCAGGAAGCCGAAGGCCGCTTCGCCGATCCGGTCTGGTCGCAATGGCCATTCAACATGATGAAGGACAGCTTCAAGGCTGGCGACCTGTGGTGGCAACAAGCGACGCGGGTCGATGGCATGGCCCCGCACAACCAGCAAATGGTGAGCTTTTTCGCGAAGCAGTGGATGGACATGCTGTCGCCCGCAAACTGGCCGCTGACCAATCCCGAGATGTTCAGCCAGAGCCTCGCAACGAATGGCATCAGCATGCTGCAAGGCTTGCAGAATTACCTGACCGACGTGCGCCAGGCCGGCATCAATAGCTCCGCCGCCGACCCCGAAGGCCTGGCCCCGCTGCCCTTCGCCGTCGGCAAGGATGTCGCGATCACGCCGGGCAAGGTGGTGTACCGCAACGAGCTGTTCGAACTGCTGCAATACGCTCCGTCGACACCGGCCGTGGATGCGGAACCGCTGCTGATCATCCCGTCGCCGATCATGAAGTACTACATCATGGATCTGTCGCCGCAGAACTCGATGGCGCGCTACCTGGTGTCGCAGGGCTTCACGGTATTCATGATGTCCTGGCGTAATCCGGATGCGAGCGACCGCCAGGTCAGCATGGATGACTACCTGCTCAAGGGCGTGCTGGAGGCGATACGACAGTCTGCGAAGCAATCGGCAGCGGCGCGCATCCATGCGATGGGGTACTGCCTGGGCGGCACCTTCCTTGCGATCGTCGGCGCGCTGATGGGCGCCAACGCTTTCCAGGACAGGGAAGCTGCCGCCGTCAAAGCCGGCACGCAGGCGGCGCTGCCTGAATTGGCCAGCATGACGCTGCTGGCGGCACAGACCGATTTCTCCGAACCAGGCGAGCTGGGCATCTTCATCGACGATGACCAGCTGAAGACCCTGCGCGAACAAGTCGCGGCCAACGGCTACCTGTCGGGGCGCCAGATGGCGGGCACCTTCCTGTTCCTGCATGCGCGCGAACTGATCTGGGCGCGCAATGTGTCACGCTACCTGCTCGGCAAGAACGAGACCGGCAATGACCTGATGAGCTGGAATGCAGACACCACGCGCCTGCCGCAGAAGATGTACATCGAATACCTCGACAGCCTGTTCCTGCGCAACGACCTGACCCAGGGCCATTACAAGGTCGACGGCATGACGGTGGCTATGAAGAACCTGCGCATGCCGCTGATGGTGGTCGGCACCGTGCGCGACCATGTGTCGCCGTGGCGCTCGGTCTACAAGATCCACCTGCATGCCCACACTGACCTGTCCTTCGTGCTGGCCGCCGGCGGCCACAATGCCGGCATCATTTCCGAGCCCGGCCATCCGCACCGCAGCTACCAGATCGCGCGCGAGGAAGCGGGCCATGACTGGGTCGATCCCGACCAGTGGATGGCCAGCGCCGAACGCCGCGAAGGCTCATGGTGGGAAGCCTGGCAGGCATGGCTGCACGAACACAGCAGCGGCACGACCGGGGCGAGGACGATCAAGAACGGGGCGAAGCTCGACGACGCCCCGGGTGACTATGTCATGGTGAGATATGCTGACTGAAAACAAATCGTTGACCGAATCTGCCAGCCTGTTCGGACTGCAGGGAAAGAAGGGCCTGATTCTTGGTGTGGCCAATGACCACAGCATTGCGTGGGGCTGCGCGAAACTGATGCGCGCGATGGGGGCCGACATCGTCGCCACCTGCCTCAACGACAAGGCACGCGGCTATGTCGAACCGCTGACGGCGCCGCTGGGCATCGACCTCGTCACCTGCAATGTCGAAGAACCAGGCGCGCTCGACGCGCTGGTCGCGCATGCAGTGGACAAGCTGGGCCGTCTCGACTTCGTCGTGCACTCGATCGCCTGGGCGCCGCTGGAAGATTTGCATGGCCGCGTGGTCGACAGCTCCAGCACCGGCTTTGCGCGCGCCATGGAAGTCTCTTGCCATTCGTTCGCAATGCTTGCCAAGCTGTGCGCGCCGCACATGCCTGAAGGCGGCAGCATGCTGACCATGACTTATCTCGGCGCCGAAGAAGTGGTGCCCCACTACGGCCTGATGGGCCCGGTGAAGGCCGCGCTGGAATCGCTGGTGCGCTACATGGCGTCCGAACTCGGCCCCAAGGGCATACGCGTTCATGCGGTGTCGCCGGGCCCGATCCTGACGCGCGCCGCGTCCGGCATCGAAGCCTTCGACGACTTGATGCGGCATGCGATGAACAAGGCCCCGCTCGGCCGGCTGGTCGAGCTGAAAGAGATCGCGCAACTGTGCGCCTTCCTGTGTACCGATGCATCGTCGGGCATGACCGGCCAGACCATTTTCGTCGATGCCGGCTGCCATGCCGTTGACTGAACGCCCGACCACCGACAACCTCACGCTGATTCCAACGCCATGACCCCGACCAATGACTGGGTAGAGAACCTCACTTATGATGAACTGAGCCTCGGCCAGAGCGCCGTGATGGCACGGACCATCACGCTCGACGACATCAGGGCATTCGCTGCCGTGTCCGGCGACACCAATCCCGCCCACCTCGATCCCGAGTATGCAAACGACACCCTGTTCCACGGCGTGATCGCGCACGGCATGTGGGGCGGCGCGCTGATCTCGGCGCTGCTCGGCACCGAATTCCCCGGCCCGGGCACCATTTACCTGCAGCAGGACCTTCACTTCACGCGCCCGGTACGTATTGGCGACACGCTGACCGTGAAGGCCACCGTGATTACGAAAGATGACGAGAGGAAGCGCGTCGAGCTCGACTGCCAGGTCAGCAACCAGAAAGGTGACTCGGTGTTGCACGGCGTCGCCCGCGTGCTGGCGCCGACCGCCAAGGTGCGCCGCCCGCGCATCCATGCGCCGCATATCCAGTTGTACGACCCGGAAGCGCGCCTGAAGTCGCTGCTGGCGCGGGTCGCAGACCTTGAACCGTTGCGCTGCGCGGTGGTCCATCCCTGCGACGCCGAATCCCTGCAGGGCGCCGTCGATGCGGCGCGTCTGGACCTGATCGTGCCGGTGCTGGTCGGCCCGGCCGACAAGGTGCGCGCGACCGCTGCTGCCACCGGCATCGACATCACCGGCATCGAACTGGTCGACGTGCCGCATAGCCACGCGGCCGCCCATCGTTCGGCAGAAATGGCCGCCAACGGTGAGGTCGAGATCCTGATGAAAGGCAGCCTGCATACCGACGAACTGCTGCATGAGGTATTGGCCCAACCCAGCCTGTGCACCGGCCGCCGCATGTCGCACGTGTTTCGCTTCGACGTGCCGATGTACCCGAAGCCGTTGCTGGTCACCGATGCGGCGATCAATATTTTCCCCAACCTGTCGCAGAAGGCGGACATCATCCAGAATGCCATCGACTTCTCGCACATCATGGGGATAGAGCAGCCGAAGGTCGCGATCCTGTCGGCAGTGGAAACGATCAATCCGGCGATCCCGTCCACGCTCGACGCCGCGGCCCTGTGCAAGATGGCCGATCGCGGCCAGATCAAGGGCGGCCTGCTCGACGGACCGCTGGCCTTTGATAACGCGATCTCCAGCGCAGCGGCGCGCATCAAGCACATCGCGTCGGCCGTCGCCGGCGATGCCGACATCCTGGCCGTGCCCGACCTCGAGTCCGGCAACATGCTGGCCAAGCAGCTCGAGTACCTCGCAGGTGCCACCGGCGCCGGTCTGGTGCTGGGTGCGCGCGTCCCGATCGCGCTGACCAGCCGCGCCGATGGTCCGAGCACCCGCGTCGCATCCGCTGCACTGGCGCTGATCGTCGGCCACGCGGCGCGCAAGGACCCGATCCGGCGCCAGCAATTGAAACTGGCTGCCTGAACCCGGGAGCGGACGGACCCATGACCATCCTCGCCGTCAATGCCGGTTCCTCATCGCTGAAATTCGCGTTGCATCCGTACCGGGGCGGCGACATCAGGCGCGCCCTAATCAGCGGCAATATCGAAGGGCTGGAACCGAACGGCAAGCCTGTGATGTCATGGCGCAGTGGCGGCGAATCACATCGCGCCGACCTGCCGGCGGCCGACGATCCTTTCATGGACGCACTGGCGTCGCTGCGCGCGCTGCTGACCGATAACCCGGCATTCGATCGCCCCCGCGCCATCGCGCACCGCGTCGTGCATGGCGGCAGCGACTATCGCGGCAGCGTGGTGGTCTACGACGAGGTGATCGAACGACTGGAAGCGCTGAACAGCCTCGCACCACTGCACCAGCCGCACAACGTTGCCGGCATCCGTGCTTTCGCCACTGCTTTCCCCGAGGTGCCGCAAGTCGCCTGCTTCGACACTGCCTACCATGCGACAGCACCGGCGCTGCACCAGCAGTTCGCGCTGCCGAAAGCGCTGCGCGACGAAGGCGTGCGACGCTACGGTTTCCATGGCCTCTCCTACCAGTACATCATCGGCGAGCTGCAGGCACGCACGCCGCGCGCGGCCGGCCGCGTACTGATGGCCCATCTCGGCAACGGCGCCAGCCTGTGCGCGGCACTCGACGGCAAGAGCCTTGCCTCCACCATGGGCTTTTCTGCGCTGGACGGGCTGATGATGGGCACGCGCTCGGGCGCGCTTGACCCCGGCGTGCTGCTGTACCTGCTCGAACATGGCTGGGACCACCATCGCATCCAGGACTTGATGTACAAGCGCAGCGGCCTGCTGGGTGTGTCCGGCCTCTCGGCTGACATGCGCACCCTGCGCGCTGCGGATGACAACAGCGATGCGCAACAGGCCATCGCGCTGTTCACGCATCGCATCGTGCGCGAAAGCGGCGCGATGCTGGCCTGCCTGCAGGGCCTGGACGTGATCGCCTTCAGCGGCGGCATCGGCGAGCATGATGCGATACTGCGTGCCGAGGTCGGGAGCGCACTGGGTTGGACCGGGCTGCAGATCGACGCCGCGCGCAATGCGGCCGCTGCCGGCGACGAGGCTTGCCCCATCCATGCCGAAGGCAGCGCGATCGAAGCCTGGGTGATACCGACCGACGAAGGCCGGGTGGCAGCGCGCGAAGCGGCCGCCCTGCTGGGTACGCCCGAGGACGCCTGAAAGCAGTGATGCACAGCGCCGGCATCCCGACCCAAAGACAAAAACAAAGAAAGGCTAGGCAGCCCGCATGCAAAACACGAACGAATCTCTGGTCGATGCCGCCCCGCACCTGACGCTGCGCGAATTCACGTACCGCTGGCTGTTCGACCCGACCTGTAAGGACGGCATGCAGCCACAGCTGGATGCTTTCATCGGGCTGCTGATCGTCGCCAGCGTGTTTGCGATCATCCTCGAGCACAACCCGGCGATCTACCAGCCGCTGGCCTTGCAGTTTCACTGGTTCGACGTCATCACCGTCGCAATCTTCACCGCCGAGTATCTGTTGCGGGTGGCGACGGCACCTTCCAATCCCGAGTTCGCGCACTACCGCTCCCCCAGGCTGCGCTACGTATTCAGCTTCGTCGCGCTAGTCGACCTGGTCGCGATTGCTCCCTTCTATTTCGTGCAATTCGTCAGCTTCGACGTCGAGGCACTGCGCATGCTGCGACTGGTACGGCTGTTGCGAATGCTGAAGCTGTCGCGCCAGCTGATCCCGGCCTGGCATGAATTCCTGGCGATGAACCGCGGCCGCACATTGCGCGCCAAGGTGTATGCGCTGCTGGAGCCGACCGGCCATTCAGGCCGGCTGCACTTCTATGTCGATAACTTCATCGTGTTCTGGGTCGCGTTGTCCATCATCTGCGTCGTGCTGGAAACGGTGGAATCGGTGCGCGCAGTGTCGGCCGGGTATTTCGCGTGGATAGACGCGCTCGCATTCAGCATCTTTACGATTGAATATGCGGCACGGATGTACAGCGCGCCGGAGAACCCGGATTACCAGCGCTCGCGCATGCCGCGCCTCGCGCATGCGCGTTCGTCCGGCGCCATCATCGACCTGCTGACCATCCTGCCCTTCCTGCTCGAGCATTTCGTCGCGCTGCAGCTGGACCTGCGCTTCCTGCGGGTGTTCCGCCTGACGCGGATGCTGAAGCTGACCCGCTACACGTCGGCCACCAATACGCTGACCAAGGTCATCAAGCGCGAATGGCACATCATCTTCTCGTCGATCTTCGTGATGCTGCTGCTGGTAGTGCTGACGGCGAGCTTGGGCTATCTGTTCGAGCATCCGGCCCAGCCGGATAAATTCGAAAACATCCCGCAGTCCATCTATTGGGCGGTGGTGACACTGGCCTCGGTCGGCTACGGCGACATTTCCCCGATTACGCCGATGGGGCGCGCGCTGACGGTCGTGCTGTCGCTGTTGGGCATCGGCATTTTCGCGATCCCGGCCGGCCTGCTGGCGTCGGCCTTCACCGACCAGCTGCGCATCGACCGCGAATCCTTCGAGCGCGCCCTGCTGGAAGCCCTGGCACGCGGCGAAACCGACCTGCGCCGCAACGAGCGCCTGATCGCCGAGGCCGAGCGCCTGCACCTGTCCGACGTCGAATTCGACAATATGGTCGCGCAAGCACTGGAGGAACATCGCAAGCTGATGGCCGAGCATGAAGTCAGCCTTGGCCACCTGATGCTCGACACGCTGGCGCACCCGCACCTGGCGGCCGAACAATTCCGCATCATGGTGGCCCAACTGTCGCTACTGGTGAAGGCCGCCGACCGCGATGTGCTGGCGGCCGAACTGGCGGGTGACGACGCGCAGGCCCGGCGCAACCTGCGAATGATGGAGTTGTTGCTGGAAGAGTCCGCCCGCAAGCGATGACTGGGCGGGCACGCGCCTCAGTGCGTGTGCCGGTGGTGCACGTCGGGGAAGTGAGGATGCGTGTGCGTCAGCGGCTGATGCCGGTGGTGGTGCGCGTGCGGCTCCTGCCCGTCCCAATCGGCGTCGTGTTCGTGCTGGTGATGTTCGTCGTGGCAGTGCAGGTGCTCGTGCTCCAACGCCTCATGCGCGTGTTCGTGCTCATGGTGCTCGGTCACGTGCAGCCAGACGCCGGCGGCCATCAAGGCGGCCGCCACCCAGAACGCCGGCCCGCCCGACTCGCCCGGGAACAGCAGTGACACGGCTGCGCCGATGAAGGGCGCCGTCGAAAAATACGCGCCGGTGCGCGCCGTTCCCAGCCCGCGCAAGGCCAGCACGAACAGCACGAGGCTCAGCCCGTAGCCGGCCAGGCCGACGGCGGCGGTCGCCGCGATCAGCGCCGGCGCCGGCAGCAGCGCCCCCTGCGCCAGCGCGACGCTGGTGTTCACCACGCCGGCCACCGTTCCCTTGGCGGCCGCAATGAAGACCGCGTCCGAGGCCGAGACCTTGCGCGTCAGGTTGTTGTCGACCGCCCAGCACAGGCAAGCCAGCGCAATGGGCAACAAGCCGAGGATCGGCATGTCGCCGGTGGCACCCGGTTGCCAGGCCAGCACCACGCCACCGGCGACGATGGCGGCCATGCCGAGCAGCACGCGCGTTCCGGCGTTCTCGCGGAACACCAGCCAGGCAATCAGCGCCGTCAGGACGGCCTCGAGGTTAAGCATCAGCGATGCGGTGGACGCCGGCGTCGAGGCCAGCCCCGCCATCAGCGCCACCGGTCCCGCGATCCCGCCAAAACATATCGCACCCAGCAGCCAGCGCCATTCGCCGCTCGCCATGCCGGACGCGGTCCAGCCGCGGTCCCGCAATAGCCGCAACATGAACAGCCCCAGCCCGCTGCCAAGGTAGAGCAGGCCCGCCAGCAGCAAAGGTGGCATCGTGCCAGTCAGCTGTTTGGCAAAGGGCGTGCTGGCGCCGAACAGCGCGGCAGCGGCGATGGCGGTCAGGATGCTGGAATTCATGGGAACCCATGCTACACGATGGCCTTCGCCTGGGCATCGATGCCGGAACGGGCGACGACGCTAGCCGCCTTTCAGCGCGCCTTCCTTGTCAAAGGCGTAGACGCGGTCAAGGTCCATGCTGAAGCGCCGCAAGTAACGCGTGAACAGCCGCATCGGAATCCCGTGCCGGTAAGACAGCGCATGGCGCTCCGCCAGATGCTGCGCGCCTTGTCCGCGTTCCAGCCTGAGTCCGACGAAGCTTTCCTGCTGATCCTGGCGCTCGATGATCTCGTTGATCTGGTCGTCGAAGGCGGCGTCGCTGATGTAGATGCGTCCTTCGATATGAATGCGCTTGCCCTCGGGTTCGATCGATAGCCAGACCTTATGCGACAGCCCGCGCTCGACCATGATGTTCTTCGACGGCATGACCTCGGCAAATATCTTGTATCGCTTGAGGAAGGCGCAAAGCTTCTCGGGCTCGACCTCGTGGGTCTCCATTTTCGACGGCAGCATGTCATTCGTCTGGCTGCGCGTCTCCTCGATCAGCTCGAGGATCTCGTGCGTGAGCTGGGGCACATGCTCGGGATTGACCTTGCGCTCGCGGCAGACGCGCGCCATGACCTGCACGATCTCGGAAAACTGGCTCTCGGGCAGCTGTATGTCGACCGACGCCGTCGGCGTCGCCGGCCGGCGGTACTCGAGCGCAGTCTTCGGGGTCAGGTAAGACCAGTAACGCTTCATGTCCTGCAGGGTCGTGTTCTTCCTGGCCAACACGAAATAATGCTTGACGAGGTCGTTGCCGCATACGCCATCGTAGAACTGATGGAAGAAGTCATCGAAATCGGCGGTCGGCAGGTAGGTTGGCAGAAGTATCGTGGTCATGGTCAGGCAGTCGGCACGTCCAGTCGGTGCGAATGCTCTCAGCTTCAGGCTCCCTGCGCCAGAGGCCGGAGCGCTCGGTTACCCATATGTAATTTTAAAAAATACAATCATTTTCACAAACCGCATCACAGCGAAACGCAAGCGCAGCCGTCGTCAATTACATTTGCGTAATCGCCGCAGAATCTGCTTGAGCGCCGCGCGCAAACCCCGGATCCTGTCGGCTGTTTCGAGCGGACCTCACCCGACATTTCCATGGACACGCGACGACTGGCACGACTGATGGGCGCGCTCTGCTTTGAAGAGCGCCTGCAGATCATCGGCGCGCTGATTCCTGTCGGCGCCGGGGGACTGGACCAGCAAGCCCTGGCCGAGGCCGCCGACCTGTCGCAGACGGCCGTGTCCGTCCATATCGACTACATGCTGAGCACAGACATGGTAAAAGTGAAGTACACCGGCGCTGGAAAACGCTACAGCGCCGACCTCGACCTGCTCGAAGACTTGTTCAAGCACATGAGCGATCGCTACGGCGCGGGCGCCCGCCTGCTGGCGACGAATGCCAGCGCGGACCTGCCGCTGGTCGCCACCTGACGATGCCCCGACCGTGTCGCCGACGATGCACATCCTGCTGATCGAAGATGAAGACAGGATCACGGATTTCGTGATGTCGGGGTTCAGGGCCGCCGGTCTTGAGGCCGAGGCTTGCGCCGAAGGCACGCTCGGCCTGCGCAGGGCGCTGGACGGTCACCATGATGCGATCGTGCTTGACCTGATGCTGCCGGGACTGGACGGGCTGGCGATCCTGCAGGCCTTGCGCGAAGCCGGCCGCAAGACACCGGTGATCCTGCTGACGGCCAAGACCGAACTCGAACACAGGCTTGCCGGCTTCGACGCCGGCGCCGACGATTACCTTCCCAAACCGTTCTTCATCGAAGAACTGATCGTGCGCCTGCGCACACTGGTCGAGCGGAATGCGGGCAAGGCCGAGACCGTGCTGCGGCACAGCGGCATGGAACTGGACAGGATCTCGCGCCAGGCCAGCTGGGGCGGCAACCAGGCCGTGCTGAGCCAGCGTGAATTCACCCTGATCGAATACCTGATGCGCAGCCCGGGCCACATTTTTTCGCGCAGTCAGATTTTGCAACATGTGTGGGGGTTGGATTTCGATCCGCAGACCAACGTTGTCGATGTCTGCATCCTGCGCGCACGACGCAAGCTGACCCCGCCGCGCGACGGCCAGGCCCAGGCCTTTCCCGTCGAGGCGATACGCGGCATTGGCTATTGTTTCAGGGAACAGTGAATGCGCAGGCTGACCCGCTCTTTCTACGTCAAGGTGTTCATAATGTTCATGGCCACCATCCTGACGCTGTACACGCTGAACCAGGTCGCGATCAATGTCTTCGGCCCATTGCAGATGAAGGCGATCCTCGACGATCGTCTGGTCGACACCTGCCTGCGCTGGAGCCAGGCGCCACGACTTGCCAGCGACGACGTGCTGAAGGGCGAGCTGCTGGCCAGCCTGAAGAGTGCGCACGCCGATGAGGTCCGGATTTTCACCATGCCGCTTGCTTCGCTCGACAGCGACGGCGGCGGGGACTCGCACGCCTTCCCGCTGCCGCCTGCGATGGACATTGCGACGTTCGAGCGCCTGCCGGCAGACAGGCATTTCCCGCTGATCGAGCGCGCCGTCATCACCGCCGACGGAACGCGCTGGAACGCCGCCAGCGCGATCACGCAGGATCGCATGGTCGTCAGCCTGGTCAGCACCGCCGTCTCCGAGCGCTATGTGGCCGAATTCCTTGAATTTCGCGATCGCATGATTCACAGGGTATTGCCATTGACGCTGACCGTCTTCATCTGCTGCACGCTGTTCATGACCCGTCAGGTGCTGTCGCCGATACAGCGGGTGCAGCGATCCTTGCGCGAGCTGGATTACCGCGACCTCGGCGTGCGACTGCCCGCGCGCGGCGAGGACAATGAATTCCGCGCCTTTATCGAGACCTTCAACACCATGCTCGAAAGACTGCAGCGCGGCTTCCTGCAGGCGTCGCGCTTTTCCAGCGATGCCGCGCACGAGCTGCGGACGCCACTGACCATCATGCAGGGCCATGTCGAGCGCATGCTGCTCGAATCCGAACCCGGATCTCGCCAGCAGGCACAGCTGCGCCTGATCTGCGACGAGATCGAGCGCCTGTCCGGGATCACCCAAAAATTACTGTTGCTGGCACAGGCCGATGCCGGACGGCTGCCGATCGATGCCGAGCCCGTCAACATCAGCGACATGCTCGAAGCGATGCGGGGCGACCTGGCGATGCTGGAACCACCGCTGGAAACACGCGGACGGGTGATGCCAGGCCTTTGGCTCAATACCGACCGCTCGCTGCTGCTGCAGATGTTCAACAACCTGTTCACGAATGCCGTCAAGTACAACGAGCCCGACGGCTGGATTGACATCTCGGCCTGGGCAGCACATGGCCAGCTGCATGTGCGTTTCACCAATCCGACCCAGCCGCTGCCGGAGGGCTTCGAGGCCAAGGTGTTCGAGCGATTCTCGCGTGGCGACGCGGCACACAGTCGGCGCATCGATGGTACCGGACTGGGACTCAGTTTGTGCCGCGAGATTGCGGCCGCCAATGGCGGGATGCTCAGCTTCCGTGTTCGTGACCGCGCACTGGTCGAGGTGGAGTTTGTCGCTGTACTGACTGGCGTCACCGGGCCTGAGCTTGCGTCCGAAGCTGCTACTTCGCCGCATCCTTCGCCGCATCCTTCGCAGCACCGGTCCAAGTTGCCCGTCGCGCCTGCGGGCTGACCCGATTCGCCCGGCACAGGCCGCCAAGCATTGGCCACAAGCGCATTGCCGGATGGCTGGATGCGTTGCGTAGATTAAAAGCGCAAGCGCTGGTCGATACGCTGATGAAGTCGCAGCGTATCGACGTCACACTGGTGTGCATCGACCGGTAGTCGCGGTCGCACTGCTCGCGCCAAACACGGCATCGATCGAACCGGCCGTCAAGACGCGGTCGCCCCATATTTCCAGATCCGCTTCGGACGCTTGTTCCATCCGGGCTTTGGCCCACGCCGGCAAGTCGCCGAAGCGTCGATGAATTTGGCGCATCAGCAAGTGCGCCAATCCACAGCGCATCCCTTGCTGCATCCCTTGCTGCACCCCTTTGGCCATACCTTCTTCGATGGCGAGCCGTTCAATCGATGTCACATAGCGCATCTTTGCTTCCTCCTCCATGGTGGCTACAGTCTGCCGGAACCGGGTTTCACTATCCTTGGGCAGCTTCATCATCCAGTCGATCACTCGGAACAAGTCGATGATGCGCTGCCGGTCAAGACCGCTGCGGTAAAGTTCTCGCACCAGACCGGTCTTGATGCGCTCGCGGGCGGGAGTATCCCCGCGCGTGGCCTGAGTTGCCAGATGGGCACGTGTGATCAGCGCAAAAGGGTTGCGGTTGTCGACCAGCCTCGCGTCGCTGCCTGCCCAGTCAAGGAGCTTGGCGACCGGGAAATGCAAGCCCAGCCGGCACCCAAAAATTTCATAAGCGAACGAATCGGGCCGCCAGTTTTGGCGATCGTCAGCCAGTACAGCCAAGCTGGCGATCGGCTGCTGGTGACGCTCGTACAAGCGCGCGTGGTAGCGGAACATGCGTCCGGCAAACGATGCCTGCGGCTGGCATTGGATTTCAATGTGTACGAACACCCATTCAAGCTGGCCATCCCTGCGACTGACACGGACCAGTTTGTCGACAAACGACGATTGCGGCCCATCCTCCGGCAGGACGGATCGCAGTTCCTGTTCGAGAAAGACAAAGGGCTGCGACCAATCGATCAGCGTGTGGACAGCAGGAAAATAGAAGCCAATGAAATCGGCAAAGCCACTGGCGATCGCTTCTTTCCAGGGACTGTCGTAATCGTCGGCCATCGTCGCCTCGCAAACGCTGCCGGACAGGTCGGCAACCCGGCGCCAGTTTGCAGAAAACCGGCATTCGCAGCAGAAAGCTCGGCGATGTTTCGCGGATGTCCGGATCCGTTGCGATTCAACAGATGAACGAATGTAGTATTTGCGTCGGGTGACAAGCAGGACTTGGGCTATCGTCGCGTCAGGCGCCGGGGACAGGCCCGAAATAAATCACGCCGTCATCGATGCACACGGGCAGCGGCACCAGACCGTCGCCGACGCAAGGCCCGTCAACGCACCGACCATCGTTAAAGTTGAAGAAAGCCGTGTGGTGCGCACACATGATCAGGCCGTCGAGGGTGACGAAGGTCTGCGGCTCGTAATTGAGCGGCAGCGAAAAATGCGGGCAGTAATTCACATACGACCAGACCTGTTCGCCCTGCCGCAATAGCAGCACACGGAAATTTTCGTTGCCATCGCCAAAGCTGACTTCATGCCCCCCCTGGTCGGGTATCTCTTCGATCGTGCACAGTCGCGTGCCTTCGGCCGGGCAATCCGGATGCTGCTGCCAGTTCAAGTCGTCACTCCAAGGTGTTCGGGCGCGCCGACAGTCCATGACCACGGACGGATTTCGACCGAGCGAAACACGCCCGCCTGAGAATACGGATCATCGGCGACGAATTCCGAGACGGCCGAGATATCATCCGCCTCCACGACCAGTAGCGTACCATTGGCCTGCTCGCCGATCGTGGTCAGCGTCGGCCCGCCGAAATGCACCTTGACCGGATGGGCGCCCGGATTGCGCAAGTAAGCGCGATGGATGGGCCGCACCTCCAGACGCACGTCCGCCATGTCCGGCTTGTCAGTGCCCAGCACGAGAAAGAACATGGTGTCGCCCTCCCGCAATTGTCGAGGCTGCGTTCCGAAACCGGTGGCGATCGGTCAGGCCGCCGGCTCGAGCACGAAATCGTAGGCGACCTTCCACTCGTCACCGTCGCGCTGGTAATCCACCACCAGCGAATTCTTCACGCCAAACACGGCATCGGACTCGAGATAATCGTCGCCTTCCGTGTAGACCTGCGTGACGACCGGCTTGTAACCCGGCGCCGACACGATGAAGTGGATGTGCGCCGGCCGATACGGATGGCGGCCCAGCCTGGTCAGCAAGCTGCCGACCGGCCCGTCGACGGGCACCGCATAGGACACCGGCTTGAGCGTGCGCAGGCTGTAACTGCCGTCGGCGGCGGTGTGCACCTTGCCGCACAGATGGAATTCTTCGGCCTGCTGGTCTTGCATGTGATACAGGCCGTTCGGCGCGGTCTGCCAGACGTCGAGCACCGCATTGGCCAGCGGCTTGCCGTCGGTGCCGCGCACCCTGCCGGACACGACCACGCCCGGCCCCTCGCCGGGCGCGAGGTCGGCGCCATTGTCATGCTCGGGCGCGCCTTCGACGTAGAAGGGACCGAGCACGCTGGACTCGGTGGCGCCGGCCGGCTTGCGGTTGTTGATCGCATCCATCAGCATCGACACGCCCAGCGTGTCCGACAGCAGGATGTATTCCTGCCGCACCGCGTCGCACTTCTGCCCGGTCGCCGTCAGGAACTGTATGCCGGCCATCCACTCTTGCGGCGTCGGCTCGATTTCGCGCACGAAGGCGTGCAGGTGCTTGATCAGCGACTGCATGACTTGCTTCAGGCGCGGGTCGTCGCATTCGGACAGCCGCGCGAGTACGGCATCGGTCAGGTTCGCTTCAGTGAGGTTACGCATCTCGGTTGCTCGCTTTCAGGAGTCGATGGGTCGGGAACAGGGACCAGCCGAAGCGGCGGTGCAAGGCACCCCACAGGCCGTCGCGGAAGAACAGCGTGACGAGGATCGCGATCAGGCCGAGCCCCACCAGGTACCAGCTGCCGTAATCGCTGAAGAATTTGTTGAGGAACCAGAACAGCAAGGCGCCGACGATCGGGCCTTCGATGCGGCCGATGCCGCCGATGACCACCATGAAGATCGCGAACGCAGACCAGTTCACCGAGAACGCCGCATCCGGCGAGATGCGCAGGTTGCTGACGAAGTACAGCGCACCGGCCAGACCGGCACCGCCGCCGGCGATCAGGTAGACCGCCAGCTTCATCCGGCGCACATCAATGCCCTGCGACGCAGCCGCGACCTCGTTGTCGCGGATCGCCAGCAGCGCCAGACCGCGCTTGGAGCGCAGGAACAGGTAGACGCCGGCGATCACGGCCATCACGCAGGCCACAGCGATCCAGTAAGTCGTCGATTCACGCACCGCTTTCTCGATGCCGCGCAGTGCCGTCAAGGACGTGCCCGAGCCGCCGCCGACCATGGGCAGGTTGGCAAACGACAAGCGAAATACTTCTGCGATCACCCAGGTGCCGATCGCAAAGTAGCCGCCCTGTAGCCGGAACGCGAGGAAGGACACCGGCCATGCGATGAGGGCGGTCGCGAGCGCTGCGATCGGTATCGCGACGAAGGGATTGATGCCCGCCTCGTTGCCGAGGATGAGCATGATGTAACCGCCAAAGCCGAAGAAAGCTTGCTGTCCGATGCTGACCATGCCGCCGTAGCCGGCCAGCAGGTTCCACATCATCGCGAACACGAAGTAGCAGGCGATCTCGACCACCTCCCGCATCCAGCTCGACTCGCCCCACACGGGCAGTGATGCGGCGACGATCACGATGACGGCGGCCAGCACGGGCAGCAGCGTCGAGAAACGGTTGCTGCGCATGACCTCAAAGGGAAGCTTGTCCATGCTCATCCCCTCGTCTTCGGGAACAGGCCTTGCGGGCGCACCAGCAGCACCGCCAGGAACATCAGGTGGCCGAACCAGATGCCCCAGCCCGGATCGAAACGGAAACCGATCTGCTGCGTGAGGCCGAGCAGCATCGCGCCGATCAGCGTGCCCCAGAACGAGCCCATGCCACCAATGATGACGGCCTCGAATGCGAACAGCAGCAGCAAGGGGCCATCGGATGGCGCGACCGTGGTGCGCATGGCCTGCAAGGCGCCGGCCAGCGCGATCAGCACGAATGCAATACCGGTCGCTTGTGCGTAAACGATCGCGGGTCGAATGCCCATCAGCTGCGCGGCCTCGCGATCATCCGACACCGCGCGGAACGAGCGGCCGAGCGACGTGAATGAAAACAGTGCCTGCAGCGCCAGTGTCGCGATCACGGCAGAGGCAAAAATCAGCAACGGCAGCGTGCCGGCCGTCAGGTCGCCAAATGTCAGGCTGTCGATCGCCAGCGCGCCGGTGTCCAGCGAACGCGGGTCGGCGGAATACACTTCGAGCAGCATGTTCTGGATGATGATGGCCAGCCCGAAGGTCACCACCAGCGAAGGCAGCGGGTCGCGCCCCAGGGTGCCGTTGAGCACGAAGCGCTGCAACACATAACCAAACACATAAGCGGCCGGCGCGACCAGCAACAGCGCAACGCCCGGCGACAGGCCGGTGGCGGATACCAGGCTGATCGCAAAGAAGCCGCCGAGGATGATGAAGTCCCCTTGCGCGGTATTGGTCAGGCGCATCACGCCAAACATCAGCGATTGCCCGAGCGCGAACAATGCGTAGAGCCCCCCCAGCAGCAAGCCCTGCAACAGTACTTCAGTCATGCTTTCCTCTTGTCTTGCTCATGGGGCCGCTCACACACCGAAGTAGGCCTGGCTGATCTGCTCGCGCGTGAGTTCGCCCGATTTGCCTTCCAGCGATACCTTGCCCTCTTGCAGGCAGACCACGCGCGACGACACCTGCATCGCCAGTTGCACGTCCTGCTCGACGATCAGCAGCGACATGCCATCGTCCAGCAATGACGGCAGTGCTGCGTAGATCTCTCGAATCACGACCGGCGCCAGGCCCAGCGAAATCTCGTCGCACAACAGCAGCCGCGGATTGCTCATCAATGCGCGGCCGATCGCGACCATCTGCTGCTGGCCGCCGGACAGCGAGGTGCCGGGCTGGCGGCGCTTCTCTTTCAGGATGGGGAACAGGTCGTACACACGCGCGAGATCCCATGCGCCGGCGCGACGCGACAGCGTGCCCATCAACAGGTTTTCTTCGACCGACAGGCTGGGGAAAAGACGGCGGCCCTCGGGCACCATCGCAATGCCCAGCTTCACGATATCGGCCGCGTCCAGCGCCGACAGTTCATGTCCGTCATAACGGATGCTGCCTTGCCTGGGTGGCAGCAGTCCGGTCAGGGTCTTCAGGAAGGTGGATTTGCCGGCGCCATTGGCACCGATCAGCGCGACCACTTCCCCAGACGCGAGCTTGAGGTCAATGCCGAACAGTGCCTGCGCATCGCCGTAGGACGCCGTGATGCCTTTCGCTTCCAGCAGCATTCAGGCCTCCAGTCCCATGTAGACGCGGCGCACTTCGGCGTCCTGCATCACGGCCTGCGGCTCGCCGGAGCACAGGGTCTTGCCGAAATTGATCACGTGCAGCCGGTCGGCAATGGAGAGCAGCGCATGTACCACATGCTCGATCCAGATCATGGTCATGCCGGCCTGCTTGATGCGCTTGAGTTCATCGACCAGTTCATGCGCTTCATGCTCAGTCAGGCCACCGGCGATTTCATCCAGCAGCAGCAGCCGCGGCCGCGTGGCCAGCGCGCGCGCCAGTTCGAGCCGCTTGCGATTGAGCAGCGTGAGGCCGCCGGCCGGCTGGTTCGCAAAGCGCGCCAGCCCGGTCTGTTGCAGCACTTCCCAGGCAATAGCCCAGGCTTCCTTCTCGGCCACCTGCGCGCCGAAGCAGGCTGCGGTGACCAGGTTTTCAAACACACTCATCGCACCAAAGGGCTGCGGCACCTGGTACGAGCGCCCGATGCCGCTGCGGCAGCGCTCGAAAGGCGGCAGCGCATTGATGCGACGGCCATCGAATTCGATGTCGCCGGCGTCAGTCTTCACGTCGCCGGAGATCAGGTTGAACAGCGTGGTCTTCCCGGCCCCGTTGGGGCCGAGAATACCCAGAACCTCGCCCTCGTTCACGGACAGCGAGACGTCATCTGTCACTTTCAGCGCGCCATACGACTTGCTGACATGACTGAGGGCGAGTAGTGCCATGGTGCTTTTCCGAAGATCGCAATGATCGCGATGATCAGTTCATCAGGCGCATGGTGCCGCCGGTCGGGATGTTCGGCGCAGCCTTGTTATTGACGATCGTGAGCTCGTACTTGTGCTTGGTGCCCTTGTTCCACTGGCCGAGCACCAGCGGGGTCTTGGACACGTTCTTGAACGGGCCTTCGCCGCCCCACTTCACGTCGCCGACCACGGTCTTGAGCTTGGTGGCAGCCACCGCGTCACGGATGTCGTTCGGCTTGGTCGACTTGGCGCGCTTGAGCGCATCGGCAGCGACTTCGAACAGCGCGTGCGCAAAGCCGATCGGCTGCGTCCACTGCTTCTTGGTCGAGGCTTCATACGCACCAGCGAGATCCTTGGCCGACTGTTTGGTCAGGCTGGAGCTGAACGGATGCGACGGCGTCCACCAGACTTCGGTGGTCAGGCCATCGCCGAGGTCGCCCAGCGCCTCGATCGCACCCGGGAACAGCAGTGCCTTGCCGAGCGTGATGACCTTCGGCTTGTAACCCTGCTGGCGCGCCTGCGTCAGGAAGGTTTTCGCATCCGGCGGGATCACGACGCCGGTCACGATCTCGACATTGTCCTTCTTGAAGGCGGCGATCTGTGCCGAGAAGTCTTGCGTGCCGTTCTGGAAGCGGCCCGGATCGGTCAGCGTGTAGCCCTGCGCCGACAGCGGTTTCGGGAAACCGCGTTCCTTGTCGCCCCAGGCATTGCCGTCGCCGTCGTTCGGGAACAGGCCGCCGACCTTCTTGTTGGTCTTCACGCTGTTCCAGCCATTGGTGAAGTTGGCGATCACGTCTTCCAGACCCCAGAACACGTGATAGGTGTAATTGAAGCCCTTGGCCGGGTCGCCCTTGCGGCCGAAGAACCACGGCTGCCACGGCACCACCGATGACACGCACGGCAGCTCATTGATTTCACAGGCGTCCGACACCGGGTTGGCGGTCTCGGGCGTGCCGGCGGTCAGGATCATCGCGACCTTGTCCTTCAGGATCAGGTCGTTGGCGACTTCACCGGCGCGGTTCGGATTGGACTGGCTGTCCTTGAGCACGATCTCGACCGCGTACTTCTTGCCGCCGACGGTGATGCCATCCTTGAACGCGCCCTTCATCTGCTCGATGACCCACTTGTCGGCTTCGCCGAACGGCGCCAGCGGGCCGGTCTGCGGCGATACATAACCGATCTTCAGCGTGTCGGCGGCGAAGGCAAGGCCGGCGCCGGATATCAGCGCCGCTGCGGCCATACCGTGGATGAAGTGTCGTCTCGTGATTGCCATGTTGCTGTCTCCTCGTCGTTGGGGTACTTCGGGTTGGCTATATTGTTTGTTGTGCTGCTGCGTTCCGACTATGCGGAATCTTTCAAGTCACCGGCGCTGCCCCCTCCCACGCCCGCTGCAACAGCGCACGCAAGTCTGGCAACGCATCCGGCACGATGGGGCGCGGGTTCCAGTACGGATTCTGTACGGCGATGTTGGCCACGCGATCGATGTCGGTTTCGGTCATGCCGAGCTCGCGCAACGCGGTCGGCGCGCCATTGTCTTTGGCCAGCTTGAACAGGCCCGCTGCCGCGTCGGCGCCACCGAGCGCACGCGAGATTTTCTTCATCGCTTCCGGTGCAGCCGCGGCATTGAAGGCAATTGCATGCGGCAGCACCACCGTATGCGCTTCGGCATGCGGCAGGTTCAGCGTGCCGCCCAGCGTGTGGCACAACTTGTGATGCAGCGCCATGCCGACATTGCCGAGCACGCTGCCGCACAGCCAGGCGCCGTACAGCGCATCGCCTCGGGCATCGATGTCGGCCGGATTGGCGCGCAGCTTCGGCAGCGCCGACGCCAGCGCGCGTATGCCCTCCTCAGCCATCAAATCCATCACCGGGTTGCTGTCCTGCGCGTACAAGCCTTCGGCCGCATGCGCGATCGCATTCATGCCCGAGGTTATGGTCAGGCCCGCGGGCAGCGACACGGTCAGCTCGGGGTCATAGATGACAGTACGCGGCAGCACGCGCGGATCGCGACCGGTCTTCTTCAGGCCGCTTTCGGTCATGCCCCAGATTGGCGTCATTTCGCTGCCGGCATAGGTCGTCGGGATCGCGAGTATCGGCAGGCCGGACTGCAGCGCAATTGCCTTGCCCAAGCCCGTGGTCGAACCGCCGCCGACAGCCAGTGCGCAATCGGCCTTCACGCGCTGCGCTTCTTCGATCGCTGCCTGCGCGGTCTCGACCGGCACGTGCATCACGGCCTTCGGATAGACGCCCGCAGCACGCGCACCGAGACGCTGTGCAATGGCTTCGGCCAGCGGCTGCTGTTCGGGCGTGCACAGCACCAGCGCGCGGGTGGCGCCCAGCAGCTGCACTTCCCGCTCGAGGTGCTGCAGCGAGCCTGCGCCGAACACGACGCGGGATGGCTGGCCATTGAAAACGAATGAACGCACGGTCTGTTCCTGATTGCGGAGGGGTCAGCGCTTGAAATGCGGCGGGATCTGCGCATCGACATTGACCCAGACCGACTTGGCCTCAGTGTAATCGTGCATCGCCTCGAAGCCCATCTCGCGGCCATAACCGGACTGGCCGACACCGCCAAACGGCGAGCCCGGGTTGACGCGCTTGTAGCTGTTGACCCAGACCATGCCGGCCCGGATGTCGCGCGCAAACTTGTGCGCGCGCTGCAGGTTGGTGGTCCACAAGCCGCTGCCAAGGCCATATTCGGTGGCATTGGCGATCTGCAGTGCCTCGGCATCGTCCTTGAAGGTGGTGACGGTCACGAAGGGGCCGAACACTTCTTCCTGCGATACGCGGTCAGTGTACTTCGCGCGCACGATGGTCGGCTCCACATAGCAGCCGGCTGCCAGTTCAGGATGGTCCGGCGCCTTGCCGCCGGCGAGGACTTCGCCGCCCTGCTGCTTCGCAATCTCCACGTAATTCAGCACGCGGTCGCGGTGCAGCTTGCTGGTCAGCGGGCCCATCTCGGTGTTCGGGTCGAGCGGATTGCCAAGACGAATGGATTTCGCGAGCGTGACGAACTTGTCGAGGAATTCATCGGCCACGCGCTCATGGATGATCAGGCGCGAGCCGGCGATGCAGGCCTGCCCCTGGTTATGGAAGATGGCCCAGGCCGAACCATTGACGGCAGCCGGCAGGAAGGCGTCCTCGAAGACGATATTCGCGCCCTTGCCGCCCAGCTCCAGCTGCACGCGCTTGAGGTTGCCCGCCGATGATTCGACAATGCGGCGACCAATCGCCGTCGAGCCGGTGAACGAAATTTTGCCGACGCGCGGATGGTCGGCCAGGTGCTGGCCGGCGGTAGCGCCATAGCCGACAACGATGTTGACCACGCCTTCCGGGAAGCCGATCTCGGCCATCATCTCGGCGATGCGCAGGGTCGACAGCGGCGTGATCTCGGAAGGTTTCATCACCACCGTGTTGCCGGCAGCGAGCGCCGGGCCCAGCTTCCAGCTGGTGAACATCAGCGGGAAATTCCACGGCACGATCTGGCCGACGACGCCGATCGGCACGCGTGTCACATAGTTCAGGAAGCCGGCTTCGACCGGCACCACACTGCCCTGGAACTTGTCGGCCATGCCGCCGAAGTAGCGGTAGCAGGCGGCGGTGCGCAGCACGTCGATGTTCTTCGCATCGCGGATCGGGTGGCCGGTGTCGATCGCTTCCAGCTGTGCCAGCGCATCGGCTTCGGCTTCGATGCGGTCGGCCAGCTTCAGCAGCAGCTTGCCGCGCTCGGCGGCGGCCATGCCGCTCCAGACCGGGAAGGCGCGCTCGGCCGCGGCGACGGCCGCATCGACATCGGCCGCCTTGGCTTCGGCGACGCGCGTGATCAGCGAGTTGTCGTGCGGGTTAAGCACATCGATAGTCGCGCCATCCAGCGCGTCGACGAATTTGCCACCGATGAAGAGCTTGTTTTGTACGTTGTTCATGTCTGACCTGTATTCGGCTGAATAGGCGCGAGCGATCCCACAGCAGGAGCGTCATCACCTGCCAGGTTTTTACAAAATGACGTTTGGCCGTATCCGCTCGAGAAGCGTAGCGAGCGGGCTGAGTCCGTTCTGAGGAAGTGAACCAAGGGTTTCACGATGCATGCATCGTGCTTGGCGAACAGCTTCGGCGTATTCGCCGAAGCAGCCGCAATCCATTGGCGAGCACCGGGAGGACGGACTCAGGTCGCGCAGTAGCTGATCGAGGGGATACTCAGAACTCGACCGGGTACGGGGGCAGCTCGCCGGACTCGTACATCTTCACGATGTTCGGGTTCGCGTTCTCCCACACCAGCAGCATCGAGCGCTTCTTCGAGAAGCCCTGGTGCGCAATATCGGCCGGCATCGCAGCCACGTCACCGGCCTTCATCTGCACGCGGGCGCGCGGGCGGCCGGTGTTCTTGTCGCTGATGTTCCACATGATCTCGTCGGACAGTTGCAGGAACCATTCGACGCGGTCATTGCCGTGGATGATGGGCAGGATGTATTCCTCGGTGGTCGGGCAGAACAGGCTGTTCTTGCAGACCGAAGTCACCGACGGGTTCCAGGTCACGTCGGAACGCGACAAGTAGGCAAACAGGTTGAAGGCGTGCAGTTCCTTCTCGAAGCCGGGCTCGGCGTGGATCTCGGGCTTGTCCTGAGAGACGTCGGCGAAGGCGCGGTTGATCGGGTAGCCGTTGTCGTCGCCACGCAGCGGCGAATCGCCTTCGAGGCCGGGCATGCGCTTGGTCGGCACGCGATAGCGGTCGATGGCGGCCAGGTTGTCGCCATGCTTTTCACCGAAGGCTGCGTCGCCGGTTTCCATCGGCGCGGCGAACGGATCGAAGCCTTCGTTGACCCAGTCAGCGAGGATCGCCTTGATCAGCTTCATGGCCACCGGCGTGTCGAACACTTCGGTATAAGACAGGCCATTGTTGTGATAGTGCTCGTTCAGGCGGCCGCCGAAGAACTCGACCTTGCCGTACAGGTTGCGGGTGCCGAATACCGGGTCGAAATTGACCACGCCATAGAAGAAGCCCCAGGCCACGTCGCGCATCAGTGCGCGCAGGAAGGCGTCGGCGCTGATGGTATGCGACTGGCGGCCGTGCTTGACCGGCCAGGTGATGTTGACGAAGTACTCGTCGCGCTGGAAGGTGAAAGCGCCAAGTTCGAAGGTCTTGTAGCCTGCAACGGTGGCCGGCATCTTTTCGGTGACTGCGTTCATGAAGGTCTCCTGTTTGTCGTGTCGTTCGCCGGGGTGGCCGCGTCAGCGCTCTGGTGCCTGCGCTGTCTGCGGTAATGGCCGAGTCCGGCGTTGCTGTTATGCGTGGTCGTGAGCGATGCGGGCGATCACTTGTAGCAGATCTCTGCCCATTTCTGGACCGTCAGGTCGCCGAGGATGGTTTGCTGGATCATTACCGAGGTCTTGGCGCTGTTGAAGCGATAGGCTGCACCCTTGGGCAGCATCGCCTGATGGCCGCGCTTGAGGCGAATGGTGCCCATGCGCTTGCCCTGCGGCTCACCAGCCACGGCGACAGTGCCGTCCTTGCCGGCCGGTGCGACGGCATCGGGATTGTCGAGCTTGACGTATTCGACGGTCACGTCGCCATCCATCACCACACAGAATTCGTCATGCGAGGCCGCCATCCAGCCCGACGTGCCTTCGGCCCGAATGGCCTCGATCACGTATTCAAGATTCTTGGCCACGGCGATCTTTTCATAGGGCTTCGCGTTGCCGGCAACCTCGAACACGTTGGAGAACGCGTAGTTCTTCGGGCTGTCGTTGATGATCTCGATATGGCCCTTCTCGTAATTGTCGAGCGAGCCGAAGCGGGTGACGAACGTTGACATGGGGTCTCCTGTGTTTGCTTTGCCGTTTATTCGAGGGCATGAAGCGGAGCGCTGACGGCTCCGCCCTGCACGCGATTTCTTCTGATGCTGGACTGTAGACCGGCAGCGCGGAAAACAGAAGACCGGGGACGCCGACCAGCGTGTTCGGCAAAACCGAACAATCAGCCGCCCGGCGTTTATGCGGCAGCGCCGCATGCCAGCGCGGCCGGACGCGACGTTCAGCCCGAAGCCCGGCGCACGGATCAGCGCGCGGCGGCACGCTGGGCGTCGTGCGCAAGCATGTCCAGATCCCACGGCGGGATCTCGGAAAAGCTCTGCGTGATGTGGTCGAGGAAGAGTCGCAGCTTGTACATGTTGCGCTGCGTCTTGGGGAACACAGCCGACAGCCAGAAGTGGGACAGCTGATATTGATCGAGCAACAGGCTGAGCTTGCCGGCGCCGATCATCTCGGCCGCGACCACGGTCGGGATGCAGACAATGCCGCCGCCGTCGATCGCATAGTCGCGCAGCATGTGGACGCTGTTGGTGCGCAGCGAAGGCTTCAGGTCGAGGATGACTTGCCGGTCCTGCCCGCTGAACACCCAGCGGTCGCGCGACGGATAGCGCGAGTACAGCCCCAGCCGGTGCTGCTGCAGGTCTTCCGGCATGCGCACCGGGTCGTGCTGCGCAAGGTAGGCGGGTGACGCGCAGAAGATGCGCCGCACCTGGAACAGTCGGCGTTCGATCAGGTCTTCGGACGCTGGCGGGAAGATCTGCAGCGCGCAGTCGAAGCCCTCTTTTACCGGGTCGACCACGGCGTCGTTGACGGTGAGGTCGATCGCGATGCCCGGGTACAGGTTCTGGAACTGGTTCAGCAAGTGGGCCATGTGGCCGAGCACGAAGCCGGGCAGCGCATGGATGCGCAGCGTGCCGGTCGGCGACACCCGCGATTCGCGCATCTGGTCGACCAGGCCATTGGCGCGCGCGATCAGATCGGCGCACTCCTTGTAAAACAGCTCGCCGGTCTCGGACAGGCGCACGTGGCGGGTGGTGCGGTGGAACAGTGGCGCGCCGACGAACTCCTCGAGCTGCTGCACGCGGCTGGTGATGACGGACTTCGACACGCCGAGCTGGCGCGCGACATCGGCAAAGCTGGAAGCCTCGGCCACGCGCACGAAAGCGTCGATGCTCTGGAACCTGTCCATCCGTCTCCTGGGGGTTTGTTGTTCTGGCTCTGCGCACGATGATACCAGCCGGCCCCCGGCCCCCGCGCGCCGGCGACGATGTCGACCCCGATAGCGTGCGGGATCGCCTGCTGGATGCGGCCCGGGATGCAAGCCGGCGCTGCCCATGCGAAGATATGCACAAACAAGCACCTGCAGCCGCACGGCATCGCAGCATCGCCGCATTGCGGCAGCTATCCGTCCCGAGACATGAAACAAACATCCATTGCCAAGACCCTGGCCGCGCTCTGTGCCGCGGCCGGATTGTGGAGCCTGCACCAGGCAGCCAACACCGAAAACACCCCGGCCGCCAAGGCGGTGCCCGCCCATGCATCCTACCTGCAGCCGGTGGCCGACATGCTGCCGGAACAGCAGCAGCAATTCCGCGCCGGCGAAAAGGTGTTCAACAACTTCTGGATCGCGATCCCGAACGCCGATATCTCGAAATGGTGGGACTTGTCGCAGCCCGGTCCGGGTGGCGGCGGCTGGGGACTGGGCCCGACCTTCCTCGCGACCTCGTGCGTGCAGTGCCATGTGCAGGCCGGCCGCGGCCGCGTGCCGGAAGGCAGCAGCGGCCCGCTGTTGCAGCAGACGCTGCGACTGTCGATTCCCGGCGAAGGTCCGCACGGCGGCCCGAACCCGGACCCGAATTACGGCGTGCAGATCCAGTCCTTCGACATCATCGAGAGCAAGGACCAGAAACGACAGACCGGCGAAGCCGAGGTGCATGTCGACTGGAAGACCAGCCAGTTCCGCTTCGCCGATGGCGAGACGATCGAACTGCGCAAGCCGGTGATTCGTGTGGAGAAGCTGAACTTCGGCCCGCTGGCAACGGGCCTGATGACCTCGCTGCGCAATACGCAGGCGATCTATGGCCTCGGCTATCTGGAGGCCGTCAGCGAGGCCGATATCCTCGCGCTGGCCGACGCGCAAAAGGCGCAGGGCCTGAACGGCCGCCCGAACTATGTGCGCGACGATGTCAATGACAAGACCAGCCTCGGCCGCTTCGGCTGGAAGGCCAACCAGCCCAGCCTGAAGCAGCAGATCGCGGGCGCTTACCACGGCGATATCGGCATCACGTCGCCGCTGTACCCGGAGCAGAACTGCCCGCCGATACAGAAGGCTTGCCAGCAGGAGAAGCTGACCGAGAAGACCGAACTGAGCGAGGAGTTGTGGGGCCAGATCGCGTTCTGGGTCAGTGCGCTGGATGTGCCGCCGCCACGCGACACCGGCAACCCGGCCGTGCTGCACGGCGAGAAGCTGTTCGCCGCTGCCCGCTGCACGCAATGCCATGTGCCGGAACTGAAGACCCGTGCCTACCCGGCGCTGCCGCAACTGGGCAACAAGCGCATCCGCCCGTATACCGACTTGCTGCTGCATGACATGGGACCGGAGCTGGCCGACGGCCGGCCGGACTTCAAGGCAGGCGCCAGCGACTGGCGCACGTCACCGCTGTGGGGCATCGGCCTGTCAAAGCAGGTCAATGGCAGCACGAACTTCCTGCATGACGGCCGCGCGCGCAACCTGACGGAGGCGATCGTGTGGCATGGCGGCGAAGCGACGGCCTCGCGCGATGCGTTCGCAAAGCTGAGCAAGAAAGAACGGGCCGACCTGATCGCCTTCCTGCAAGCGTTGTAAGTCAAAGAAAAAGGCCTCGCCCGGCATTGCCGGCGCGAGGCCTTTGTCGTTATAGCGGGGCAGCGCTTGCGCCGTAGCAGTCCCGCTTTCAGTCCCGATTTCAGTCGCGCTTGCCGTTCACCAGCCGCGCCGGCACCGACAGCGTCAGGATGGCGCCGATCACCATGCCGATGGCCAGCAGGTAAACGCCGGCATCGGTGGAGCCGGTCGCATCCTTGAGCCAGCCGACCGCATACGGGCTGGCAAAGCCGGACAGGTTGCCGAGCGAATTGATCAGCGCAATGCCGGCAGCCGCACCGGCACCGCCGAGGAAGGCGGTCGGCAGGCTCCAGAACAGCGGCAGCGTGGCCATGATGCCGGACAGACCCAGCGTCAGCGCGGCGATCGCCAGCGCGGGGTCTTTGGCAAATACCACCGACAGCGCGAGGCCGACTGCGCCCAGCAGACCGGGAATGGCCACATGCCAGCGGCGCTCGCCGCTGCGGTCGGCGCTGCCGGCCACCAGCAGCATCACCACCACCGAAACGCCGTACGGGATCGCGGAGATCAGGCCGACGTCGAGCGGGTCCGAATAACCCATGCCCTTGATGATGGTCGGCATCCAGAACGACACGCCGTACAGGCCCATCACGTAGCTGAAGTAGATGGCCGCGCACAGCCACACGCGGCCCGAGCCCATCACGTGCAGGATGTTGTGGTCTTCTTTGGTCGCGTCTTCAGCGGCGATGTTACCGATCAGCAGCGTCTTTTCCTCTTCGGTCAGCCAGTGGGCGTCGACGATGCGGTCCTTCAGCGCGAGGATCACGACCACGCCCATCACGACCGAGGGCAGGCCCTCGAGCACGAACATCCACTGCCAGCCACTGAGGCCGTTGATGCCATGCGCATGCTTCATGATCGCGCCCGACAGCGGACCGCCGATCACGCCCGACAAGGCAATGCCGGTCATGAACATCGCGGTCATGCGGCCACGGCGGTGCGCCGGATACCAGTAGGTCAGGTACAGGATGATGCCGGGGAAGAAACCGGCCTCGGCAATACCGAGCAGGAAGCGCATCACATAGAACATCTCCGGCGAAGACACATACATCATCGCCGCCGACAGGAAGCCCCAGGTGATCATGATGCGGCCGATCCAGACGCGCGCACCGACCTTGTGAAGAATGATGTTGCTCGGCACTTCGAACAGGAAGTAGCCGACGAAGAAGATGCCGGCGCCCAGCCCGTACACGGTGTTGGAGAAGCCCAGCTCATCCATCATCTGCAACTTGGCGAAGCCGACGTTGACGCGATCGAGATAGGCGATCACATAGCACAGCAGCAGCAGCGGGATCAGCCGCCATGCGACCTTGCGATAGGTCGCTTCCTCGAATGACAGCCCGTTATCGTTATTCTGCACTGCTTCCATCGGTGTCCCCATTGTATGGTTGGATTTTAGTTTTCGCCGGCGGTGACCGGCAGGTGATGCGGGATGTTACCTCAAGCGGGCACCTTGACGGCCTTCAGGCTTTGCCGGATTTCTGCAGCCGTTGCCGGTCGTCCGCCAGCGGCTTCAATGCGGGAGCGTGCATCACGCACCTGCGCGAGATTGCCGATCTTGTGACCCATGGGGACATCTTCGAGGCCGACGCGCACATGGCCGCCGCGGTACACGATCTCGTCAATCATGGGCGCGATTTCAGCGCCGAGCCCGGCCACCATCCAGCGTGCACCCGGATCTTCCTCGGCCAGCAATTCGAGATAGGCGTCGATGGCCCATGCACGCGGCGGGAAGCCGAAGGTCAGCGTATCGGAAAACATCAGTCGGTAGATGGGCTGCGGCACGCCCGGATAGCATTGGGCCAGAGCCGAGCCGAGGCGCATGAAAGCCGGCTCATAGATCGCATACGAAGGATGCAGACCGTAGTGGCGACACAGCTCGAGGCCATGGCGGATATGCGACTCCGGATTGGTATAGACGAAGCCCTCATGGCCCGAGGCCAGCGCGGCACGCGTGCTGATGTTGGTCGAACCCGGATCGACGACAGACCATTCGAGCAAGCCGCTGCGCGCCAGCTTGTCGACGGCCGCAAAGCGCTGCTCGGCCGACATCGCTTCCTTGGCATCGACATCGCCGGCGAACGGCAGCGTGCCGTAGCAGATGACGTCGACCTTGGAGCGCACCCGCTCGATCACGGGCGCATAAATTTCATACGCATCGCGCTGGCGGCCCGTGGCCGGGTCGTACGGATGAAAATGGATGATGGACGCACCTTCGTGCGCGCAGGCGATGGCCTGCTCGACGATTTCGTCCTCGGTGATCGGGATCGCGGGCTGGCGCTCGCGCGACCATGGCCCGTTGACTGCGACCTCCAGCCAAACGGCGGATCTTTCTGACATCTTGTCCCCTGTATTATTTTTTCGGGCTGGCCGCTTCCGTCTGGCCAAACCCGTCTTCCATCATTTAAAACCCTGTGCCGGACCCATCACCGGCGGGCACGGCTATGATTGCCGGGCTGCGGCTCCCAGACGCGTTGCGTTTGCCCCGGGCCATGCATTTTTTCGCTTCCACACTTGTGCGCGACCTCGTTTGCGCGCAAAGGAACGCGAACATGACGATACCAAACTGGAGAGATAAATGACACGATCGACACGATCAATTTTCACCCGCCGCACCCTGATCGGCACGGTCGCGATGGCGGCAGCCCTCGCCACCGGAGGCTCGGCGCTGGCCGCCGGCTCGGTCGAGATGCAGGTCGAGCACCTGGTCAAGGACGCGATGACCGAGTACAACTCGGCGATGGAAGCCAATGACAGCGCCGCCTTCCTGAAGTACTTCTCGTCGAATGCCACGCGCGAAACGCCGCTGTCGAAGCAATCGGGCCGCGACGAGCTGGGCAAGTACCTGGAAGCGGAGTTCAAGACCTTCAAGGCCAGCTACCAGATCAAAAAGACCTTCATCAAGGGCAACTCGGCTGCTATCGTGTTCACATGGGATGCGGTGAACCGCAGCACCGGCGACGCCGTGAAGATCGACATGGTCGGCGTCTATGAAGTCGGCTCGAGCGGCCAGTTCAGCTCGGCCGTCTATTACTTCGACTCTGCCAAGGCCAAGGCCCTGGCGGTGCTCGACAAGTGACGATATTGACGCTACGGAGACCATCATGTTGACCACGAAGTTTGCATCCCGCCAGCTGGCGACGGCCGCATTCGCCGCCTTGCTGGCCACGGCCAGCGGCGCCTGGGCAGAAGATGCGTTCAAGTGCATGGAGGAGACGCAGGAAAAATGCGACTTCGAGAACGAAAACATGCGCTTGTTCATCCAGGGCCGCGATGCGTTCGAGGTCGCGATGGAGTCGGGTGATTTCAGCGAGACGCGCGCGATCGGGCAGAAACTGGCCGAGCGCAAGAACAAGTATGGCAATCGCCTGCTGAAGATGGTCTATGTGCAGGTCGGCTTCGGCAAGCACAAGAATTTCGTGCAAGCCTGGCACTGGCTGGACGACGAAATGAAGGCCGGCCATGGCTTTGCGCGCCTCGACCTGGAAAAGACCCAGGCCAAGCTTGAAGCGTTGATGACGCCTGAGCAGCTGGCCGAAGCCCGCAAGGGCAAGTAATCACTGCACGCCGGCAGCTTCGTGCTCGCCGGCTAACTGGCTTGCGCCTGCGGTGACGGAGCGGCTGCCGGCGTTTAACCCTGCCGGCAGCGCTCCCATGCGCTGCCGCTGAATGAATTACTTCTTCAGCTTCAAGTCTTCCTTGATGAACTTCGCCAGCTGGCGAATGGTATCCGGATCAATCTGGCCCTTGAACGATGGCATGCCCTTCTGCATGCGACCTTCGGTGATGGTGAATGCCACCTGGTCTTCGGTCAACGGGGTCACGCGCAGGTCAGCGCCATAACCACCTTCATTCTGGCCGCCACGGCCGTCCGGCATGTGGCAGGTAATGCAGTTGAATTTCACGAAGGCTGCACGTCCGCCTCCGCGCGGAACGACGATTTCTTCGCGATCACCCGACTCCGTTTCAGCCGAGGCCATGCCGGGGACGGCGGCCCACAGCGACAGGGCGGACAAAGCTGCGATGGTGAGGGTCTTGGTTTTATGGTTGAAGCGTTTCATGAATCGTTACCTCTGGTGAATATTCATACGTGTGGCCCTGCTCTCGCAAAGCCAAACGGGGCCAGGTTGCCCCGGCCCCGTTCAGTGTACCCGCTACACGATTAATCGAGAGCGAACACGTACAGCATGTTGCTCGGAACCTGAGCCTTCAGTTCCGGGGTCGCGCTGACGAACCACTGCGGCCATGCACCGCCGAGGCCCACTTCAATCGCGACGTACTGCTTGCCATCGGCCATGTAGCTCATCGGCGGCGCGTTGATCGCGGAGCCGGTCTCGAAGCGCCACAGTTCTTCCATGGTGGTTGCGTCATACGCAACGACCTGGCCGTCTGCATGGCCCGAGAAGAGCAGGTTGCCAGCGGTCGTCATCAGGCCGCCCAGCTGCGGGTGCTTGGTGTGGACCTTGTTGGCGACTTTACCGGTGCTGACATCGATCGCGGTGATGGAACCAGAGATACGGCCGCAGTTGGCATCGTCAAAGGTCGAGAACGGTGCGCCGCCCAGGAACAGTTGACGCGGCTTGTGCTTGCCCGGCTCGGTGACTTCGGTGAACGCCTTGTTGCAACCCTCGATGGTCGGGATGTAGTACATGCCGGTCTGCGGGCTGTAGGTCGTCGGCGGCCAGTTCTTGCCACCCATGTGACCCGGCTCCAGCACGCCTTCCACGGTGCCACGGCCCTTGGTCGCGGTACCACGGCCAGCTGCCGAACCCTTGGCGTAGGTCTGGACGTCTTTCTTCGGATCGTAGGTCTTCGGCTTGCACTTGGCATCCAGACCACCCGACCAGTTCAGCTTGTCGACGAACTGGGTGCACCACAGCGGCTCACCGGTCTTGCGGTCATGTGCGTACACATAGCCGTTACGGTTCGAGTGGATGGTCGCACGCACGAACTTGCCGTTGATCTGCGTATCGACGAAGGTGTTTTCGGCGATCGAGTCATAGTCATACGGATCGTTCGGGGTGTGCTGGAAGCCCCACTTGATCTTGCCGGTGTCGGCGTCGAAAGCCAGCGTGGAGTCGGTCCACAGGTTGTCGCCAGGACGATAAGCCGCATCCCAGTCCGGACCCGGGTTAGCGGTACCCCAGATGATGATGTTCAGCTCAGGATCGTAGGAGCCGGTGACCCAGGTGGTGCCGCCGCCGGTCTTCCAGGCGTTGTTCTTGTCCTTCCACGTTTCATGACCAGGTTCGCCCGGGCCAGGAATCGTGTAGGTACGCCAGCGACGCTTGCCGGTCTTCAGGTCAAGGGCTTCGAGCCAGCCGCGGACGCCGTATTCAGCGCCGGCCATGCCGGTGACGACCATGTCCTTGACGATCAGGGGTGCGCCGGTGATGACTTCACCGATGCCCGGGTTGGCGACTTGCGCTTCCCAGATCTTGGTGCCGTCGGTCTTGTTCAGCGCGACGATACGGCCGTCGATGACGGGCGAGACCACCATATTGCCGGCCAGGACAGCACCGCGGTTGTCGATACCGCAGCAAGCGACGGTGGTCGCGTAGTCCGGATCAGCTGCCGGGTTGAACTGCCATACCATGCGCGGGATGCCGCCACGGGTGTCGAGCTTGGTGACGACGCCCCAGCCGGTGGTCAGGTACAGGAAGCCGTCTTCTGCGACCGGGGTGCCTTCCAGGCCAGCGTACTGGTACTGAATGACTTCCTTGCCGCCGCCCTGGGTGCCGCCCATGGCGTAGGTGAACGCGACTTTGAGCTTCTTCACGTTCTTGGTGTTGATCTGGTCCAGGCCCGAGAAGCGATGTGCTTCGAGGTTACCGTGGTGATTGAGCCAGTTTTGCGGCTCGCGTTCGCTGTTGGCAAGGCGATCGGCAGTAACGTCGCCGGCCAGCGCCGAACCGGATACGATGGCTCCGGCAAGGATCGCTCCCAACCTGGCCAGCGATGGCTTGTGCTTTTTGAGCATAGGTGTCTCCCCTGATATTTAATGTAATGCGGGTTAGCCGTCAGACATGGTTTTTATATATGCATGGCAGCGGATAGGGAATCTACTCTGGTCGCTGACGAACTTGTAAGAATTCGGGGTTTTTATTTTTTTGAGTCCGGTATCAGAAATGCGAAATCGCCAATTCAGCGGCACGCAGCACAATCAAATCCGTCAAAGAATGGCGGGCGAAACGAAGCACTTGCGCCTCTCATGCTGCATGGCCGCATCGGCGAGATGGCCTGGCCATGCCCTGTAAAACACGACGCAATACCGGCTCGCGAGTGATCGAACGTTCAACTATTCCCCTGCCCCGCTGGCACCAGCCGGCCGCCTGTGCCGCGCTTGCGGCCAGCTCGCTCGTGCTTTCATTCGTGCTGCCTTCGATGGCCCATGCTGCGCCGGCAGTGACTTTCCGCGATTGCGATGCCTGCCCGCAGATGACGACGATACCTGCCGGCCGGATGGTGATGGGTTCGCCTGCGCCGGGCAGCCCGCCGGCGACCGACGATGAAAAGGACATCGACGTCGGCTTTGAAGAAAGTCCGAAGCACGCCGTCACCGTCCCCGCTTTCGCGCTGGGCACACATGAAGTGACCCAACGCGAATGGGTCGCCGTCATGGGCTACAACCCGAGCGCGCGACAGGGCGACACGCTGCCGGTCGACAGCATCAACTGGGAAGAGGCGAAGGCCTACATCGACAAGCTACGCGAGCTGAGCGGCAAGGACTACCGACTGCCCACTGAAGCGGAATGGGAATACGCGGCGCGAGCCGGCAGCGACAAGACCTTCCCGGCCGGCGTGAACCTGTCGTCGCTGGATGATTTTGCGTGGCATCGCAACAACGCGCACGAGCGCTCGCATCCGGTCGGCACGCGCAAGCCGAATGCCTTCGGCCTGTACGACATGCTGGGCAATGTGTGGGAACGCACCGAGGACTGCTGGACGCCCCACTACGAAGACGCGCCCGCCAACGGGGCCGCGCGGATGGACGGCGATTGTGACCTGCGCGTGGTGCGCGGCGGCTCCTGGGTCAACTGGCCGCGCTTCCTGCGCCCGGCTTATCGTTTTCGCTATAACACCACCAGCCGCTATGAATTCGTCGGCCTGCGCGTGGCACGCAGCCTCGACCAGCACCGAGATGGCACGCAGCGATAGCTTAGCCTCCCGTACCGGCCTGTTGTCAATCCCCGACTGGCCGTCATGCCACTGACCCGATAGTCAGCAATATCCGGCCGGCCCAAGGCGAACGCCCGTCGTTGCCAGCCGGATGCAGGCTCTTTATAGTCGACAGAAAACGATACCGATATTCGACTGGGAGACGCGTCGATGAACATGCATTTCGATTTTGCCGACTTGCGGCTGCTGACGCATATCGCCGAATTGCACAGCCTGACGGCCGGCGCCGAGCGCTCATGCCTGTCCCTGCCCGCGGCCAGTTCGCGCCTGAAACGCTTCGAGGAGAGCCTGGGACTCAAGCTGTTCCACCGGACTGCACAGGGCCTGACCCTGACCCCGGCCGGCGAAGTGGTGCTGCGCCACTCGCGCGATGTCAACCAGAACCTCGAGCGCATGTGCGGCGAACTGCAGCAATTCGTACGCGGCATCAAAGGCACGCTCAGGCTGCAAGCCAATACCATCGCCACCATCGATTTCATCCCGGCCATCCTGCCGGCTTTCCTTGCGACCCATCCCGACGTCGATGTCGACTTGCGCGAGCGCCTGAGCCCCGAGATCGTCCGTGCCGTCCACGAGGGTGTGGCCGATATCGGCATCGTGGCCGGGGACGTGAAAGCCGAAGGACTGGAAGTGATTCCCTACCGCGATGACCGACTGGTGGTGGTCACCTCACCTGATCACGAGTTGTCGACGCTGGACGAAGTTGATTTCCTCAAGACGCTGAAGTATGACCAGGTCTGCCTGCAAGAAGGCAGCGCGATCAGCAATTTCCTCGGACAAGTCGCCAGCGAACATCACCGCACGCAGCGCACCCGCATCCGGGTCGGCAATTTCGAAGCTGCCTGCCGCATCATCGAGGCCAATGTCGCGATCGGCATCGTTCCCGAATCCTCGGCACGCCGCTATGAAAAATCGATGCGCATACGGCATGCACGGCTGTCGGATGCATGGTCGCTGCGCAAACTGTCGATTTGCGTGAAAAGCCGCGAACACTTGCCCGGTTTCGCACGCGACCTGATTGACATGATGCTGGATGACCTGGGGCTGCCAGTCCCGGCATGAATGGATTTCGGCGAGCATACTGCCCCGCCATCAATCACGAATGTCTGCGATTCGTTTCAGGCAAGCCTCAGAAGCCCGCCGTATAAGTCGCCAGCAAGCGTGCCGTCCGCAGCCCGTCCCACGCTTCTTCGCGGTATATGCCTGTCAGTGACAGCCGGCTGTCCGGGGACAACAGCACATAAAAGCCGAGGCTCGCGTTCGCGCGCCGGCGCGTTGAACTGGTGCTGAGCTGTATCGGCGTCAGCCCGGTCACGCCTGATGCAATGTAGTACACATCGCTGTCATACAAATTGGATTCGATGCCCCCGGACGCCACCAGATGCACCATGTCGTCGAGGGCCAGGTCCATTTCCAGGCCCGCCAGACCAACCTTGCTCGTCGCCGCCAGCGCACTGTAGGACAGCGGCGCCGACACACTTCCCGCAGCCGATTCCTGGTAGGCGTCGACAGTCTGGCGCAATTGCCGGACGCCGGCATATGGCGTCAGCTGCAGCCAGCCGCCAAAGTCCGCCGCATAGCGCGCGGTCAGTTGCAGGCCGCGCGTCTTCAGGTCGGTCGATCCTGAGCCGGGCTCGCTATAACCTGTCACTGCGCGCGTGATCGACAGCGGGGATTTTTCATAGCCGGCCGACAGCTTGACGGCAAAGCCACCGCCGCTGCGCTGCGGCTTCCAGTCAATGAAGGCACCAACCAGTGAATCATTGCCGGTCAATCGCAGGCTGCCATCGCCAATGCGCCCGCCAAAGCTTTGGTCGCTGTTCAAACCCAGGCGCACGCTGTCGCTGAGGCGCACCGCAATCACGAAAGCCCCGCCATTGTCGCTGGCGTTGCGGCCAATTGCCTGCGCGTGACGGCCACTGACAGACACGCAGGCGTTCTGCGCGGGGGCGATGGCACAGTCGGACTGCAAGCCATTGATGACGGCAGCGCTCTTGATCGCCAGCACGCTGGAGAGCGCATACGCCGCCGTCGACAGTGATGTCTGCGTGTCTTCGGTGCTGGTACCAATGATCAGGTCCCAAATGTTGCCGGTTCGGTTGTTCAGGTACCAGGAATAGGTTTGGTACGTACCGGTCAGGGCACTGATATTGGATGCCGACAAGCCGGACAGCACGCTGCTGTAGGTGCCGACCTTGACGCTGGATCCGGTGTAGATGCCGAAATTCGTGCTGCTCGTGGTGCTGGCATCCAAATAAGACAGCTTGCCATAGCTGCTGGTACTGATGATCTTGATGTTGTAATTGGTCGGCAGCGTGCCTTTGTAGGTGAGCCCGCTGGCGCCGCCCTGCGCATTGTTGATCGTGTCGATCGCACCGCCATTGCCAATGCCTGCCGTGGTGCCCGAGATCGTCCCGAAGTTGTTCACGGTGCCGATGGTCGATAACACCCCGTTGGCAGCCGCATTATTGATGCCGTAAGTTGCGCCCGAAATCGTGCCGTAATTGTTGACCGTGCCGATGGTGCCGGGCGTGGTGGTGTCGGTGGCGTTGTACAGGCCGGCCTGCGAACTCGAACTGATGGTGCCCGATGCGTTGTTGGTCAGCGTCGTGATCGTGCTGCCAAGGTTTTTGATGCCGGCATTGGATGCCCCGCCGGCGACCACGCCACTGTTCGTCATCGTCGTGACGGTCGCGCCGGACTTGACGAGGATGCCGACAGAATCGGAGTAACCCTGGATGGTGCCACTGTTGGCTACCGTACCCACCGTGATCGCACTGGCAGTCGAGCCGATGTTGAGGCCCTGCGCGCCGACGGAGTCGCCCAGCAAGGTGCCGCTGTTGGTAAAGCTGGCCTGGTCGGCAGTGACCTGCACGGCCGGCACATTGGTGGTCCGCGACTTGACCGTGACGGCAGCACCGACGTTGGCATTGATGTATTGCTGGGCGAGGCTGAGGTTGGTGCAATCTGATGTCGGACTGGCGTTTGCGGTGCAATCAGCGGCAGCGGATGGCAGGCTGACGGCTGTCACCAGCGCGAGCGCAAGCAGGCACAACCGGTGGATACGCATCCACCTGCACCGCTGCCAGCCTTGCATGCTTGCTTGCCCCATGAATTCAGCCGGGAATCCCGCTCACAAAAATATTCCTATTTGTAAGGATTCCTTGCCCTCCTGTTTGTAATTCGACCTAGACCAATCGACAGCAGATAGAAAAATTCAAGGGAGGATCGCCATGAATATGGCGATCACCGGCATTTTTAAGATTGCAAAGTTGCCATGTCCGGGCTTGTCACGCTGATTACCGGCTGCTCAAATCATTACAAAATTTTGACATTACGCACTTGTAATGTTTCTACAAAGAAAAATCCCCGAGAATCAGCGGAAATCCGATCGGCGGCTTTGGAGCCCGACAACTCCGACGTTTTCGACCAGCCGTCATGAAAATAAACCGGCCGCCCGCATACTCCATCTGCTATCTCAACATGAAAAAAAATCTGCTTCGCGTCGCAAGCATTTCGGTCCTGGTTGCAATGGCACCCGCCTTCGCACAAGACGATGCGCTGAAAATCGAAGGCATGAACTTCCGAGCTTTTCGAATCGATGACTTCGTCAAGGCAGCACAGCAGAACAATAGCTCGATCAAGGGCAAGCACCTCGCCATCGACAGCGCAGTCGCTGCTGTCAGCACCATGTCTTTCCCGAACATCAATCCATCGGTGACCTACAGCCGCGGCTCTTATTACAAAACGACGCCGTATACCGGTTTCATCTCGCCACAGTCGGACACGGTGAGCCTGTCCTTCACACTCGAGGGCGCCGGGAAGCGCTCGTCGCGCGCTGACTATGCGGAAGCCGAAGTCGGCCGCAACAAAGTCGAGCTCGACTGGTACAAGCGCAATATCGAGGGCGAGGCCGTGATGATCTTCATCGACGCACTGCGTCTGAAAGAAATCTGGCTCGCGCTGGAAAAATCCAATGCGCGCCTCGCTGTGCTCAACAGTCAGGACGCTCAGGCTGCGCTATCAGAAAGTAAGCGCATCCAGGGCGATCTGAACAAGGATATCAAGTACCTCTCGCACGCGATGCTGACCTACATGCAGGAAGGCAGCCGCGAGATTCCTGAGCCGCTCGGCACGCTGGCCGTCGAGCCGCGCGACCTTGACGCCGAGACCCTGATCAGCAATGCGTACGCAAAGCGTGCTGACTTGCTGGCTATCGAGAGCTCGCTGAAATCCGCCGATGCCAACCTGCAAATGGTCGACAAGACACACAACATCGACATCTACCCGTCCATCTGGTACTCGCGCACGCCATCGTATACGTCGAGCGGCACCACCTACAACGAGACCAATGCCTACGGCTTTTCGGTGACGTTCCCGATCCCGACCTCGGCGTTATACCGCGCTGACGTGCTGGCCGCTGCCAACAACAAGACCCAGATCGAATACAACCTGATCGATTCCAAAAAGCGCGTGCGCATGGAGATCAGTCAGTCACTGATCCAGTATGCAAACGCGAAGGACCAGCTAGCCTGGGCCGAGAGTGCTTACCGCGACACCGTCATGGCAAGCAAGGGGAACGATTCGGCTTCCATCGTCGCCGAACGACAGAAGAGCGTTGACTTGATTGATGCCCGCACCAATCACCTCAAGGCGCTGATCTACGTGCTGCGCCTCGGAGGTGACTACACGGTGCCGGCGCTGTAATCCGGAGAAGACGACGTGAATCGACGATCTCTGCTCGCACCACTGCTTGCGATGCTGGCGTGGGGCCTGCTGCCTGCATCGGCCGCGCAATCACAGACGCTGAAATGCGTTCCGCCGGGTGCTCAACCACCCGGACCAGGCGCACCGCCAATGAAGCCTTGCCCACCGCCTGGTTCGGATCCTTCGAACCCGATGAGCGGCCTGAACCCGAATGGACCGGGGGGCGCGATGCAGCGCCAGCTGCAGCAACTGATGGGGGCTGGGGGGCCGGGCGGAATGCAACAAGGCCCGGGAGGCATGCAGGGCTTGGGCGGTCTCGGCGGCATGCAAGGTGCCGGCGGTCAGCTCGGTATGGGTGGTATGCAGGGCCCCGGCGGTATGCAAGGGCCCGTTGGCATGCAAGGGCCCGTTGGCATGCAAGGGCCGGGGGGCATGCAAGGGCCGGGGGGCATGCAAGGCCCGGGGGGCATGCAAGGGCCAGGGGGCATGCAAGGGCCGGGGGGCACACTCGTCATGGCTGGTATGCAGGGTACAAGCGGTCAGTCTGGAATGGGTGGCATGCAAGGCCCGGGCGGGATGCAGGGTCCCGGGGGTATGGGCGGTTCGCCTCCGGCCGGAGCCGGGACGATACCAGCGAGCTCGCCGAACCGTGGCGGATCGGTCGTTGGTCCGGGCGTTGGTTTCCGCGGCACGGTCAGCCAGTTAAGCATCCCCGGCAATAACGGTGGCGGGGGAACATTCGGTTCATCGTCAAACAGCAGTAGCGCAGGCATGCCTTTCTTGCGGCCCTCAGCATTTTTCAAGTAGTTGTCGTTGTAATTGCCGTGCTTATCTCTTCTTCACTTGTGTAATGGAGCGCTTGATATGAAAAAAATGAGTAAATTGCTTGCCGCAATCCTGACCGTTTCGCTGACAACTGCAGCGCCGGCCTTCGCACAGCAGCAAGGCGGTGGCCAAGCGCAAGGCGGTGGTCAGAAGTCGCAAGGCGGTGGCCAGCAGCAAGGCGGTGGCCAAGGCGGCGGTCAGAAGCCGCAAGGTGGCGGCCAGTCACAGGGCGGTGGACAATCGCAGGGCGGCGTCCAGGGTGGCGGCCAGCCGCAAGGTGGTGGTCAAGGCGGCGGTCAGAAGCCGCAAGGTGGCGGCCAAGGCGGCAGCCAGTCACAGGGCGGTGGACAATCGCAAGGCGGTGCCCAGGGTGGCGGCCAGCAGCAAGGTGGCGGTCAAGGCGGCGGCCAGAAGCCGCAAGGTGGCGGCCAAGGCGGCGGCCAGTCACAGGGCGGTGGACAATCGCAAGGCGGTGCCCAGGGTGGTGGTCAGCAGCAAGGTGGTGGTCAAGGCGGCGGTCAGAAGCCGCAAGGCGGTGGCCAGCAGCAAGGCGGTGGCCAGGGCGGCGGACAGCAACAAGGCGGCGGTCAAGGTGGTGGCCAGAAGCCGCAAGGTGGCGGCCAGCAGCAAGGCGGTGGCCAGGGTGGCGGACAGCAGCAAGGCGGCGGTCAAGGTGGTGGCCAAAAGCCGCAAGGCGGCGGTCAAAAGTAAGGCAGCGTTTAATTTCCCTCGCGCTGAAGGCCCCGACGTCCGCTACGGACGTCGGGGTTTTTTCTTTGGGTCAGCTGCAGGATGCGGCGATTAGCCCTGCTCCCGCCGCAAGCAACCGCCGGCAAGAAGGCGGTCGACGCCTGCACGCGTCAGGTACCGTCAGAAGATGACTGTGCGCGTTCCGTTGAGCAGGATGCGGCGCTCGATGAAAAATTTCACCGCACGTGCCAGCACTACGCATTCGACATCGCGCCCGATCGCGGTCAGTTCTTCCGGTGACAGCGAGTGCGTGACGCGCTCCACGTCCTGCTCGATGATGGGGCCTTCATCGAGGTCGGCCGTCACGAAATGCGCGGTCGCGCCGATGATCTTCACGCCGCGGTCGTGCGCCTGATAGTACGGACGCGCTCCCTTGAAACTGGGCAGGAACGAGTGATGGATATTGATCGCGCGTCCCTTCAGCGCATGGCACATCTGCTCGGACAGGATCTGCATGTAGCGCGCAAGGATCACGAGATCCACCTGATAGCGGTCGGCCAGCGCGAGGATCTGGTCTTCCTGCTTGCGCTTATCTTCCAGCGGCGCACCGGTCGGCAGCGGGAAATGGTGGAAGGGGATGTTGTAGCTGGCCGCCATTTGGTAAAAGTCCTGGTGGTTGGAGGCGATGGCCACGATCTCGACCGGCAGCAAACCGCTGCGGTATCGGAACAGCAGGTCGTTCAGGCAGTGCCCGATCTTGGACACCAGGATCATGACCTTCGGCTTCTGGCTCATGTCATGCAGCTGCCAGTCCATCTTCAACTCATCGGCCACGACTTTGAAGCCGGATGCCAGCGCTTCCTTCGACACGCCGCCGTCTTCCTGCGCGAAGTGCACGCGCATGAAGAACTGGTTCGAGGACTTGTCACCGTATTGGGATGAATCGAGGATGTTGCAGCCCTTGGTGGAAAGGAATTCAGACACCTTGTGCACGATGCCGCGCTGATCGGGACAGGACAGGGTCAGGATGTGGCCAGAGGGGTTCATTTTTATTAACGCAG
>JBDKLN010000229.1:0-9969 GCA_039806045.1 Pseudomonadota bacterium
CAAACCGTGAAGTGACAAGGCGCCGCGCGCGCGACGTGGCAGGGTCGCGCGTGCCGGCATCGCCAACCCAGCGAACAGGGCTACCCATGTGCGACATCTACACCAGTGCCGACCCTATCCATTACGAGCAGCGCACGCGTTCGATGCGCATCCACGGCGTCGTCACCAGCATACGGCTGGAGAACCTGTGCTGGGACATCCTGGCGCGCATCGCGGCCAAGGACCAGATGACGACCAACCAGCTGATCGGCAAGCTCTATGACGAGATCGTCGAGCGTCGCGGCGGTGTCGACAACCTGTCGTCCTTCCTGCGCGTCTCCTGCATGCGCTACCTGTCCTACGTCGCGGAGCAGCATGAGAAGGATCACCTGATGCTCAAGCAGCCAGCGGCTGCCGGCAGCGCCGATGCCGTCGAGGCCGGTGAGGCCGACGGCATGCACCATGATGAGGCCGGCGAGCCAGCCGCCGACGTGTCCTGTCGGCCTCCGGCCAGCCTGCACCGCATCGAAGACAAGCGAGCGCGGCAGGCCTGAGCCCGGCTTTCGCGAGACCGGCGGGGATTGCCAATCTGGCACCTCTGCGAGCCCATTCGCGCTGACAAGCTTGCCTGCCGGCCACAGGCGCACTACATTTGCGGTTTGCCTTCTACAAACGGCCTGTTCAGGGCCAACGCAAGACATGACTTCCCCGCTGCTCTTCACGCCGGCAAAGATCGGCCCGGTCACCATCCCCAATCGCATCATGGTGTCGCCGATGTGCCAGTATTCGGCCCACGACGGCAACGCCAATGACTGGCATCGCGCCCACCTGTCGACGCTGGCGCTGTCCGGCGCCGGCCTGCTGTGCATCGAAGCGACGGCGATCAGTCCCGAGGGGCGCATCACACCCGGCTGCCTCGGCCTGTGGAATGACGAGAATGAAAAGGCACTGGGCGACATTATCGCGATGATCCGCGCCACCTCGCCGGTGAAGCTGGCGATACAACTCGGCCATGCAGGACGCAAGGCCTCGAGCCGCCGCCCGTGGGAAGGCGGCGCGCTGATTCCGTCGAATGACGGCGGCTGGCCGACCCTTGCGCCGTCGGCGGTGCCCCACAAGCCGGAAGAAGAAGCCCCGCAGGCAATGACGAAAGACGATATCGCGCGCATCACGCGCGAGTTCGTCAGTGCCGCGCAACGCGCCGCACGACTGGGCATCGACGCGATCGAGGTCCACATCGCGCACGGCTACCTGCTGCACCAATTCCTGTCGCCGCTGGCCAACCAGCGCGACGATGAATACGGCGGCTCGCTCGAGAACCGCATGCGTCTGCCGCTGGAAGTGTTCGCTGCCGTGCGTGCCGCCGTGCCCTCGGTTGCGCTGGGTGCGCGTCTGTCGGCCACTGACTGGGTCGATGGCGGCTGGGACCTTGCGCAAAGCCTCGCGCTGGCCAGAGCGCTCGAAGCGATCGGCGCGGACTTCATCGATGTGTCGTCAGGCGGCGTATCGCCCGACCAGAAAATCGTGATCGGCCCCGGCTACCAGGTAGCCTTTGCCGCGCAAGTGAAGCAGGCTGTCGGCATCCCCGTGATGACGGTCGGCCTGATCACCGAGCCGAAGCAGGCCGAGGACATCCTGCAGGCCGGGAGCGCCGACATCGTCGCGCTGGCGCGTGCCTTCATCGTCGAGCCGCGCTGGCCCTGGCGTGCCGCCGCCGAACTGGGCGGCAAGCTCGAAGGCATGCCACCCTACTATCGCTGCCTGCCACCGGGCTCGCCACGCATCTTCGGCGACGTGATCAGCGCGCAGCGCTGACGGGACGAGCTGCCCGGCAGCCTTGTCGCCCCTTGCCGCCCTGCGCCCGGCGGCCTCTGCCTTGCTCCAGTCGCGTGTGGATGGCAGGCCTTCGTTTGCGCTCGCCTTCCACGCGGCTTTGCAAACAAAATATTTTCAAAGGCGCGCAAAAAGTTTTCAATCCCTCAAAGGGCCGGCACGGGGAAACGCGTGGACAAGGTTTCTGCCCTTCAATATGATGGGCAACCTATTTTATAACCCATAATAAACTCGGGGAGATCCACTATGTGGTCACAGGTTTACGACCCATTCAACAACGTCTGGCTGTCCACGCTGGCAGCGGCCATCCCGGTGGTCGTGATGCTGGCCGCACTGGCCTTCTTCCATATCAAGGCCCACATCGCCGCGATCATGGGCCTGGTCTCCGCGCTGGTGGTGGCCGTGTTCGGCTTCACGATGCCGGGCGATGTCGCCCTCTCCGCTGCGGCCTACGGCGCCTGCTACGGCCTGTTCCCGATCGGCTGGATCATCCTCAACGTGATCTTCCTGTACCAGCTGACCGAGCGCAAAGGCCAGTTCATGATCCTGCGCGAGAGCATCGCCGGCATCAGCGGCGACCGTCGCCTGCAGCTGCTGCTGATTGCCTTCTCGTTTGGCGCCTTCTTCGAAGGTGCGGGCGGCTTCGGCACGCCGGTGGCTGTGACCGGCGCCATGCTGATCGGCCTCGGTTTCGCACCGCTGGCGGCTTCGGGCCTCTCGCTGATCGCCAATACCGCACCGGTTGCCTACGGCGCGCTCGGTACCCCGATCATTGCGCTGGCCGGCGTCACCGGCCTCGACATGCTGGAATTGTCGGGCATGGTCGGCCGTCAGCTGCCGGTGTTCTCGCTGCTGGTGCCGTTCTGGCTGATCTGGGCCTTCTGCGGCTTCCGCGGCATGCTGGCGATCTGGCCGGCCATCCTGGTCGCCGGTGCTGCCTTCGCAATCCCGCAATACCTGATCTCCAACTTCCACGGCCCGTGGCTGGTTGACGTCGGCGCGGCCGTGTCGTCGATGGTGTGCCTGACCCTGTTCCTGAAGGTCTGGAAGCCGAAGGACGTATGGACCTCGGCGGCCGGCAAGTTCGAAGGCGGCGATCAGGCCGGCGCATCGAACGGCGGTGGCCATGGCTACTCGCGCAAGGAAGTCATGAACGCGTGGACCCCGTGGCTGATCCTGTCGGTGGTGGTCCTGCTGTGGGGCATCCCCGAGTGGAAAAAGGCGCTCGACAGCATCTCGCTGATCAAGATCGAATGGGCCCACCTGCACAACCTCGTGCAGAAGATGCCGCCGGTCGCGGCCGTGCCGAAGATCGAAGAAGCCATCTTCAAGCTCAACTGGCTGTCCGCCACCGGCACCGGCATCTTCCTTGCGTCGGTCGCATCCGCCTTCCTGATGGGCTACCGCATCACCGAGATGCTGCGCGTCTACTGGGACACCCTGAAGCTGCTGAAGTACTCGCTGCTGACCATCGCCGCGATGCTGGCACTGGGCTACTCGACCCGCTACTCGGGCGTCGACTCCACGCTGGGCCTGGCGTTCGCGAACACCGGCATGTTCTACCCGTTCTTCGGCACCCTGCTCGGCTGGCTCGGCGTCGCGCTGACGGGTTCCGACACCGCATCCAACGTGCTGTTCGGCGGCCTGCAAAAGACTTCGGCAGAACAGCTGGGTCTGAATCCGGTGCTGATGGCTGCGGCCAACTCGTCGGGTGGCGTGATGGGCAAGATGGTCGACGCGCAATCGATCGTCGTCGCATCGACCGCCACCAAGTGGTACGGCCACGAAGGCGAGATCCTGCGCTACGTGTTCTTCCACTCGATCGCGCTGGCTGCACTGGTCGGCGTCCTGGTGACGTTGCAAGCCTATGTGCATCCGTTCACACTGATGGTGAAGTAAGCCACGCGCCGTCGGACCGCTTCAAACAAACAACCGTGCAGTGCCGAAAGGCCTGCACGGTTTTTTGTTGGGCGCAGCTTTTTCAAGAATCGACTTTGTTTCAAGGCGTGACCTTTTCACATGGATCCTCGGATCCAGCGCAAACATGTCCGTACGACTATGTCTGCATGACCATGCGCTTGAGGGCACGCAAGCGCACCGCAGTTCGATTTGCATTCCAGCGCCGCCGCGACAAACATAGCCGCTCCCTTTCACCAGACAGGAGTGGACATGAATGGCATTTCTCCATGGGGCGGATATGGTGCTCAGCAAGGCGCACAACAAATATCGCCGCAACAGTTCGGGCCGCAGGGCATCTTCGGCAGCCTGTTGGGCGGACCGATCGGCGGGCTGATCGGACGTGGCATCGGCGGCATCTTCGGCAATCCGGGACTGGGCAGCCAGATCGGCCAGCTCGCCGGTGGCATCGGTGGCGGCATCCTGCCCTTCTCGGCCGATCCGATGCAGCAGTATGCGCAGCAGCTGGCACAGCAGCAGCTGCAACAACAACTTCAGCAGCAGCTTCAGCAACAGCAGCAGATCGCACCGCAAGGTCTGATCGGCAACCTGATCGGACAGCTGGGCCAACCCGTGGGCAGCGCCATCGGCGGCATCTGGGGACAATCGGGCCTGGGCGGACAGATCGGCAATATCGCAAGCCAGTTCGGTCGCATGCTGCCCTTCTCCGCTGATCCGATGCAGCAGGCGTATGCACCGCAGGGACAGCAGCAGAACCCGCTGCAACAACTGCAGCAGCTACAGCAACTGCAACAGCTGGCACAACTCCAGCAACAGCAACAACAGTTGTCGCCGCAAGGCTTCTTCGGCAACCTGATCGGCCAGATCGGGCAACCGCTCGGCGGCGCCATCGGCGGCATGTTCGGACAGTCGGGCCTCGGCAGCCAGCTCGGCGGCATCGCCGGCCAGTTAGGCCGCATGCTGCCGTTCCAGATGGACCCGATGCAGCAAGCATGGGCCCAGCAACAAGCCGCCGCGCAGCAACAGCAACAACAGCCATACAACCAGGCGTACAACCAGGCCTACGGGCAGGGCTATGGCCAGAGCTATGGCTCGGGGCAGCAAGCCTACCAGCAGTCCCAGCCGACGCTGCACTGAGCAGCGCGGGCACGGCACCTCCCCGTGCCCGCCCTCTCCCGACAAGGAATCACGATGCCCATCATTCAGGGCGGCCCCGGCCGCGGGCGCTATCTGGTCAGCAGCGGCGACAGCGCCAAGCTGGCCGGCTTCGTCGCGGAAGCGGCGCGCATGCCCGACCTGCAGCTGCTGAACACCGTCGGCCCGCAGGGCGCACCGCACACCGCCGTGTACGACATGGCGCATGCGACGGCCGCCCAGCTGTCTCAGCGCTTCGCCGCCAGCGGCGACATGAAGATCGAGCCCGACCAGCCGCTGTCGATGTTCGGCGACACACCGACCTGAGCCTGGCCTTCACAACGCATTTCAGCAAAGGACTTCCATGGCAACCAAACCCGATTCGCCGGCCACGCCCACGCCAACGCCGGATCCATCTGCCAGCCGCGACAGCGGCGCCTCCCGCCAGCGCAATGTGCGGCAACGCAAGAGCCAGTTCCTGGTCGCGCCGCGCCGGCATGGCGCGATGCAGATGATGGGACTGGCGCCCCTGAATTTTTCCGTCGTCGAGCAGGCCTTGCGGGATGCACCGGACATTGAGGTCATCGACAAGATCGCGCCCAGACAGGCCGTGGGCGCGCTCGGTGCCGGCCTGCAGGAAGGCGGCGTGCTGGTCACGCTGATGAATGATGAAAAGGCCAGCGCGCTGGCGATGCAGGCACAGGGGCAGCTGATCGTCGAGCGCGACCAGTCGCTGCAACTGCTCGATGCCAACTATGCGCAGCCACCCATGGTCACCTGCAACCTGCCCTTCAGCGGCACGGCTTTCACGGCCGAATTCCTTGTCACCGGCGAAGGTGGCAAGCCGGTCGCCGGCGCCGAGGTCTACCTGTTCGGCAGCCTGCTGCCGGCACAGGGCGTCAGCGATGCCAGCGGCCGCGTGAAACTGGTGCTGTACGGCGAAAGCGGTACGAGCCTGCGCCAGCTGTACGTGAAGCCGCGCGCCGACTACTGGAGCTACTGCCAGCAGCAGCCCGATGTCAGCGATAGCGAAATCAACATGATCACGCTGCGACCCTTGTCGGAATGGCCGACGCTGAAGAATTTCCCGCGCCAGCAGCAACTGACCTGGGGCCAGCGGGCGATGCGGGCCGACCAGCTGCCGCCGACCTATCGCGGCCAGGGCGTGCGCGTGGCCGTCATCGACTCCGGCTGTGCGACCACCCATGCCGACCTCAGCCAGGTCAGTCATGGCTATGACATCGTCAACAAGGCCAAGGACACCAGCACCTGGACGGTCGACACCATCTCGCATGGCTCGCATTGCACCGGCGTGATCGCTGGCCTGGATTCGGCGACCGGCATTCGCGGCTTCGCGCCCGATGCCGAGATCCATGCCTGCAAGCTGTTCCCGGGCGGACAAATCAGCCAGCTGATCGATGCGCTCGAATACTGCATCGAAAAGCAGATCGACATCGTCAACCTCAGCCTCGGTGGCGCCGAACCTTCCGAAGCTCTCGAGCAGCAGATCCTGCGCGCCAGGCAGGCGGGCATTGCCTGCATCGTTGCCGCCGGCAATTCGGGCGGGGCGGTGCAATACCCGGGCTCGTCGCCGAACGTGCTGACGGTGGCTGCCATCGGCCGCATCAATGAATTCCCCGGCGACAGCTATCACACCCAAACCCTGACGCCGCAGATCGACGTCAATGGCTTCTTTGCAGCGCGCTTCAGCTGCCATGGCCCCGAGATCGACGTTTGCGCGCCAGGCGTGGCCATCACCTCGTCCGTGCCCGACAATAATTTCGCCGCATGGGATGGCACCTCGATGGCCGCGCCGCATGTGACCGGCCTCGCTGCGCTGGTGCTCGCGCACCACCCGGACTTTCGCAGCGCCTTGCGCAGTCGCAGCGCCGAGCGGGTCGAGCGTCTTTTCCAGCTCATCAAGATGTCCTGTCAGCCGGTGATGCTGGGCGACCCGCGCCGTACCGGCTTCGGCCTGCCGGATGTGCCCCGCGCAGTCGGACTGGCGCCCGCAGCGGGCATGAGCGTGGGACAGCAGGCGATGGTGGGGATCGGAACGGGAGCCGGCACGGGCATGGGCGCAAACATCGGCATGGGCACCGGGGCCGGCGGCATCGGCAGCCTGATCGGCTCCGCGCTGGGAGCCATGCCGGGCAGCGGCGCAGGCACGGGCATGGGCATGATGAGCATGGGCACCGGCATGAGTTCGGGCATGGGCCAGTCGCTCGGCAGCCTGATCAGCGGGCCCGCGCTGCAGGCGCTGGGACAGGCCTATCGCGAACTGCCGACCCAGATGGCTCAGGTCAGCGCCCAGGGTACAGGCATGGGGCCCGGCATGAGTATGGGCATGGGGCCGCTCGATCCGTTTGCACCGCTGCTGTCACCGCAGATGCAAATGGCGCTCAACCCTGCATTGAGATTCGGCTACTGGTAAGGTTCCCCTTCCTTCGCACCGCGACGGCCCTGCCGTCGCTTTTTTTTGCGCGCGCGAGGAAAAATGCGTATCAGCGATGTTGAAGGGGAACTTGTTCCAACCCAAGGAGGTCATGTCGATTACTCAAGCTTGCGCAATCCTGCGCACGCTGGACATGTCAGGAGACCACCGATGGAACACCACCAGCATCATGCGCATTCGAAGCAACAGCAACCGCATGCGCTCTCGTCGCAAGAAACCTATAACCCGAACCACCTGCTGGACACGCTGCGCGAGAAAATGAAACTGAAGAATGACGCCGCGCTGTCGCGCGCACTGGAAGTGGCGCCGCCCGTCATCAGCAAGATACGTCACCGAACCTTGCCGGTGGGCGCGTCGCTGCTGATTCGCATGCATGAGGTAACGCAGATGAGCATCCGCGACCTGCGCGACCTGATGGGCGACCGGCGCACCAAGTACCGGCTGTCCGATGCGCAAGGCAAGCCCAAGCCCGTGATCGAGACGCATCAGGAACAACACCAGAACTGACGATGCAGGACGCCATGACGAAAAAAAAGGCCGGGCAAACCCGGCCATCTTGATCGTTCAGAACACGACAAGATCGCGCATGCTTTCGCCGGCATCCAGCCGGTCGAAGCCGCGGTTGATGTCGTCGAGCTTCATGCGCTCGCCCATCAGCTTGTCGATCGGCAGCTTGCCGGCCAGGTAAAGACCGATATAGCGCGGCACGTCGCGTGCCGGCACGCAAGAGCCGATGTAGCTGCCCTTCACGGTACGCTCCTCGGCCACCAGGCTGACTTGTTGCAGCGCCCAGTTGTGCTGCGGGTGCGGCAAGCTGGCCGTGACCGTGGTGCCACCACGGCGCGTGATCCGGTACGACAGTTCCATTGCCTGCGTGACGCCAGCCATCTCGAACGCGAAATCGACGCCGCCTCTGGTCGCTTCCTTGACCTTGGCGATCGCGTCCGGATCGCGCGCATTAACGGTATACGTCGCGCCGAGTTTTCGCGCCATTGCCAGCTTGCTGTCATGCAGGTCGATCGCAACCACATCGGTCGCGCCCGATGCGACCGCGCCCAGCAGCGCGCACATGCCGACGCCACCCAGCCCGACCACGGCCGCGCTCTGGCCCGGCTGTACCTTGGCGGTATTGACCACGGCGCCGACGCCGGTCAGCACCGCGCAGCCGAACAGCGCCGCTTCGACCGGGTCGATATCCTGCTCGATCTTCACGCACGAACGGCGCGACACCACCGCATGCTCGGCAAAGGCCGACACGCCGACATGATGGTGCACCGCCTGCGCGCCCAGATGCAGCCGGCGTTCGCCTGACAGCAGCGTGCCCTTGCCATTGGCCTCGGCACCCGGTTCGCACAGCGCGGGACGGCCCTCCTGGCATGGCAGGCAGTGGCCGCAGCTGGGAACGAACACCAGCACCACACGGTCGCCCGGCTTCAGGTCGCTGACGCCGGCACCGGTCTTCACGACGGTGGCCGATGCCTCATGGCCGAGCGCCATCGGCACCGGCCGCGGACGCACGCCGGTGATCACCGACAGGTCGGAGTGGCAGAGACCGGCGGCAACCATCTTCACGAGGACTTCGCCCTCGCCCGGCGCGTCGAGCTCGATCTCTTCGATCACGAGCGGCTTGCTGTCAGCAAACGGGGCGGGCTTGTCGAGTGCGTGCAGCACGGCGGCGCGAGTCTTCATGCAGGTCTCCGAGGCAGTTTTGAATCAGATGGTACGGCCGCCATCGACCGGCATCTCGAGGCCGGTCAGGAACTCGGCGCCATCGGTGCCAAGGAAGACGGCCGCAGCGGCCATGTCCTTCGGTTCGCAGAAGCGGCCCAGCGGAATGGTCGACACGAATTTGGCGCGGTTTTCCGGCGTGTCAGGCACGCCCATGAAGTCGCCCAGCAAGCCGGTGGCGCCCATCACCGGGCACAGCGCGTTGACGCGGATGTTGTCCGGCGCCAGTTCGACGGCCATCGCGCGCGACAGCAGGTTCACCGCGCCCTTGGAGCCGTTGTACCAGGACAGGCCCGGACGCGGACGAATGCCGGCGGTGGAGCCGACGTTGATGATGACGCCGCCCTTGCCGCGCTGGCGCATCAGCGGCACGATCGCATGCGCCATGAAGTAGATCGACTTGACGTTGACGTTGAAGACGCGGTCGAAGGTCTTTTCGTCGACGTTCAGCATCGGCTGGTTCTTGTGCGTGGTGCCGGCGTTATTGATGACGATATCCGGAATGCCGAACGCATCGACGCAGGCCTTGACCATCGCATTGACCGAATCAGCGTTGGCGACGTCGGTGGCGACGGCTTTCGCATGCGCGCCCAGCTTCTTCGCGACGCGCTCGCCGGCTTCGGCGTTCAGGTCGGCGATGAGGACTTTGGCGCCCTCACGGATGTAAGCCTCGGCCATGCCTTCGCCGAAACCGCTGCCGGCGCCGGTGATGATGGCGACTTTGCCTTGTAGTTGTCCCATGATGTCTCCTTCTGAGTGTTGAACGTCACTGGATCCCCCCTTGCAGGGCGCACACTGGCAAGTATGCCAGTGCCGTTTCGCGGGCAGGTCGCATGCGACCTGAATTCCCCGCGACACCCTGCGCCGGGATGACGGATACAAGGGCCATCAGCCTCGCAACGTCATGCCGGCGCAGGCCGGCA
>JBDKLN010000230.1:0-7935 GCA_039806045.1 Pseudomonadota bacterium
GGTTCGCGCGTGCTCGACCTTGGCTGCGGCGATGGCGCGATGCTCGAATATTTGCAGCTCGATAAGTATTGCAGCGGCTATGGCGTCGAGATCGACGATGCCAAGATCCCGCGCTGCGTACAGCGCGGCGTGTCGGTGATCCAGCAAGACCTCGAAGGCGGCCTGGCGATGTTCGCCGACGACGCGTTCGACACCGTGCTCTGCCTGTCGGCGCTGCAAATGATGAAGAATGTCGAAGGCGTGCTGCGCGACATCGCGCGCGTCGGCCGTGAGGCCATCGTGTCCTTCCCCAATTTCGCGCACTGGCCACACCGGTTGTCGTTGCTGACGGGCCGCATGCCGGTGTCCGAAAGCCTGCCCTATGCGTGGTACGACACACCCAACCTGCGTTGCGCGACCATCCGCGACTTCGAAGAGCTGGCCGCCGAGGTCGGGCTCGAAGTCATCGAGTGCGTGGCGTTGAACGACAATGGCGATCCGGTTTCGTTCCTGCCGAACTGGCGCGGAAGTCTCGCCGTGTTCCGGCTGCGCAAACGCTGAGGCCCGGCGCAAGCTCACCGGATGAACACCGACACTGCCGATACTGTTGACACGCCGAAGGCCGCGCCCGCCACCGGCTGGCGTCACTACTTCAATCGCAAGATGCTGACCTGCGTGATGCTGGGCTTCACGTCCGGCCTGCCGCTCTTCATGCTGTACAACCTCTTGTCAGCCTGGCTGAAGGCCGAGCAGGTGGACCTGAAATCCATTGGCCTGTTTGCGCTGGTCGGCTTCCCGTACACCTGGAAGTTCGTCTGGTCGCCGCTGATGGACCGCTTCCATTTCCCGCTGCTGGGCCGCCGTCGCGGCTGGATGTTCGTCACGCAGCTCGCGCTGCTGGCGGCCATCGGCAGCTTCGGCTTCTATTCGCCGCAAGATGAGCTGACAGCGATCGTCGTGCTGGCCGGGCTGGTGGCCTTCCTGTCGGCCAGCCAGGACATCGTGATCGATGCGTATCGACGCGAACTATTGAGCGAGCACGAGCAGGGCTCGGGCACGGCGCTGTTCGTCAATGCCTACAAATTGTCGACGCTGGTGCCGGGCTCGCTGTCGCTGATTTTGTCCGACGTCATGAGCTGGCAGATGGTGTTCGGCATCACGGGCTTGTTCATGTTGCCCGGCATGATCACCACGCTACTGATCGCTGAGCCGCACATCTACGGCACGCCGCCGCGCACGCTGCGCGAGGCGGTGGTCGAGCCCTTCCGTGAATTCATTCATCGTAGTGGCTGGTCGCATGCGGCGCTGATCCTCGCGTTCATCTTCCTGTACAAGCTCGGTGACTCGATGGCGACTGCGCTGGCCACACCGTTCTACATGGAGCTGGGCTACACGCGCACCCAGATCGGGCTGGTCGCAAAGAATGCCGGGCTGTGGGCCAGCCTTGCGGGTGGCATCCTTGGTGCGGTCTGGCTGGAGAAGACCGGCGTCAACCGCGGTCTGTGGATCTTTGGCGTGCTGCAGGCCGTGGCCATCCTCGGTTTTGCGCTGCTCGCGCAGACCGGTGTCGGGATGGCGCCTGGCACCGAGCCGGATACCTTGCTGCTCGGCCTCGTGATCGGCCTCGAAGCATTTGCCGTCGGTCTCGGCACCGCCGCCTTTACCGGCTACATAGCCACCACGACCGACCAGCGCTACACGGCGACACAGTTTGCATTGTTCACCAGCCTGGCCGCCGTGCCGCGCACTTTCTTCAACGCGATCACAGGCTACATCGTTGCGCAGACCGGCTGGTTCACGTTCTTCCTGATCTGCTTCGCACTGGCGATCCCCGGCATGCTGCTGCTGCCGAAGATTGCACCGTGGAATGCGAAGCCCGCCGGCGTGCCTTCAGGCGGCTGAGCCCGACTCGGCCGGCTGCCCACGCAACTTGCGGTTCATGCGCTTGAGCCAGCCCTGCGCGTCATCGATGAAGGTGTAGACCGCCGGCACCACCAGTAGCGACAGCAGCGTCGACGTGATCAGCCCGCCGATCACGGCCACCGCCATCGGCGAGCGGAAGCTCGGGTCCGCGCCGAAGCCCAGCGCCAGCGGCAGCATGCCGGCGCCCATCGCGATCGTCGTCATCACGATCGGCCGGCTGCGCTTGTGGCAGGCATCGACCAGCGCCTCGAAGCGGCTCATGCCGGCACGGCGCGCGAGGATTGCGTAATCCACCAGCAGGATCGAATTCTTCGTCACGATGCCCATCAGCATGATCAAGCCGATCATTGACGGCATCGACAGCGCCTTGTGCGCGACCAGCAGCCCGACGAACGCGCCGCCGATCGACAGCGGCAGCGCGGCGAGGATCGTCAGCGGCTGCATGAAGTCATGGAACAGCAGCACCAGCACGCCATAGATGCAGAGCACACCGATCAGCATCGCGATGCCGAAGCTGGCAAACAGCGCCTGCATCTCCTGCGCATCGCCCAGCTCGGCAATCTTCACCGATGGCGGCAGGTTCTTCAATGACGGCAGTGCACGCGCTTCGTCATTCACCTCGCCGAGCGAGCGGCTGCCTAGCTCCACTTCCAGTGTCACGTTGCGGCTACGGTTGAGTCGGTCGATCTGTGCCGGGCCGCTGTCCATCGCCACCGTCGCTACGGTGCCCAGCATCACCGGGCCGTTGCGGCCCGGGACCAGCAGCCGCTCGATCGACGACAAGTCCGCGCGCACCGCATCAGGCAATTTCACGCGGATCGGCACCTGCCGCTCCGACAAGTTCAGCTTCGGCAGGTTCACGTCATAGTCGCCGGCGGTCGCCACGCGCACCGTCTCGGCGATGCTGGTGGTGGTCACGCCGAGGTCGGCGGCGCGTGCCGGATCTGGCCGCACGATGATCTCGGGACGCACCAGCGATGCGCTGGAGTTCACGTTGCCGATGCCCTGCAGCGTGCGCAGCTCGCGCTCCGCCATACGCGCCGCTTCATTCAGCGCGACCGGGTCCTCGCTGCGCAACACCAGCTGCATCTTCACGCCGGTATCGGGCGGGCCGACCGTGAAGCGTGCGCCGGCGATGCCCGACAGCTGGTCGCGCAATTGCGTCTCAATCTGCTGCAGCGATTCCTTGCGCTCGTTGCGATGGATGACATTCAGCGTCAGCACTGCGCGACGCGCCTCGGCTGCCGCGCCCGGCGCAAACGCGTCGCCGCTGGAGCCGCCGCCGACCGAGTTGAAGACGCTTTCAATGCCCTTGACCGACATTGCCGCCAGCCGCGCCTGCTCGGCCGCCGCGCGCGTCTCGGCCAGCGTGCTGCCCGGCGGCAGCTCGACCGTGATCTGGGTCTGGCCGCGGTCGGCCGGCGGCACGAAGCCGGTCGGCAGCAGTGGCACCAGCATCAGCGAGCCAACGAAGAACAGCCCCGAGCCGATCGCCGTCACGATGCGGTGCCGCAGGCACCAGCGCATCACGTGCAGGTAGTTGCGCATCAGCCAGCTGTCTGCCGTATGCGTGTGGCGCTTCGGCTTCAGCAGGTAGGCCGACATCATCGGCGTCAGCAGTCGCGCCACCACCAGCGACGACAGCACCGCAATCGCCGCAGTCCAGCCGAACTGCTTGAAGAACAGCCCTGGCACGCCACCCATGAAGGCCGTCGGCAGGAATACCGCGACCAGCGCAAAGGTGGTCGCAATCACCGCCATGCCGATCTCGTCGGCCGCTTCCAGCGCCGCCTGCATCGGCGTCTTGCCCATTTGCAGGTGGCGCGCGATGTTCTCGATTTCGACGATCGCATCATCGACCAGCACGCCGACCACCAGCGCCAGCGACAGCAGTGTCACGGTATTGATCGTGTAGCCGAACCAGGACAGCGCAAGGAAGGTCGGTATCACCGACAGCGGCAAGGCCGAGGCCGCGACCAGCGTCGCTCGCCAGTCGCGCAGGAACCACAGCACCACCAGCACCGCCAGCAGCGCGCCCTCGTACAGCAACGCCATCGAACCTTCGTAGTTCTCCTCGATCGGCGCGGCGTTGTCGATCACCTGCGTGATGGCCAGCTGCGGATGCGCCTGCTGCAATTCATTTACCGCTTCGCGCAGGCCGTTGGCCACCATCACTTCGCCATAGCCCTTGGTGCGCGCGATTTCGAAGCCGACCACCGGCTTGCCGTCCTGCGTCGCCTCCGCGCGCGGCTCGGCGACGGTGTCGCTGACCTGCGCTACCTGTTCGAGCCGCACGCGGCGGCCATCGGCCAGCGGTATCTCGAGCAGCGCCAGTTCGCCGGCAGTCTTGACGGTCGCGATCGTACGCACCGCTTGCTCGGCGCCTGACACATCGCCGCGCCCGCCGGGCGCTTCCAGCTGCACCAGACGCAGCCGGCGCGACACGTCGATCGCTGTCACCTGCAGCGCGGCCATGCGCTCGGCGTCGAGCTCGATGCGCACCTCGCGCGTCACGCCGCCGATACGCTTGACCGCACCCACGCCCTTGACCGCCAGCAGCCGCTTGGTCGCCGTGTTGTCGATGAACCAGGAAATCTCCTGCAGGTCGGGCGCGCTGCCTGCCGCCGCCGGACCTTCCGCAGCGGCCGTCACGCTGAAGGTCAGGATAGGCCGGCCGGCGGTTGACACCTTGGTCACCGACGGGTCGCGTACGTCAGCTGGCAGGTCGGCGCGCACGCGCGCAACTGCATCGCGCACGTCGTTGACCGCATCCGACAAATTCTTTTCGAGAATGAACTCGACCGTGATCGTCACCTGGCCGTCGAGCACTTTGGCGTAGATGTTCTTCACGCCCTGCAGGCTGGCCACCGAATCTTCGATCTTGCGCGCGACCTCGGTCTCGAGCTGTGCAGGCGCTGCGCCCGGCAGCGACGCGACCACGTTCACGATCGGCAGTTCGATGTCGGGGAAGTCCTGTACCGCATTCGAGCGGAAAGCCAGCAGGCCGGCCAGAGTCAGGAGCGCGAACAGCAGGATCGCCGGTACCGGGTTGCGGATCGACAGCGCGGAAAAATTCACGATCGCTCCTTATTTCGCGCCGGCCGGCCTGGCTGTCGCCACGCGCACCAGGTCGCCGTCATTCAGAAAGCCGGCGCCGGCCACCACCAGGTCCGATTCGAGCGTGATGCCGTCGGTGATCTCGACCCGGTCTTTCAGGTAACGGCCGGTCTTCACCTTCTGCTGCGACACGCGGCCATCCGGCTTCATCCGGAACACATAGCTGAAGCCATCGCGCACCACGACGGCCTGCTGCGGCACCGTCACGCCGTTGCCGCTGCCCAGTGCGAACTCGCCGCGCGCAAACATGCCGGCCTTGGCGGGGGCCTCGCCGGCCGCAGCTGGCGCCAGGTCCACATACACCAGCGCCGCGCGGTTCTGCGGGTTCACGGTAGGACCGATCATGCGCACCTTGCCGGTCAGCCGGGTGCCATTCGCGGCCTGCAGCGTCACTGGCGTGCCGGCGCGGATGCGCGCCAGTTCCGACGCCATCACCTCGGCCCGCCACTCGAGCCGGCCTTTTCGGATCATCCGGAACAGCTCGGTGCCGTTGGCGACCACGGCGCCGACGGTGGCGCTGCGTGCCGAGATCACGCCATCGTCGGGTGCCAGCAGTTGGGTGAACTTCAGCCGCAATTTCTGCGCAGCCAGTGCGGCCTCGGCAGCGGCCACGCGCGCTTTCGCGGTCTGCTCGGCGGTCTGGTACTGGTTGATCTGCTGGGTGCTCAGCGCGCCGGTGTTGGCCAAAGTGCGCGCGCGTTCCGCGTTCGACGCGGCCTCGGCCAGCGTGGCTTGCGCCTCCATCAGCGCAGCCTTCGACTGCGCAAGGTCGGCCTGCACGGTGTCATCCGAAAAGCGCGCCAGCAACTGGCCGGCGCGCACACTGTCGCCAACGTTGACCAGTACCTCGGTCAGCCGCAGTCCGTGCGCCTCGCTACCGATGCTCGCTTCCTGCCAGGCGGCGATGTCGCCGTTGGCTGACAGCAGCTGTGGCAACTGCGTGAGCTGCGGCCGCGCAGTGGTCACGGTCAGCACCGGCTTGGCGGATGCCGCTGATGTCGCCGGCGCGCCAGCGCCTTTCGGGGCGGGCTGGTCGGTCGCGGCGGTGCTCGCATGCGGCAGCAGCCAGCTGGCGGCCAGTACGATGCCGACGGTAGCGATGGCGGCGATGGCGGGACGGCTGAGTTTGGGCGGGGTCATGAAGGGGCTTCCCAGACGAAGGTTCGGAGATGTGGTTCAGTTGCCGACGGCGCGCCAGCCGCCGCCAGCCGCGCGGTACAGCGCAATCCATGCGGCGATGCGCTCGCTCTGCAGGCCGACCAGCGCCGTCTCGGCGGCGAGCTTGCTGCGGCGCGCGTCTTCCAGCTCGAACAGGCTGGCCATGCCATTGTCATAGCGTTGCTGCACGGCGGCGAACGACGCCTTGAAGCCGTCGATGGCGATCTGCGCATCGTTGCCGCGTGCCGCGCTGCTGTCGAGGCTGACCAGTGCTTCCTCGACTTCGCGCACTGCGCGGCGTACGACCGCGCGGTAGTTGCTGGCTGCCTCGTCATAGCGCGCGCTGGCGGCCTCGATGTTGGCTCGACGACGTCCGCCGTCGAACACCGGCAGCGTCAGCGCCACCGGGCCGATGGTCCAGCTGTCCAGATTAATTGCGCTGCCGCCGCTCTCGAAGCGATTGCGGCCGATATTCCCGGCCAGCGTCAGCCGCGGGTAGCGTTGCGCGTAGGTCGCGCCGACCTCGTTGCTGGCCGCGGCCACCTGCTGCGCGGCGGCATACACATCGGGGCGCTGCGCGAGCGTCTCGGCCGGCAATGCGGGTAGTGCCACCGGCATCGGCAATGCATCCGGCTGTGCGTGGCGCTCATCGAGGCGTGCGCGCAGCGCAGTTTCCGGCAGCCCGGTCAGCATTACCAGAATCTTGACGTCGATGTCGCAGGCCGCGCGCTGCTGCGTGACGCGGCTGCGCCCTTCGGCGGCGGTGGCACGCGACAGCGCCGCATTCGCCGGCGACTGGAAGCCGGCGTTCGCCGCCAGCTCGGTCAGCCGTGCAGTCTCGGCACGCGATGCGGCATCGGCTTCGGCAATCGCCAGCAGCCGGCGGCAGCTGCGCCATGCGTAATACTGGTTCGCGACTTCGGCCGCGACCGACACGCGTGCGTCGTGCCAGCCGGCCTCGGCCCCGGCGAGCCGCTGTTGCGCAGCATCGCGCGCCATCCGGTTCGCGCCGAACAAGTCGATCTCCCAGCTGGCCTGTACCGCGCCCTGATACACATTACCGCCCGGGAAAGGCGGGAATGCACTGCGGCGCTGCGCACTGAGGCTCGCATCCACACTCGGCTGCAATGCCGCACCGGCGGCCACGCGCTCGGCATTCGCCTGCGCGATGCGCGCGCGGGCGCTGCTGATGCTGCCGTTGACCTCCTGTGCCGCGTCGATCAGCGCGACCAGCAGCGGGTCTTGCTGCTGCTGCCACCAGTCGGTCAGCGACGCGAGCTTGCCCTCGTGTGCCAGCGCAGCTTCGCCTGGCAGCGGAGCCACCCAGGCCTCGGGTACCGCCGCCGGCGCAGCGGGTGACGGCAGCAGCGCATTCACCATGCCGCAGCCGGACAGGGACAAGCAGGCGACGAAAGACATCAGGACAGGGGCAAGCAGGCGGTCAGGTCTCATGGGCAGGCCTCGGGAGTCGTCGCGCATTGTGCCAGCAAGCATCATTCAGTGCTGCGCTTCCTGCGGCACAAGCTACACTGTCGGCCGATGAAACCTTCCTGTCATTTTCCCTCCCGATGCTGAACGCGCTGTGGGCCGGTTTTTTTGCGGTTGCTGCCGTGAGCGCTGCCTGGCGTGCCCTCGTGCAGGGCGATGTCGCCGTGTTTCAGGCCATGGTCGACAGCCTGTTCGGCATGGCCAAGCTGTCGGTCGAAGTCATGGTGCTGCTGTTCGGCACGCTGACACTGTGGCTGGGCTTTTTGCGCA
>JBDKLN010000231.1:0-2994 GCA_039806045.1 Pseudomonadota bacterium
CTTTTTGTCGAGCTCTTGCACGGGCTCTTCAAGATAAGTTCCCCGCATCGCCGGTTTTGCCTTTGATTTTTTGAAGAACTGAAGGTCTGGCAATGCAGCGCATTGATGCATTGTCTTCTGCAAATGTCATTCGCAAAAACTGAATGACTTTTCCCCCTCAATGCGCGCAAGTGAACGATTTCCTCGCTGCTACAGTGACGCGCCTCAACACTGCAGCACGGGAAGTCGAACATGGAAGTGGCAGTCACGTCGCGCATCATGCGCGCGCTGGAATGCATCATGATGCTGGCGTTGGCGACCGTGCTGGCGAGTCCGCATCGAGCGACGGCAGCACCCCCGCACCTGAAAGCCGGCCTGCGAACCGCGCAGCCTTCCGCGCAGGCTGCTGCAGCCGAGACGAGCGCAGCACAGCAAACAGTCGAACGATTGATCGTCACCGTCCATCCGACCCGCGGCGGCAAGCTCAATGCACAACTCGAACGCAAGAACACCGATCGCCTGAGCGCGCTGGCGACCTCGGCGCTCTCGGTCGAGCGCCGGCTGTCTTCTCGTTCGCACCTGCTGAAACTGGACAAGCCGCTCAGCGTCGCCGAAGCGCGCGCGCTGGCCGCCCGGCTCAAGGCCAGCGGCGAAGTCGAAGCCGCCGAACCGGACTTGCTGATGCAGGCCCAATCCATCGCGCCCAACGATCCGGGTTTTGCAGGCTCGCCCGGCCAATGGAATTACTTCGCGCCGTCCGGCCTCAACCTCGGTGGCGCGGACCTGCCCGGCGCATGGGACATGACGCTCGGCAGCGGCAGCGTCACCGTCGCCGTGATCGACACCGGCTACCGTCCGCATCCCGACCTGCAGGCGATGTTGCCCGGCTATGACTTCATCAGCAGCATCACGGTCGCGCTTGACGGCAATGGCCGCGACAGCGATGCCTCCGACCCTGGCGACCATGCGCCGGCCGGCGCCTGCGGCAGCGGGTCGTCCGCCTCCGACTCCAGCTGGCATGGCACGCATGTGATGGGCACGGTCGCGGCATTGATGAACAACGGCTTGTATGGCACCGGTGTCGCGCCCGATGTGCGCATCCTGCCGCTGCGCGTGCTGGGCCGCTGCGGCGGTTATACCTCCGACATCGTCGACGCGATGCGTTGGGCCGCCGGCATCGACATTGCCGGCTTGCCGCGCAATACGAACCCGGCACGCGTGATCAACCTGTCGCTCGGCAGCACCGGCAGCTGCTCGGCGGCGTTCCAGAGCGCCGTCAACGACGTCAATGCGCGCGGCGCCATCGTCGTCGTCGCCACCGGCAACGGCGGCTACGATGCGGTGAACCAGCCGGCCAATTGCAGTGGCGTGGTCGCCGTCACTGCGCATGCCATCGATGGCGACAACGCCGACTACGCGAACATCGGTCCCGAGGTCACGCTCAGCGCGCCGGGCGGTGGTTGCGGCACCTTGTCCTACGCCTGCTATCCGGGCCTGACCGCCGATGGCCCGCCGGTCTACTCGCTCGGCAACAGCGGCCTCACCACGCCGCAAACCGATACCTATGCGTACAAGCGCGGCACCAGCATGGCCACGCCGCATGTGGCAGGCACGATCGCGCTGATGTTGTCGCTCAACCCTGCGCTGACGCGCAGCGAAGTCATTGCCCTGCTGCGCAATTCGGCGCGCGCCTGGCCAGCGGGCAGCGCCTGCACGCTGTCGGAAAACAGCGGCCTGTGCGGTGCCGGCTTGCTCGATGCACGGCTCGCGCTGTCGTCGGTGTCGCCGGTGGTCACGGTGGCCCAGCCTGCTCAGGTGGTGTCGCCGGGCGCGACCGTCGCGCTGTCGGGCAGTGCGCAGCCGCCGCAAGGGCGCAGCATCGCCGGCTATGCATGGAGCGCGGCCGCAGCCAACCCGCAGCCGTTGAGCCTGATGAATACCCAGACGGCCAATGCCAGCTTCACGGCGCCCGCCAGTGGCCGCTATGCCTTCACGCTGGCGGCCACCGACAGTGCCGGCGCCGTCGGCACCGCCGGCGCGACCGTGCGCGTCAACAGCGTGCCGCTGACCTTGCCTGTCGCCGAGCAGGGCGTGAATTTCGGTGCGCGGCTGAGCGTGCAATTGCAGGCTGTAGATGCCGATGGCGATGCGATCACCTATCACGCCGCCACCCTGCCATCGGGCGCGACGCTATCGCCTTCGGGGCTGTACAGCTGGATCGCTGCGTCACCGGTCGGCACCCGGCGCCTTACCTGGTATGCGAGCGACGATGTCGGCAACAGCCTGCCGGCCGAACTGGTGATCCATGTCGCCGACAGCGGCAATGTGTCGCTGGCGGCGCCGACCGGTGGCGGGGGCGGCAGCATGGAGGGCGATGCCTTGTTGTTGTTGGCTGCAGCAGGCATCGCGGCCACGCGTCGGCGACATCGCCTGCATCGGCGCTGACGCGATGTGGCGCTTGTTTGCGGCCATCGCCTTTGCTTGCATGGCGCTGCTGCTGTGGCCGGATGCCGTGGCCGTCTTGCGCTGGCAGCGCAGTGTGCTCGGCTTGCTCGGCGACGTCCAGCCGTGGCGCGGCCTGAGCGCTCACTTCGCGCATCTGGGGCCAGGGCATGCGTTGGCCAATCTGGCGGGCATGGCGCTGGTGATCGAGTTGCTGGGCGCGGCGGTGCGGCCCGCCGAAGCGCTGCTGCTGTTGCTGGCAAGCGCGTTGGCCATCATTGCCGGTTTGGCCATGCTGAATCCGACGGTCGCCTGGTATGTCGGGCTATCGGGCGTCGTGCATGGGTGGTGGGCCGGGTTCGCGGTGCTTGGCTGGCTGCGGCGGCAAGGCTGGCTGCCGGCGGCAGCACTGGGCATGCTGTTGCTGAAGCTGGCGTACTGGCCGGCTGGCTCGCTGATACTGCAGCAGTTCTCATTGGCACTCTTGAACACCGCGATGCCCGCAGCGTTGCCAGTCGTGCCACAGTCGCATGTCTATGGCGCGATCGGCGGCGCTGTCGCTGCGCTGGCCCT
>JBDKLN010000232.1:0-3831 GCA_039806045.1 Pseudomonadota bacterium
GTGATCGACATCTACGTCAGCGTGCAGGGCAGGGATGTCGGCGGCGTCGTAAGGGAAATCAACAAGATCGTCGCCGACACCGAGCCCAAGCTGGCGAAGGGCGCCAAGCTGACGCTGCGCGGACAGGTGCAGACCATGCAGTCGTCCTACGTCGGGCTGCTGCTCGGACTGGCAGGCGCGATCGTGCTGGTCTACCTGCTGATCGTGGTGAACTTCCAGAGCTGGCTCGACCCGCTGATCATCGTCAGTGCGCTGCCGGCTGCATTGGCGGGCATTGCGTGGATGCTGTTCCTGTCGGGGACCCACCTGAGCGTGCCGGCGCTGACCGGCGCCATCATGACCATGGGCGTGGCCACGGCCAACAGTATCCTGATGGTGTCGTTCGCTCGCCAACGGCTGGCTGCCGGCGTGCCGCCCCTGTCCGCTGCGCTGGAAGCCGGCGCCACCCGTATCCGCCCGGTGCTGATGACGGCGCTGGCGATGATCATCGGCATGGTGCCGATGGCGCTCGCGCTGGGCGAGGGCGCCGAACAGAATGCGCCCCTCGGGCGCGCCGTGATCGGCGGCCTGCTGTTTGCCACGGTCTCCACGCTTTTCTTTGTGCCGGTCGTGTTCGCATCCGCGCATCGCTTCCTTGCGCGTCGCGCGAGGTCGGCTGCTGCAACGACACCGGCAACCCTACCGCATGCCTGAAGGACGAGAACGATGACGCAAAGACGCCATGCATCGCTGGCCATCCATGATTCCGGAGTCCACGGCGTGCGCCGCGTGCGCACCTGGCACAAGCTGAGGAACGGCGGCATCGCCGTGCTGGCGTTGATGCTGCTGGGAGGCGGCGCATCCCTGTGGCGCAATCACGTGAATGCGCAATCGCTGGCCGCGGGCACCAAAGACAAGGGCCTGCGCCATGCGAACGTGGTGCATGCCGAAGGCGGCGGGGAAGGCCAGCCGCTGAGCTTGCCCGGGACTTTGCTTGGACAAGCCGAAACGCCGATCTCGGCGCGTATTGGCGGCTACCTGCTGCGCTGGACCAGGGACATCGGCAGCGCCGTGAAAAAAGGCGAGCTGCTGGCCGAAATCAGCAGCCCCGACGCACAGCAACAGCTCGCGCAGGCCATCGCCGGCCGCGAGCAGGCGGTGTCATCGGTGAACCTCGCCAAGACCACGGTCGATCGCTGGAAGGGATTGCTCGACCAGCGTGCGGTGTCCCAGCAAGAGTACGACGAGCGCCGCAGCGCATACGAACAGGCCGTGGCCAGCCTGCATGCGGTCGATGCGAACATCCAGCGACTGAAGGACATGCTGGCGTTCACGCGCGTGGTCGCGCCTTTTGACGGCGTGATCACGAAGCGTAACGTCAACATCGGCGACCTGATCGATCCGGGCGCGGGCAGGCCACTGTTCGTGCTCACGCAGGCCTCGTCGCTGCGCGCGTATGTGTACGTGCCGCAGGCGTATTCGAAAGGCGTGCATATCGGACAGTCAGTCACGCTGACGCAGGCCGAGCTGCCCGGGCAAAGCTTCAAGGGCAGGGTGGTCCGTACAGCCAGGGCCATCGACCCGGCGACGCGCAGCTTGCAGGTTGAGGTCGGCGTCGAGAATCCCGCTGGCCAGCTGCTGCCCGGCGCCTATGTGCAGGTTGCAATGCCGGTCACGCGGTCCGGTACGCTGGTCATTCCTGTGAACACGCTGCTGCTGCGCGGCGAAGGCCCGCGTGTGGCCATCGTTGATGAGAAAGGTGTCGTCACGCTGAAGGCTGTCGAGCTGGGCAAGGATTTCGGCGCCAAGACCGAAGTACTGTCCGGGATCACAGTTGCCGATCGTCTGGTGCTGAACCCGCCGGACGGGCTTGCCGATGGCGACAGGCTGCAAGTCGTCGAGAAAAAAGCAGGTGAACAGGGCAAGTAACGCGTAGAAGTACGCAGGAATGACCAGTTTTGTGCTCGAAACAAGGGTTCAGATTGACCGAAACCCATGCAAAAAGGTATGATTCCGCCTTTGCCGCATCGGGACCCGTGACCGATTCGCGCAAGTGGAGACCTGGCCGAGTGGTCGAAGGCACTTCCCTGCTAAGGAAGCATACGGGCTTAAACCTGTATCGAGGGTTCGAATCCCTCGGTCTCCGCCAGTTAGTGAAAAGCCCGCGTTGCGGGCTTTTCTTTTTGGCGGAGCCAGTGACATGCCTGCGCATGTCGCGCGGAGGATTCGAAGGGTTCGGCGTGCAAGCCGAACCGCGGCCTGCAGGATGTAGGCGAATCCCTCGGTCTCCGCCAGTTAGTGAAAAGCCCGCGTTGCGGGCTTTTCTTTTTGGCGGAGCCAGTGACATGCCTGTGAGCGCCAAGATCAAGTCTGAGGCTGTGGAAATACGTCGAGTATTCCGTACGTTAAGCGACTGGCCTGGGCAGCAATAAAGTGGCTGACCCGATTGCCATTCACCGCTGAAATCCGTCTCACATCCCTTTTCGCCTCAAAACCTCCGCTAGCGCGGCGGAGCCCCGAGGCCCAGTGTTCCTTCAGATCGCGCCAAGACATAGGCGTAAAGATCCAGAATATGGGCGCTTACAGCGGGTTCTCCCTGCATGGCCGGCATTTCGATAGGCGCTTCATTCAGGCGCAAAATTTCTTCAATCCGTGTGTCGATCGTCGAGCGAGCCGACGACCTCGAACCTATGCCGTTGCCCAGGTCATAGCGCTGGAGTACCACTTCGGCGAATTGACGAGCGTTCATGTTTCGAACGATTGGAAGCAAGTCGGGGGCGCGCTCGCTGCCCATGGCAGTCATTCCATGGCAGCTTGCACACTTGCCCTGAAATACGCGCCATCCAGCGTATAGATTGCCCTGTGCCGGTGGCGGGTTGATCTCTTTTGCGGGGCGGGCATTGAGGAGTTCCATCGTGCAACCGGCCAGAAGCATCGTGAACAAGATCGCCAGAGGCGCTAATGCGCTGCGCATATTTTCGGTGTTCCGGCACTTCGCGTATTCCTTCATGGAAATAACCTCCGAAAATCCTGTGAAAGTGATTTGTCTTGCCCGGGCGAAGAAACTAGTCAAAACAGTTACCTGTCTTAAAAATTAACATACTTGCAATTAATGCGTCATGACAATGATCAAGTTGCTGGCGGTAATGTAACGATCCATCCTTAATGCTTGCGCAGGAAAGCCGTGCATGAAGCGGCGAAAGGGCGTGAATGTCACGCAATGCATTCCTGTAACCACATGAATTTAAAAGGTTTTTCTCCGATCGGATTTTTCAATGAGGATGCGCCGGCATCGTTGGCGTTTTTTTGCTTTAATGGTGAAAAGGGTTGGCGCCGGATGGGCCACAGTCCTGACAGCAGCAAATTTCACTACCCTTCAGGAGCGTGACATGAGGCATTTGCTGGCAATTGGCGCAATGACGTTTTCGATGGCTGCGGTGGCAGACCCGGCCATGGTGGCAGACCAGGGCTTGCGCGGGAAAGTGGTACTGACTGCAGAGCGGCACGAGGGCTGCCCGGGCGGCGAGAGGATCGCCTACCTGACCCGGCTGCTCGACCCGAACGGGCCGCGCGACACCATTACCTACTGGGGCTGCTGGACCATGGCGCGCGACGTGGTCCGCATTCATTACTTCATCGGTAATGACTTGCGCTACCAGCGCTCCGACTTCAGCTATGACGACGTGCCGCAGATCCCGATTCCGCATCGGGGCGTGCCGCGGGACGAAGACCCGGACATGCAAGGCGTGTAGGCAAGGCTTGCCTGCCCGCTGCATTGCGAGGGCAGTGAGTTCCGGTAGGGTCTCCGGTTGATGGAAAGCCCGCTTGCGCGTCATGCTGGTCAGTTAAGTC
>JBDKLN010000233.1:0-7682 GCA_039806045.1 Pseudomonadota bacterium
TCGAACTCCCACCACTTGTTCGACAGCTTGGCCGAGGTGCCATAGGTGTGGTGGTTGTTATGCAGTTCTTCGCCGCCGATGAGGATGCCGATCGGGAAGACGTTGGTCGATGCATCCTTGCAATCGAAATTGCGGTAGCCCCAGTAGTGGCCAATGCCGTTGATGATGCCGGCTGCGGTCACGGGGATCCAGATCATCTGCACGGCCCACACGGTCAAGCCGAGCACGCCGAACAGCGCGACATCAACGATCAGCATCAGGGCGACGCCCCATGCCGAATGCTTGGTGTACAGATTGCGCTCCAGCCAGTCATCCGGCGTGCCGTGGCCGTATTTTTCGATGGTCTCGCGGTTCTTCGATTCCACGCGATACAACTCGGCGCCTTCGAACAGCACGGTTTCGATGCCGCGCGTGACCGGGCTGTGCGGATCATCGACGGTCTCGCACTTGGCGTGGTGCTTGCGATGGATCGCTGCCCACTCCTTGGTGACCATGCCGGTCGTCAGCCACAGCCAGAAGCGGAAGAAGTGGCTCGGGATGGCATGCAGGTCCAACGCGCGATGCGCTTGGCAGCGATGCAGGAAGATGGTGACGGCGGCGATCGTGATGTGCGTGAACAGCAGCGTGATCAACAAAATCTGCCATCCGCTGGCGCCAGTAATGCCGTTGAGCAGGAAATCGAGAACGGCATCCAGGCCGGAGTGTTGGGACATTTTTTCTCCAATACGAAAATCAAGCGCGGGGTCAGGCACAAGCACGAGGTGCCCGTGACCCCGACAAAGCATCGTCAGTGCATTGCCAGCGATGCCTCGTCAGTGGCTCTTAGCCACAAGAAAGGATTGTACGCGTTTTTGGGTGCGCAAACCCCAAAACTTGACGAGATTACAAATATAAAGTCTTTCGAATCAATGACTTGTTAATCACCATCGACAGATCTTGTCATTTCGACTGCGCTACAGCGAGTTGCATGCCTTGCTTTTTCAAAATCGCTAACAGCGCCAGGTTCACTGCCGACAGCACGGAAGTCTTGCCGTTTTCGGGATCGGCGATCCAGAACGCGAATTCGAGCTCCAGCCCCTCCGGCGCAAAGCGCAGCAGCAACGCGGTCGGTGCGGGATGGTGGAGCACGCGCGGTATCGCGGCTACCGCAGGCAGTGCCGCGGCAAAGAGTGCATCAAGGTCGGTTCCTTGTGCCACGATGAGAGTGGTGGCAACACGCATATTGCGGTCGCTCAGGCACAGGTTCTGCACCGGGGAGGACACCAGCAGTTCGTTCGGTATCACCGATTCGATGCCATCGCCGCCCTTGATCACCGTATAACGCGTATTGATCTGCACGACTTGACCGCTGTATCGGTCGACCGTGACCACGTCGCCAATCGCCAGGCTCCGCTCCAGCAGGATCACAAACCCGGACACATAGCTACTGACCAGTTTTTGCAAACCCAAGCCGAGGCCAACACCGAGCGCACCTCCGAAGACTGACAGCACGGTCAGGTCGATGCCCACCAGTGACAGGCTGACCAGCACCGCCACCAGGATCAGCGTCGCGCGGCCGATGCGCGACAGCACCACGCGCAACGACGAGTGCAGGGTGTCGAGCTTCATCAGGCGATGCTCGATCAGTGCCGACGCCCACAAGGCCAGCACCAGCGTGATGCCGACATAGGCCAGCGCCTGCAGGATCACCAGCAAGGATTCGCGATGGCGTCCGACCGGCAGCGTGGTGTCTTCCAGGAAGAGCACGAACTCCGGCCACAGCCCGGTGATATAGATGGCCAACCCCGACCAGACCAGCACGGCAAACACTTGCTCGAAGGCTTGCAGCACGCCGCCGACGTGGCCGTTGCGCGCAAAGGCCTTGCGCAGCATGTAGAACACCAGCCGGATCAACAGGAAAGACAGCAGCAACGGCAGTGCGGTACGCAGCAAGGCTACGGTTTGCCAGCGGCCGAGGATGACAATGGCCAGCACGATCAGCAACAGCGTGGCCAGTGGCGTGAGCACACGCTGAAAACTATCGAGGGCGGTGCTGAAACTGCCGAATTTGACCGGTTGCTCGGAGAACCGCCGCATCAGCGCATGCGACAACAGCCAGCCGCCGATCACGCACGCCGCCAGCGCCAGTAATTGCCACCGAAAATCCGGTCGGTCGAAGTCGGCGAGCAAGTCAGGCAAGAGAGTCGACGAAGTTTGCATGGCAGCGATGGCACCGAGGCCCGGAGTTGGTGTGCTTGCTTGTTCTTGTTTCTGTGCTTGCTTGCCTGCTTATTCGCCGGTTTCTGTTTTCCCGGCTGCGTCGGCCTTCTTCCGCTCCAGCACGGCCGCAAAAAATCCGTCGGTCTGGTGTCGGTGCGGCAGCAGTTTCAGGTAATCGCCGGTATCGAGCGCCAGCTTCTGCTCGGCCAGCACTGCACTGGCCGGCACCAGCGCAAAGGCTTCATGCGCGGCCAGGAATTGCTCGACGATCGCTTCGTTCTCTTCCTGCAGCAGGCTGCAGGTTGCATACACCAGGCGCCCACCCGGTTTCACCAGGCGAGCAGCGCTGGCGAGGATGGCGATTTGTTTTGCATTGAGCTCGCCGACGCCCTCCGGCGTCTGTCGCCATTTCACGTCCGGATTGCGGCGCAGCGTGCCGAGACCGCTGCACGGCGCATCGACCAGCACGCGATCGGCCTTGCCCGCGAGACGCTTGACCTTCGCATCGTTCTCATGCGCGATCACGACCGGATGAACGTTCGACAATCCGCTGCGTGCCATGCGCGGCTTGAGCTTGGCAAGGCGTTTTTCGGAAACATCGAACGCATACAGTCGACCGGTGCTGCGCATCTGCGCGCCGATGGCCAGTGTCTTGCCACCAGCACCGGCACAAAAATCGACCACCATCTCGCCACGACGCGCACCCAGCAGTTGCGCGAGCAATTGGCTGCCCTCGTCCTGCACCTCGATGCCACCGTTCTTGAAGATGTCCAGATTCTGCAATGCCGGCTTGCGGGCCATGCGCAGGCCCAGCGGCGCATACGGCGTGCGCTCGAATTCGGCGCCCGCATGCGCAAGCGCTGCCTCTGCCTGTTCCACCGTCGCCTTGAGCGTATTGACGCGCAGGTCCAGCGGCGCCGGGCGGTTCAGTGCGTCGACCAGCGCCAGCGTTTCCTGTTCGCCGTACTGCGCGTCGAATCGCTCGAGTATCCAGTCAGGAAAGCTGGTGCGCAAACCGCGCGGCAAGTTCGAACGATCGATCGCCATCACGCGCGTCAGCCATGCGTTCTCGCCTTCGGTCAGGCCACCCAGCGCATCGACGCCGGCGGACTCGGCCAAAGCCAGCAACGCGATGCGGCGCATTTGCGCGCCCTGCCCGGATTCGGCGAAATGCGTCAGCGCCGATCGCTGGCGCAGCAGCGCATACACCGACTCGGCGATCACGCCGCGTTCGCGGCTGCCGAGCTTCGGATGCTCGCGGAAATATCGGGATAGCACGACGTCGGCCGGGCCGGTAAAGCGCAACACGTCGCGCAACGCGTCTTCGGTACTGCCGACGATCCAGGGGGGTAGTCTCATGGCTTGCGGCGCACGCGCTCGCCATCGAGCCATGCGCGTCCTTCAAGAATGTCGCGCACAGCGCGCGGGTAAATGATGTGTTCCTGCTGTAGCACACGTGCGGCCAGCATGTCCTCGGTGTCATCATCCATCACCGGCACCACGGCCTGTTCGACGATGGGACCGTGGTCCAGCACCGGCGTCACGAAATGCACGGTCGCCCCATGGAACTTGACGCCGGCATCGATCGCCTGCTGGTGCGTGGCGAGACCGGGGAAGCTCGGCAGCAGCGACGGATGAATGTTGAGCAGGCGGCCATGATAGCGCTGCACGAATCCGGGCGTCAGGATGCGCATGAAACCGGCCAGCACCACCAGGTCCGGTGTGTATTCATCGATGACCCTGGCAAGTGCCGCATCAAAGCTGTCGCGATCCGGGTATTGCTTGTGTTCAACGACCGCCGTTGCGATGCCGGCGGCGGCCGCCGTCTTCAGGCCCGAGGCGTCGGCCTTGTTGCTGATGACAGCCGCGATTTTCACGGGCCAGTGTTCGGCTGCGGAAGCACGCAGTATCGCTTCCATATTGCTGCCGCGTCCTGAGATCAGGATGACGAGGTTTTTCATTGCGCGCATTCTAACAGTGGGCGATGCACGCCCAATGGGCGCAATCGAAGAATCATGGCCTATCCGGACGGGTCGATGACACGATGCGGGATGCGCACAGTCCCACCCGGACGGCAAGGGAGTCCAACGCAGCTAGCGGCCTGTTGGTATAGGCAATTACTGGCTGGAAAGATGGAAGGAGAAGAAAACCCGGAAGGCGACCTTTTTCTCAGCCCAGAAATCGGCAGCATCGCGGAACACGTCGAGCAGGTTCTCGCGCGCTTCCTTGTCGAATTTCTGCGCGTTCGGCAGGTCTTCGAGCACGACCAGGAAGCCCGGCTGTTCGCCGGCTTCGAACACGGTAGTGGTCAGGCAGTCGGTCAGCGCGTCATAGTTTTTGCCGAATGGCCTGGGAATATGGAAGGACTCCGTAATCGCGGCCAGCACCTGCTGACGTGTCAGCGCCTGCGAGCAATTCGCATACAGGAAATGGTGACCCATGCGCAGTGCCTCGGCCTGCAGCTCTTCAACCCGGAAGGCTCGGATCGACTGAACCACATTTGGACGCACGGTGCGCAACAAGCTGTCAGCGGACACCGGTTCCACACTCTCTTCTTCGCGCTGTACAGGCGCGTTGAAACTGTAAATATTCACGGTCGTGTTGAGACAATCAAAGACACACGCAAATCCGGGGAAATTATTTTTATTGCAATATTTGCGTGAGGCCGGTTCGAATCCATGCCTGCAAGGAATCGAATGATCCAAGCGCATGGCTACCGACAGGCAGATGATACCTGCGCTTTGGTTCCGGAAAAACCCCCTCCAGACATTTTTGACCGAATAGTCAGTAACATTTCGGCAAAATAATCGCCAAATGGCAGTAAATTGCGGCCAAATCCCTGCAAATTAATAAATTTTGATGTTGCCAGTCAGGATTCAGACAGGTACGGCACTGGCTTTCGTGGCAACGGCGTGCGGTGGCGGAGGCGTATCCACCCCAAAAAATTGCAGCACTTCGTCGCGCCGCGACAAAGTATCGATTTGACCCAACTCGATCAGCGAGCGGGTATAGGAAGCCTCGAACAGCAGGTACGAGGCCAGCGCCGCGCCTCGGCGCTCGGTCGCGCCAATGGCCGACAATAACGTGCGGATAGGCAGAGGCAAACTGCCGATATGGCGGCTGGCAATCGAATCGAGCGGTTGTGACGGCGTGATCGCCAGCATCTGTACCGGCCTCAGCGAAGTCTGGGACAACTGCTCGCGGCTCAGCAGCGCCAGCGTGCGGTTGATCCGGCTCAGGCGTTCGATATCGACCGCGAGCCCATCGAGAAAGATGCTCGACATCGCATGGCCGGCCACCTGTGCCAGGCTAGGGTAACCGGAAAATTCCTCGAAGCTCCTTTCGGGCCCGCCGATATTGCCGGCACCGATCACCAGCACCTTGTCGGCACCCAGATGGATGGCCGGGGAAATCGGCGCGACTTCGCGCAACGAGCCATCGCCAAAGTACTCGCAGCGGTCATTGCAGTACAGCGGCACGGCCGGAAAAATCAGGGGGATGGCCGACGAGGCCAGCAAATGGTCGACGCCGATCTGCTGCTGCACCGACATCCGCTGCACGCGCGTCCAGTTCGGGATGTCGGACGCCGCCTGGTAATAGGTGACGTGGCGGCCCGTCGTATAAGACGAGGCCGAGATCGCCAGCGCCGTCAGGTGGCCGGCGTCCAGGGCGGCATCCAGCCGTCGCAGGTCCAGCATCTTGTGCAGCAGTCCCACCAGCGGTGAATTGTCGAGCAGTGAATTCGGCGGTTGCGCGCGCCATTGCTTGAGCAACCAGCCAAACGACAGCAGGGTCAGCCAGCGTGCGCCGGACCGAATCACGCCGAACGAGTCGGCCCGATACACCTGTTCGACATTCAGCTGGCGCCAGACGGCCAGCAGGTCGGTGACGGCCACCTCAAAATCATCGGCCTTGGACGCAAAGGCGGTCGCATTGATCGCGCCGGCCGAGGTGCCGCAAACGATATCGAACGGATTCTTCGCCGATGGCCAGCCGGTCTCGGACAGCAGCGAAAAAATCGCCTGCAGCACGCCTACCTGGTAGGCAGCACGCGCGCCGCCACCGGTCAGGAACAAGGCGATCTTGTCGGGTCGGGACATGCCTGCAGATTACCAGTGGGCAAGGCAAGCAGACAATCAGATGATGGACTATTGCCCGTTTGCCACAGGAACGGCAGGGGAATCACCAGCCGTCGGCGCAATAAAAAGCCGGCAGGCGCGTCAGCGTCCTGCCGGCTCGTCGATGCTGCGCGCGGCTTATTTCGGCTGCATGCGGATCGCGCCGTCGAGGCGGATCGTTTCGCCGTTCATCATCGTGTTCTCGAAGATGGTCTTGGCCAGGTGCGCGTACTCGGCCGGCTTGCCGAGGCGCGGCGGGAACGGAACCATTTGGCCGAGCGCGTCCTGCACTTCCTGCGGCATGCCGAGCAACATCGGGGTTTCGAAGATGCCCGGGGCGATGGTCATCACGCGGATGCCATTGCGCGACAGGTCGCGCGCCATCGGCAGCGTCAGGCCCACCACGCCAGCCTTCGACGCGCCGTAAGCAGCCTGGCCGATCTGGCCGTCATAGGCCGCGACCGATGCGGTGTTGATAATCACGCCGCGCTCGCCGGCCGCATTCGCGTCGTTCGCGCACATCGCTTCTGCTGCAAGGCGCGACATGTTGAACGTGCCGACCAGATTGATGTTGATCACGCGCTGGAACACGTCCAGCGGATGCGCGCCATCGCGGCCCACGGTCTTGACGGCCGGTGCGACGCCGGCGCAGTTGACGAGGCCGGCCAGCTTGCCCAGTGCGGTGGCCGCGGCGACCACGGCACGGCCATCGGCATCACTGGTCACATCACACTTCAGGAACTTGCCGCCCAGCTCGGCGGCCAGCTTTTCGCCGGCCTCGACCTGCACATCGGCCAGCACGACCTTGCCGCCGTTATCGACGATCATGCGCGCAGTCGCTGCGCCGAGGCCCGACGCGCCGCCGGTGATGATGAAGACGTTGTCCCTGAATTCCATGTGTACTCCCGATTTGCTTATGGTTGATGATGTCGCCCGGCCGTCTCGGCCTCCGCGATGCGGGGCGGCCAGCTGGCAGGCGCTGCCGGGCAAGGCGCCCTTGGCAAAACGCCTATGATACCGCCCCAGCAAAAAAGGCAGCCGAAGCTGCCTTTTTTGATTTCCAAAGCGAGCCTTGCCGCCGGCTTCGCTGCGCCGGCCACCAGGCACCTGGCGGGAGGTCAGCCGATCAGGCCATGGGCTCCCAGCAGTGGCACGATCAGCAGCGCGACCAAGTTGATGATCTTGATCAGCGGATTGACGGCCGGACCGGCGGTGTCCTTGTACGGGTCACCGACGGTGTCGCCCGTCACGGCTGCCTTGTGCGCCTCGCTGCCCTTGCCGCCGTGATGACCATCCTCGATGTACTTCTTCGCATTGTCCCAGGCGCCGCCGCCGGTGCACATCGAGATCGCCACAAACAGGCCG
>JBDKLN010000234.1:0-4998 GCA_039806045.1 Pseudomonadota bacterium
ATGCAGCCGCGACGCTGGCCCAGAACCTCGATAACATGGGCTTCCATCCGTACACCTTCGCCGTGTTCGGCGCGATGGCGGACAAGGACATCGCCGGCGTGATGGCGCAAGTGAAAGACAAGATCGACCACTGGTGCCTGACTGACTTGCCGATGCCGCGTGCCGCGACCGCCGTGGCGCTGGCGGGCAAGCTGCATGAAGCTGGCATAAGCGACAACCCGGCGGCCGGCGCCGAGCGCAGTGTGCGCTGCTTCGCCAGCCCGGCCGATGCCTATGCGGATGCCCGGAAGCGTGCCGGTGAGAATGATAGAATTGTGGTCTTCGGATCCTTCCTGACCGTCGCCGGCGTGCTGGCAGTGCAGGGAAAGGCCTGACCACTGGCGCAGTGGCCTGCGGAAATTCGCGGGACCAGCCTCTGCGCCGCCTGCATCGCGCTCAACGCCAATTCACGAATTCCTTATGGGCTTCTCGCTCTTCGGCAAAAAAACGCAGGAAACTGACGACGACCTCGACATTCCCGTCAAGCCGCGCCGCCGCGCGAAGGCGCAGGAAGAGGAGCCGATCGACCCGATGCTGCCTGAGAAGAAGCGCGCACGCCGCCGCCTGATCGGCGCCACCGCGCTGGTGCTGGCCGCGGTCATCGGCTTGCCGATGATCTTCGATACCGAACCCAAGCCGCTGTCCGACGACGTTGCGGTGCAGATTCCGTCGCGCGACAAACCGGGCCCGAACAACAGCAGCCCGATGCCGCTGCCACCGTCGCCGGAACAGGCTCCGGCTGACGCCGGCAAGGCGGAAGCGCCGAAAGAACCCCCGCAAGCCGAGCCGCCCAAGGCAGAACCCGCGAAGGCCGACGTCACCAAGCTCGTCGCCGACAAGCCGGCAGAAAAAGCCGTCGACAAAGTGGCAGAGAAACCGGCCGACAAGCCCGCGGAGAAGCCGGCCGACAAGGTCGCCGACAAGCCCAAGGCGGACAAGGTTGCAGCCAAGTCCGAGAAGGTGGCCGACAGCAAGGCGGACAAAGCCAAGGCCGACAAGGACAAGGGCCGCTACATCGTGCAGGTGGCCGCGGTGGCCAACAAGGCCAAAGCCGAAGAATTGCAGAACCGCCTGAAGAAGGCGGGCATCAAATCGTATTCGCAGAAAGTCAGCACCAAGGATGGTGAGCGTTTCCGTATTCGCGTCGGCCCGTTCGGATCGCGCGATGAAGCGGACAAGATGCGCACCCGCCTCGGCAAAATGGGTCTGTCCTCCGCGCTGCAGCCGGCCTGATCGGCAAGACATTGTTTCAGTTGTTCCGGCCCCTGCACAACGGCGGGCTGGCAGTTTTTTGAAGGAGTCCACCCATGTGTGGCATCGTTGGCGTCGTTTCCCACAGCCCGGTCAACCAGCTGATCTATGACGCGCTGCTGCTGTTGCAGCACCGCGGACAAGATGCAGCCGGCATCGCCACCAACCATGGTTCGACTTTCAGCATGCACAAGGCCAATGGCCTGGTGCGTGATGTCTTCCGTACCCGTAACATGCGCTCGCTGCCCGGCAACATCGGCATCGGCCAGTGCCGTTATCCGACGGCCGGCTCGTCGAGCGAGGAAGAGGCGCAGCCGTTCTACGTGAATGCGCCGTTCGGCATCACGCTTGCGCACAACGGCAACCTGACCAATGCCGTGCAGCTGAAGCTGGAGATGTTCAAGAACGATCGCCGGCACATCAATACCGATTCCGATTCCGAAGTGCTGCTGAACGTGCTCGCGCATGAAATCCAGCAGTGCACGACCGGCTTCTCGCTGGATCCGGGCACGCTGTTCAAGGCGGTGCAGGCATTGCACCAACGCGTGCGCGGCTCGTATGCCGTGGTGGCGCAGATCGCCGGTTATGGCCTGCTCGCCTTCCGCGACCCGTATGGCATCCGCCCGCTGTGCATCGGCTTCTCCGATTCCGATAAGGGGCCTGAATATGTGCTGGCCAGCGAATCGGTGGCGCTCGAAGGGCTGGGCTTCCACTTCCTGCGCGACGTGATGCCGGGCGAGGCGATCTTCATCGACACCGACGGCAAGCTGTACAACCAGCAGTGCGCGGAAAACCCGACGCTGAACCCTTGCGCGTTCGAGTTTGTCTATCTCGCGCGTCCGGACTCGGTGATCGACGGCGCATCGGTCTATGCGAGCCGCCTGAAGATGGGCGAGCACCTGGCCGAAAAGATCCGCCGCGAAATCGCCGGTGGCGACATCGACGTCGTGATGCCCATTCCCGATTCGTCGCGCCCGGCTGCGATGGAACTGGCGCTGAAGCTGAACCTGACCTTCCGTGAAGGCTTCATCAAGAACCGTTACATCGGCCGCACTTTCATCATGCCGGGGCAGGGCGTGCGCCGGAAGTCGGTGCGCCAGAAGCTCAATGCGATCAGTTCCGAATTCAAGGGCAAGAGCGTGCTGCTGGTTGATGACTCGATCGTGCGCGGCACCACCAGCCGCGAAATCGTGCAGATGGCGCGCGACTCGGGCGCCAAGCGCGTGATCTTCGCGTCGGCCGCGCCGCCGGTGAAGTACCCGAACGTCTACGGCATCGACATGCCGACCCGCAGCGAGCTGATCGCCTACGGTCGCACCGAAGAGGAGGTGTGCCGCGAGATCACCGCCGATGCGCTCGTGTACCAGGACATCGACGCAATGAAACAGTCGATCATGGACGTCAACCCTCAGCTCAGGCACTTCGAGGCTTCGTGCTTCGATGGCCAGTATGTGACCGGCGACATTTCGCCGGATTACCTCGATCGCATCGAGTTCGCGCGAGCGAACCCGAAGCCGGTCGCCGAGGACGCAGTGCGTACCCAGCTTAACCTGAATCTCGCGCGCGTCGAGTAAGCGACGCGCAGTTCCATCAATGACCGAGAAAAAGACTTACGGATTCACCACCACCGTGCTGCACAGCGACCGGCAAAAGCCGATCGAGCACGGTTCGCTGCACAAGCCTATCCATACCGCCGTCGCGTTTGGCTACAAGGACGCGCGCGAGCTGGCTGACGTCTTCCAGGGCAAGAAGCCGGGCTACCGCTACGGTCGCCAGGGCAACCCGACCGTGTCGGCACTGGAAGACAAGATCAACCGCATGGAAGACGGCATGGCCACGCTGTGCTTCGGCACCGGCATGGCCGCCATCGGCGCACTGGTGCAGGGTCTGCTGCGCGCCGGCGACCATGTGGTGTCATCCGCCTTCCTGTTCGGGAACACCAACAGCCTGTGGCAGACCGTCGCCCAGCAGGGCATGCCGGTGTCCTTTGTCGATGCGACAGCTGTCGCCAACGTCGAGGCCGCGCTGCGGCCGGACACGCGCATGGTGTTCGTCGAGACCATCGCCAACCCGCGCACGCAGGTCGCCGACCTCGAGCGCATCGGCAAGCTGTGCCGCGAGCGCGGCATCTTGTATGTGGTCGACAACACGATGACCTCGCCTTACCTGTTCCGCCCGAAGGCGGTGGGCGCGAGCATCGTCATCAATGCGCTGACCAAATCCATCGGCGGCCATGGCAACGCGCTGGGCGGCAGCCTGACCGATACCGGCCTGTTCGACTGGACCGTGTTCCCCAACATCGCCGAAAACTACCAGCGCTATGACCCCAAGGTCTGGGGCATGGCGCAGTTGCGCGCCAAAGGCTTGCGTGACTTTGGCGCGGCGCTGGGGCCGGAGGCTGCCCACCACCTGTCGGTGGGCTCGGAGACGATGGCGCTGCGCATCGAGCGCGAGTCGGCCAATGCGCTGGCGCTGGCGCATATGCTGTCGGAAGACCCGCGCGTGGCCGCGGTCTACTATCCGGGCCTGCCGTCGCATCCGCAACATGCGATCGCGGCGTCGCTGTTCCGCGCCTGCGGTGGCCTGTTCAGCTTCGAGCTGAAAGAGGGCATCGACTGCTTCGATTACCTGAACCGCCTGAAGCTGGCCATCCCCGCCAGCAACCTCGGTGACGTGCGCACGCTGGTGATACCGGTCGCGCACACGATCTTCCACGAGATGGGCCCGGCGCGCCGCGCATCGATGGGCATTGCAGAATCGTTGATCCGGGTGTCGGTCGGCATCGAAGACACCGAAGACCTGGTCGAGGACTTCCGTCAGGCGCTCGACGCCTGATCCACGGAAGCACCGCGGGAGACCATTCGTTCCGACAAATAACGGCAGCCGAGGCTGCCGTTATTGGTCTTCCCTCGCCGCACAGCATCAGGGGCCGAGCGTGCGCGCCGCGCGACGGCTGAAGAAGCTGACGCCATCGGGCATCACGAAGCTGCAGAGGCGGTCGAGCAGCGCATCCGGATTGCATTCTTCGATCAGCAGCGCGCGATGCTCGCTGCGCAGATAAGCTTCGTCGCGCTGCCGGTCGAGGAAGGCCAGCAATCCGTCGTAGAAGCCGTTGACATTCAGTACGCCGACCGGTTTGGCGTGATAGCCGAGCTGCAACCAGGTCATCACCTCGAACAATTCTTCCAGCGTTCCTATGCCACCGGGCAGGGCGATGAAGCCGTCCGCTTTGTCGGCCATCAGCGCCTTGCGCTCGTGCATGTCCTTCACGACATGCAGTTTCGTCAGGTGGGTGTGGCCGACCTCGGTCGACATCAGCGCCGCGGGAATGACGCCGGTCACTTCGCCGCCTGACGCGAGCACGGCGTCGGCGATGATCCCCATCAGCCCGATGTGTCCGCCGCCATAGACGAGGGCAATGCCACGGTCGGCCATCAGGGTGCCGAGCGCGCGGGCCGCGCTGGCGTGCGAAGGATCATGCCCGGTCGATGATCCGCAGAAAACGCAAACCGACCGTATCTGGTTGTTCATCCGCGGATCATAACCGAAGCCTGATGTGCGGCAGCCCGGCCGGGCGGCACCCGGGCCAGGGCCTTTGCGCAGACTGCGTCAGTCCGGCGGCAGCAGCACGTCGTCGATCGCGTGGATGATTCCGTTGTCGGCCGCCAGGTCGCTCTCGGTCACGCGCGCGCCGTTGACGGTCACCAT
>JBDKLN010000235.1:0-4250 GCA_039806045.1 Pseudomonadota bacterium
AGGAAAATGACAGGCGATTTCGGCAGACTGTGTTGACGTTAGAGGAGGACTTGAGCATGCGCTACGTGACATCGATTGAACGACTGGCCAAGGAAGAGGGCCTGGAGCAAGGGATGCAACATGGGATGCAACAAGGCAAGTCATCAGCATTGTTGCGCCAATTGAAAATGCGCTTTGGCGATTTGCCTGTCTGGGTGCCCGACAAGCTCGCCCAAGCCAGGGAGGACGAACTTGATTGCTGGATCGACACCGTGCTGACGGCTTCAACGATCGATCGCGTGTTTGCTCCTGATGGCAGGCTTTGAACAGGTGTCGACCGCAAAAAAAGCCCGCAGGTTGGTGCGGGCTTTTTGAAGAGGCTTGATTGCTGCTATGGCAAGGTGCTTAGTCTCGTTCGCCGCCGAAGATCCCCAGCAGTGCGAGCAAGTTCACGAACACGTTGTACAGGTCGAGGTAGATCGCCAGCGTGGCGGTGATGTAGTTGGTCTCGCCGCCGTTGATGATGCGCTGCACGTCGAACAGGATGTAGGCTGAGAAGATCGCCACGGCCACCATCGAAATCACGATCTGGATTGCCGGCAGTTGCAGCCAGATGTTCGCGACGCCGGCGAGCAGGATCACGATCACACCGGCGAACAGCCAGGACGACAGGCCCGAGAAATCACGCTTGCTGGTGGTGGCGACCGAAGCCATCGTCGCGAACACCAGCGCGGTGCCACCAAAGGCCGTCATGATCAGGTGTGCACCGTTGCTGAAGTGCAGGATGCTCTCGATCATCCGCGACAGCATCAGGCCCATGAAGAAGGTGAAGCCCAGCAGGGCGACCACGCCCATCGCCGAGTTCTTGGTGCGCTCGATCACCCAGAAAAAGCCGAAGGCCACGGCCATGAACACGAGGAAGCCGATGAAGGGGCTGGCGGCGAAGAAGCTGAAGTGCATTTGCACGCCGAGCGCCGCGCCGAGCACGGTCGGGATCATCGACAGGGCGAGCAGCCAGTAGGTGTTGCGCAGCACGCGGTTGCGTACGGCGCGTAGTTCGCCTGCGTCGCCGTAATAGGACGGGAAAGGCTGGTTCATGCATCCTCCGTATGAAATTGGAAACAGCCAGCTGGTATTGCAGACTGTCAAATCGCTAATTTACCCGAGATCCAGATGGGGCGTCCACCACCAGGAATCAAGGGACCGTGCGGCGTCGGCAGCGGTTCGTGGATTAGCTGAAAACCCTTGGAAAGCCCTGAAAATGCGCTTTCATGCTAGAATCTCGGGCTAATCAGATTTCATGCACTAACCCCTTTCGTATTCCTAACCCATTCATTTTATTGGAGTTTTTGAACATGGCAATCGAGCGCACCTTGTCGATCATCAAACCTGACGCAGTCGCGAAGAACGTGATCGGCCAGATCTATTCGCGTTTCGAAAACGCTGGCCTGAAGATCATCGCTGCGCGCATGACCCACCTGTCGCGCGCTGAAGCTGAAGGCTTTTACGCCGTCCACCGCGAGCGTCCTTTCTTCAAGGATCTGGTTGACTTCATGATTTCCGGCCCGGTGATGATCCAGGTGCTCGAAGGCGAAGGCGCGATCCTGAAGAACCGCGACTTGATGGGCGCAACCGATCCGAAGAAGGCCGAGAAGGGCACTATCCGTGCCGATTTCGCTGATTCGATCGACGCCAACGCCGTGCACGGCTCCGACGCTCCGGAAACGGCCGCCGTCGAGATCGCCTACTACTTCCCGGCGCTCAACGTCTACTCGCGTTAATCTGCGGTAAATCGACCCTGCCGGGCGCAATGCGCCCGGTAACGTCAACGGCAGCACCGAAGTACAGTAACCCCGACCGCACCGAGAGACCGAACATGGCGACAGCGACCAATTTGCTGGACCTGGAACCTGAAGGGCTCATCAGCTGGTGCGGTGAGCTCGGGGAGAAGCCTTTCCGCGCGAAACAGCTGCAACGCTGGATCCATCAATTCGGCGAGTCCGACTTCGATGCGATGACCGATCTCGCCAAATCCCTGCGCGAGAAGCCCAAGACCCATGCGGTCATCAGCGCTCCCCATATCATCAGCGACAATACGTCTTCCGACGGTACACGCAAGTGGCTGCTCGATGTCGGCAATGGCAACGCCGTCGAGACCGTTTTCATCCCCGAAGAGAATCGCGGCACACTGTGCGTATCCACGCAGGCCGGTTGCGCGGTCAACTGCCGTTTCTGCTCGACGGGCAAGCAAGGCTTTTCACGCAACCTGAACGTCGGCGAGATCATCGGTCAGCTGTGGATGGCCGAGCGTCTGCTGCGCCAGGCCAAGGGCATTCCGGCCGGCCCGAAGGGCGAGCGCCAGATCACCAACGTCGTGATGATGGGCATGGGCGAGCCGCTGCTGAACTATGAGCCGACCGTCGCCGCGCTGAAGCTGATGCTGGACGATAACGCGTATGGCCTGTCGCGTCGCCGCGTGACGGTATCAACCAGCGGCGTGGTGCCCATGATCGACAAGCTGGCAGGCGATTGCGCGGTGGCGCTGGCAGTATCGCTGCATGCGTCGAATGACAAGCTGCGTGACGAGCTGGTCCCGCTGAACAAGAAATACCCGCTGAAGGAATTGCTGGCCGCGTGCAAGCGCTATCTCGACTATGCACCGCGTGATTTCATTACCTTCGAATACTGCATGCTCGACGGCGTCAACGACACCAATGTGCATGCGCGCGAGCTGCTGGCGCTGGTCGTCGACGTGCCGTGCAAGTTCAACCTGATTCCGTTCAATCCTTTCCCCGAGTCCGGCCTGAAGCGCTCGAACAATCCGCGCATCAAGGCCTTCGCGCAAGTGCTGATGGATGGCGGCATCGTGACCACCATCCGCAAGACCCGTGGCGACGACATCGATGCCGCCTGCGGCCAGCTGGCTGGCGAAGTGCAGGACCGCACCCGCGTGCAGGAACGCATGCAGAAGATGACGACCTACCAGCAGAAATACGGCAAGGACTTCGGTCGCATCGTGGAGATCCCCGTATGACGGGCGCGGCTGTGCGCCTGCGCCGCATCGCCTTCACGCTGGCACTGGCGGCGGTGATGGCGGGTTGTGCGTCGACGCAGCCCGTCGGGCGGGGCGCCGATGCGGGGCGCCGCGCCGATATCCGCGTGGAACTCGCGTCAAATTATTACGCCGATGGCCGCATGGACCTCGCGCTGGCCGAGATCGGCCTTGCGCTGGATGCGCAGCCGTCGCATGCCGACGCGCTTGGCCTCAAAGGCCTGGTACTGATGCAGATGGGCGACGCGAAACAGGGTGAGCAAAGCCTGCAGCAAGCGGTGCGCATCGAGCCCGACAATCCGCGCCTGCTCAACAACCTGGGCTGGCTGATCTGCCAGTCGGGCGACCCGCAGCGCGCACTGCCTTACTTCGAGCGAGCACTGGCGCAGCGCGGCTATGCATCGCCGGCCACGGCACTGGCCAATGCCGGACTGTGCAGCTTGCGCGCCGGTGATGCGCGCACGGCCGAGGCCAATCTGGTGCGCGCGTCATCGCTGGACCCGGTGCTGGTCACTGCGCAAGATGGCCTGGCGCAACTCGCCTTTGCGCGTGGCGATTACATCGCTGCGCGCCATCATGTTGCACGCGTGATCGCCAGCCGTGATGCCACCCCTGAACATTTCCTGATGGCTGTCCGCGTCGAGCGCGTGCTCGGCGACGAAGCGGCCAAACAGAGCCTGCTGACCCAATGGCGACGCCGCTTCCCGGAATCGCAGCAATTGCAGGCTTACCTCCGTGGTGAATCTGATGAGCACTAAAGACAACGATCACGCACAGGTTTCAAATAGCGACGTGCCTTCAACCGCCGATGCCGCGGCGCCGGCTGCCGACGTTGCTGTAGCAGAAGCGAATGCTGCGAAGGACGCAGCGGCCGCCGATGGCAAGCACGAGGCGGCGCCTGCGGCCGCGCAAGAAGGCGTCGGCCCGGCGTCGTCCGACGCCCTGCAAGCCCGTGCCACCGAGGCCGGCGCTGTTGAAGGTGTATCGGCTGCTGAAATTGCCGCCACAGAGGCTGATTCGCCCGCCGAGCCTGAGGCGCCGGGCCAGCTGCCCGGTGAATTGCTGGCCGCACGCCGTCTTGAAATGCGCCTGACGATCGAAGAGTTGGCGGCGCGCGTCAAGCTTGCGCCGCGCCAGTTGATCGCCCTCGAGGCGAACGATTTCGGGTCGTTGCCAGGCATGGCGACGACCCGGGGCTTCATTCGTTCGTGCGCCAAGA
>JBDKLN010000236.1:0-2845 GCA_039806045.1 Pseudomonadota bacterium
TCGCCCACCGGCAGGTGCACCTTGCCGCTGGCGAGGATGCCCGGCAGCCACGCCTGATTGAAGTTCTGCATGAACCAGTTCGGGCGCAGGATGTTGTAGTTCAGGCCCGACGCTTCCAGCGCCAGCTCCGCGAGGCGCAGCGGTGCCTGCGGGTTGGCATTGGCCCCGAAGGCTGTCATCAGCACGACCTTCTCGAGGCCGGAACGTTTGGCCTGTTCCACCAGCGGTATGACCAGTTCGTGCTGGTTCGCATGCCCGGGCGGCACCAACACGAAGGCACGGCTGACGCCGTTGAAGGCGTCGGCGATGCCGGCGCCGCTGACGACATCGGCACGCACCCATTCGACACCTGCCGAAGAGGCAGCCGCCGCACGGCTGCTGACGGCCCGCACGGAGACGCCGCGCTGCACGAGTTCATGGAGGACGGCACTGCCGACGGTGCCGGTGGCGCCAATGACGAGAGTAGTGGACATGAGGATGCTCCTTCCGAGGGCAATGTTGGCGATGGGTCTCGATGCCTCGCCGGTTGTTGACAGGGCTTGCGCCGGGTTACGATGCGCTGCATGACAATACGGTCATGACGAGACAGGATTGTCCGACACGGGCAGGACTTGCCCAAGGTCGGCAGGGATCAATTGATGGTCAAAATCAGACAAGAACACGATGCCTTGAGCGAGGCCATCGAGCCGGTGCCTTTCCAGAACCCGGACCGGCCGGGCCTCGGCATCGAAGTGCTGTCGCTGGAAGAATTGCGCGCCAAGCTGCCGGCTCGCCATCGCCGCATCCGTTCGCGGCCGGACTTTCATCAGTTGATGCTGATCGAATCAGGCGCGACGGTGCATGACATTGATTTCGTGCGCCACACCTGCCGGGCCGGTGACGCCTTGCTGCTGCGGCCGGGTCAGGTGCAGCAATTCATCCGCGATGCCGGCGCGACTGGCTGGGTCGTGTTGTTCACGTCAGAGTTCGTGCCGCCGGAGGCGGCGCTGGAACATGCGCTGGGCCACGGGGCGGTGGAGGCCGTAGGGCTGCCGGCGGCGCAACGGCGCGTGGTCGGTACGACGGTCTCGGCACTGGCTGCGGCCTACCGCGCCCTGCGCGCCGGCGATGGGATGGCCATACAGGCGACACGCCACCTGCTGCTCGCGCTCTTGTTGCAGCTGGCGGCCGCACGCGAAGGGATACAGGTGCAACCGGCGCCGGCCGGCGTGTTGCGCGTCTATCGTCGCTTCCTGCAGGCGCTCGAAACGGGCTACCTGCAGTCGCGGCAGGTAGCGAGCTATGCGGCGGCCATCGGTTGCTCGACGCGCACGCTGGCACGGGCTTGTGAAGCGCTGGGCGGCGCCTCGCCCAAGGCACTGGTCGAGCGACGCGTACTGCTGGAAGCCAAGCGCCTGCTCGCGCACTCGGCGCTGGGAGTGTCGCAGATCAGCGCCACGCTGGGCTACAGTGAACCGACCAACTTCGTGAAGGCCTTCCGCCGCGCCGAGGGAATGACGCCGCTTCAGTTCCGGCAGCAGCTGCAGCACTGAGGCATGCTGCAAGCGGGCAGGGGGACAGGCTGTGACGCGCGGCCGGCGCACTGCGCGGGTGCGCAGATGTGCGGCGCTCAGCCGAAGAACCAGTAGCAGACGCCGATGGATGCCAGCACGCCGGCGAGGTCGGCCAGCAAGGCGCAACCGACCGCATGCCGTGCGCGTTGAATGCCGACCGCGCCGAAATAGACGGCCAGCACATAGAAGGTCGTTTCGGTGCTGCCTTGCACGGTGGCCGCGACCAGCGCCGGGAAACTGTCGACGCCGTGCGTGTTCATGGTCTCGATCAGCATCGCGCGCGCGGCGCTGCCCGAGAAAGGCTTGACCAGCGCCGTCGGCAGCGCGTCAACAAACCGCGTATCCCAGCCCAGCGCATCAATCCCGTGGCGCAGCCCCTGCAGCAGCAGGTCGAGCGCGCCCGACGCGCGCAGCACGCCGACGGCGCACAGCATCGCCACCAGATAGGGCAGCAGGCTCTTGGCGACCTCGAAGCCCTCGCGCGCGCCCTCGACAAAGGCTTCATAGACCGGCACCCGATGCCACGCGCCGGCCATCAGGAAGAGCAGGATCAATCCGAACAGCACCGCATTGCCGAGCACCGACGACAGCGCTGCAATGGCAGCCGTGCCCATGGTCGACAGCAGTGCGATGAAGCCACCCAGCAGCAGTACCGTGCCGAGCAGCCAGCCGGTGACGACCGGGTCGCGCAGCTTGAGCCGCTGCATGAAGGCCACAGCCAGGAAGCCGGCCAGCGTCGAGGCCGAGGTCGCCAGCAGGATGGGCAGGAACACCAGCGTCGGATCCGGCGCACCCTGCTGCGCGCGGTACATGAAGATCGACACCGGCAGCAGCGTCAGCGACGAAGCATTCAGCACCAGGAACAGGATCTGCGCATTGCTGGCGACGTCGGGTTCGGGGTTGAGCGACTGCAGCTCGCGCATGGCCTTCAGCCCGATCGGCGTGGCCGCATTGTCGAGACCGAGCGCATTGGCGGTGAAGTTCAGCGTGATCAGCCCAAGCGCCGGATGGCCGCGCGGCACGCCCGGCATCAGGCGCGCAAACAGCGGCGCCAGCCAGCGCGCCAGTGCCTCGACCAGCAGCGCACGCTCGGCGATGCGCAAAAAGCCCAGCCACAGTGTCAGCGTGCCGAACAGCAGGACCATCACTTCGACCGACAGCTTGGCCATGCCGAACAGGCTGTCGACCATGGCCTGAAACACGGCGACATCGCCCTGCACGAGGGCGCGCCAGGCAGCGCTCACGGCAGCAACCGCAAAAAAACCGGCCCACAGCGCGTTCAGCATCGGGAG
>JBDKLN010000237.1:0-10688 GCA_039806045.1 Pseudomonadota bacterium
TGAAATGAATGCTGTTGCGATCTGCTGTCGCAGCGCCTTGCTGGCGGCCAAATATTTGTTGCGTCGCAGCAGGCGCTATTCTTCGGGCGGGACGTCGGAGTGTCAAGCAAAATTATTGCGATGCATCAAAATTTTGTATTGTTTGAATAATAATTGTCGGCGGCAGCATCGTTTGCGTGCCGTATCCCACTGGAGTCCCGGGTTCGTGAAGGCTTATTTGTGAAGGCGTACTACAGCGATCGCTTCGTATTGCCATTGCCGGAAGGGCATCGCTTCCCGATGCGCAAATACCGAATGCTGCGTGATGCGGTGCGTGAGACCCTGCCCGATGTGCTGCTGGAAGAAGCGCCGCGCGCCACCGACGGGGTGCTCGCGCTGGCCCATCATCCGCAGTACATCCATCGCGTGGAGAGTGGCGCGTTGACGCCGCCTGAGCAGAAGGCGATTGGCTTTCCATGGTCGCCCGAGATGGTGGAGCGTTCGCGGCGCTCGGCCGGTGCCACCATTGCCGCCTGCCGTGCCGCTTTCGATGATGGCGTCGGTATCAACCTCGCAGGAGGCACGCACCACGCGCACGCTGACCGCGGCGAGGGCTTTTGCGTGTTCAACGATGCGGCGATCGCCGCGCGCCTGATGCAGGCCGAGCGTCGCGCGTCGCGGGTCGCGATCGTGGACCTGGACGTCCACCAGGGCAATGGCACGGCTTCCATCCTTGCCACCGACGATTCGGTGTTCACGTTGTCGCTGCATGGCGAGCACAACTATCCGTTCGCGAAAGCAGTCAGCGACCTGGATGTTGCGCTGCCCGATGGCACGCGGGACGCGGAATACCTCGATGCCCTCGACCGCGCGCTGGCGCAAATGTTCGGGCGCTTCGACCCGCAGCTGATCGTCTACCTTGCCGGCGCCGACCCGCACGAGGGGGACCGCCTTGGTCGCCTCAAGCTCAGCAGCGAAGGCATGGCCGAACGCGACCGGCGCGTGCTGGCACTGGCGCAAAAGCGGGGGCTGCCGGTCGCGATCGCGATGGCCGGCGGCTATGGACGCGACATCGAACAAACGGTGGCCATCCATGTGCAGACCGTGACGTTGGCAGCGGCATACCGCCACCGCCGGCAGGAGGCCGCATGAGCGAGCATTCGCCGGAAGCCGGGATCACGGCGGCCGCGGCGGGCGACACCGAACGGCCTGCATGTTTCGCATCGCTGGAGGCCGCGATGCCGGTCCTGTTCGTGGTGTTGTGGAGCACCGGCTTCGTGGTGGCCAAACTCGGCCTGCCTTCGTCGCCGACGCTGACTTTCCTGCTGTTGCGTTATGCCGGCGTGCTCGCCGTGCTGGGGCCGCTGGTGCTGCTGATGCGCGCCCCGTGGCCGCAAGGGCAGGCGGGGCACATCGCGGTCGCTGGCGTGCTGGTGCAGGCCGGATATTTGTCAGGAGTCTGGTGCTCGATCAAGCTGGGCATGCCGGCCGGATTGTCGGCGCTGATCGTCGGGCTTCAACCCTTGCTGACGGCCTTTGCCGCATCGACCGTCAATGAGCGCGTCAGTCGCACCCAGTGGCTGGGATTGCTGATGGGGCTGGGCGGCGTTGCGCTGGTGGTGTCGGAGAAGCTGACGCCGACTGGCGCATCGGTGTTGAATGTGTCGCTGTGCGTGTGTGCATTGTTGTCAATCACGGTGGGCACCTTGTACCAGAAGCGCCATTGCCCTCGCTTCGATTTGCGCACCGGTGCACTGATCCAGTTCGGCGCATCGACGGTCGTGACAATGCCACTGGCCATCCTGTTCGAGGGGCTGGACTGGCAATTGTCCACAGTACAATGGACGCGCGAATTCATCATCGCGCTCGGCTGGTCGGTGCTGGCCTTGTCCATAGGCGCGATGTTCCTGTTGTTTGCGCTGATCAGGAAGAACGCCGCGACGCGCGTGTCCAGCCTGATGTACCTGACGCCACCCGTGACAGCATTTTTTGCATGGCTGCTGTTTGGCGAAGCCTTCGGCCTGGCCGGCATTGCGGGCATGCTGCTGGCCGCGGCCGGCGTGGCATTCGTGGTGCGACGATGAACTGACGGCGGGACACAACGAAAACGCAGCGGTGAAGACGCACGATAACAACGATAACAACGACAACGACCTCAGGGAGCACGATGAAGGAATCCCCCAAGCCTCGCTCGCACTTCAAGCACTTCTATCCGATCACGACGCGCTGGTCCGATAACGATGCGTACGGCCATGTGAATAATGTTGTCTATTACCAGTGGTTCGACACGGTCGTGAACCAGTTCCTGATCGTGAACGGCACGCTCGACATCCATGAGGGTGGTGCGATCGGCCTCGTGGTCGAGACCCATTGCAATTATTTTTCATCGCTTGCTTTCCCCGACCCGGTCACTGCAGGCCTGTGCGTGACGCGCCTGGGCGATTCCAGCGTCCGCTATGAAGTCGGCATTTTCCGCGACGACGATGACCTCGCCTCTGCGCAAGGCCACTTCATCCATGTCTATGTCGATCGCGCGACGCGCAAGCCGACACCGATTCCCGCGCCTGCCAGGGCACTCTTGCAAACCATAGTGGTGAACCCATGATCCAGACCAAAGAACAAGCGATCGTCGACGAAGCGATCACGACCCGCCGTTCCATCCGCGCCTTCTTGCCGACGCCGGTGGCGCGTGAAGATATCGAAGCCATCCTCAATGTGTCCGCACGGGCGCCGTCCGGCTCGAACACGCAACCGTGGAAAGTGTATGTGCTGACCGGCGCGATCCGCGACCGACTCGCGAACGCCATCAACGAGGTTTGGCACGACCCGTCGCAGCTGTCGCAGCACAAGGAAGAGTACGACTACTACCCGCGCGAGTGGGTGTCGCCGTATGTCGATCGCCGCCGCAAGGTGGGTTGGGACCTGTATGCGCTATTGGGCCTCACGCGCGATAACAAGAGCGGCATGCATGCGCAGCATGGCCGCAATTTCGCGTTCTTCGATGCGCCGGTCGGCCTGATCTTCACCATCGACCGCGTGATGGAGCAGGGTTCGTGGCTGGACTACGGCATGTTCATGCAGAACATCATGGTCGCCGCGCGCGGCCGGGGGCTCGATACCTGCCCGCAGGCGGCCTTCACGCAATTCCACAAGGTGATCGCCGGGGTGCTCAACCTGCCTGACAACGAGCAACTGGTGTGCGGCATGGCCCTCGGTTTCGCCGACCCGTCGAAGATCGAGAACAGCCTGATGACCGAGCGCGCGCCGCTGGATCACTTTGCGACGTTCCTGGAGTGATGCGATGAAGAAGATTGCGGTGATTGCCGGCGATGGCATCGGGAAGGAAGTGATGCCGGAGGGCTTGCGCGTGCTCGAAGCCGCTTGTGACAAGTTCGGCATCCGGCTCGACTTCGAGCATTTCGATTTCGCCAGCTGCGACTACTACGCGCAGCACGGTCAGATGATGCCCGATAACTGGAAGGGCTTGCTGACGCCGAAGGACGCGATCTACTTCGGCGCCGTAGGCTGGCCCGATACGGTGCCCGACCATGTGTCGCTGTGGGGTTCGCTGTTGAAGTTCCGGCGCGAATTCGACCAGTATGTGAACCTGCGCCCCTGCCGACTGATGCCGGGCATACCGTCGCCGCTGGCCGGTCGCAAGCCGGGTGACATCGATTTCTATGTCGTGCGCGAGAACACCGAGGGCGAGTATTCATCAGTCGGTGGCCGCATGTACGAAGGCACCGAGCGCGAGGTGGTGTTCCAGCAGAGCGTGTTCTCGCGCCAGGGTACCGACCGACTCCTGAAGTACGCCTTCGAGCTGGCGCAGCGCCGGCCGAAGAAGCACCTGACTTCCGCCACCAAATCCAACGGCATCTCGATCACGATGCCGTACTGGGATGAGCGCGTCGCCGAGATGGCGCGCAGCTATCCGGGCCTGACAGTCGACAAGTTCCACATCGATATCCTGTGCGCGCACTTCGTCCGTCATCCCGACTGGTTCGACGTGGTCGTGGCTTCCAACCTGTTCGGCGACATCCTGTCCGACCTCGGCCCGGCTTGCACCGGCACGATTGCGATCGCCCCATCGGCCAACATCAACCCCGAAGGCAGGTATCCGTCGCTGTTCGAGCCGGTGCATGGTTCGGCACCTGACATCGCCGGCAAGGGCGTGGCCAACCCGATTGGCCAGATCTGGTCGGGCGCGATGATGCTTGAGCATTTCGGCCATGCGGACGCGGCTATCGCGATCGTTTCCGCGATTGAAAAAGTGCTGGCCGCCGGCCCTCAAGACGCGCCGTTTACGCCCGATATGGGAGGAAAGGGAGGAACGGTCGAGCTCGGGAAGGCGATTGCAGCAAGCCTCTGATCTGGTTCAATTTGCTAAATTTGAAACGTTGATTCGGCGCAATAAGGGCTGATAAACCCGTTTAATTATTGCTTCTAACTCCCTAATTTACTTGCGGAATAGCACCGTTTTGCTACACTGCAAGGCAGAATTTGGCATCATTTTTTTGGAGTCCCGATGCGCCGTTTCACTTTCAAAGCGCTTGTTGTTTCTTTGGCTATGACCTTTGCGTTGCCGGCCGCGCAGGCCGCGCGCGCGCACAAGGGCAAGGATGCCGAAGGCGGTAAATCCGCCCGCCTGCACGCCAAGTCGGCTGTGGCCAGCAAGGCCAGGGCCAAGGTCATTCACGCCAACCTCAGCCCCAAGCGCCGCGCCGTCGCGCAGCGTGTGGCCTATGCGTCGGCGATGGCCGGCGTGCCGCCGGTGCTGACGGCCGGTGATCTGGCCGGCCTCAGCGTGACCCGCGATCCGCTGGATCTCAACTCCAGCGTGGCGCTGGTGATGGACCAGTCGACCAATGAAGTGCTGTTCGAGAAGAACGCCGGTGTCTCGCTGCCGATCGCATCCATCACCAAGCTGATGACCAGCCTGGTGGTGGTCGAAGCCAACCAGGATCTCGATGAAATCCTGACCGTCACGGAAGAAGACGTCGATCGCGAGAAGTTCAGCCACTCGCGCCTGCGCGTCGGTTCGCAACTGTCGCGCGCCAACATGCTGCATATCGCGCTGATGAGCTCGGAGAACCGTGCCGCCTCCGCTCTGGGGCGTCATTACCCGGGCGGCATCCGTGCCTTCGTCGCTGCAATGAATGCCAAGGCCAATGAGCTGGGCATGACCGGTTCGCATTTCGCCGACTCGACCGGGCTGAACAGCTCCAACGTATCGAGCGCGCGTGACCTGTCCAAGCTCGTCGTCGCGGCTTATCAACACCCGCTGATCCGCCAGTACTCGACCGACAGTCGTTATGCTGTCGATCCGGGCGGTCCCCAGCTGAAGTACCGTAACTCGAACGGCCTGATCGAGAACCCGGACTGGGAGATCGGCCTGCAGAAGACCGGCTACATCTCTGAAGCCGGGCGCTGCCTGGTGATGCAGGTGCAGGTGGCCGGCCGCGCCGTGGTGATGATCTTCCTTGACTCCAAGAGCAAGCAGTCGCGCCTCGCCGATGCCAGCCGCATCCGCAAGTGGCTGGAGAACCGTGGCACGTCGGCCCTGAACGGGCGCAGCGCAAAGCGCAGCTGATCGCATCGGCCCGAAAAAAAGCGAACCCGCGGGTTCGCTTTTTTTTCGTCGCCGGAACCGGCGCGGCTGAGGCCGTGGCCGGTCGCGCAAGTCCGTCCTGAGCGAGGCCGGGCCTTGCCTCAGGCGCTCTCGACCGGCCGGTAACCCAGCACGCCCGAGATATCGTTCGCGGTCGCGATCAGGTCTTCCAGCCATTCATCCTTCAGCCGGTCCGCCGGTGCCGAGATCGACAGGCCTGCGATCAGGCGGCCGCTGTCATCGCGCACGCCGGCCGCCATGCAGCGCACGCCCAGCTCCAGTTCCTCGTTGTCGCGCGCATAACCGCGGGCACGCACCAACGACAGCTCGCGTTCGAGCTTGGCGAGGTCCGTGATTGAATTCTTGTTGTGGCCGGCGAGCCCGGTGCGGGTCGCGTAAGCGCGCACGGCCTTGGCGTCGTCAACCGACATGAAGAGCTTGCCGATCGAGGTCAGGTGCAGCGGCGCACGGCCGCCGATGGCGCGCACCACTTGCATGCCGGAGCGCTCCGAGAACGCGCGGTCGATGTAGACGATCTCGTCGCCCTGGCGCACCGACAGATTGACAGTCTGCTGGGTCTTGCGGTGCAGCGCCTGCATGAACGGAAGTGCTGCTTCTCGCACGTTCAGGCGGCTTTTGACGATATTGCCCAGTTCCAGCAGGCGCATACCCAGCCGGTAGGTGCCCGGCTCGGCGCGGTCGACGAAACGCTTGGTCACCATGTCGTTCAGGATGCGGTGCGCAGTTGACGGGTGCAGGCCGGTCGCAGCGGACAACTCCTTCAGGCTGACCGGGTCCGGGTAGTTGGCCAGCGCATCGAGCAGCGTCATCATGCGCTCGATGACCTGGATCGAGGTCTTTTCAGCGGCGGGTGTTTCGGGCTTCATCGGGTGGTTGGTGCAATGCAATAAGGACGTTTATACCATAATGCGAAACGCTGTCACAAGGGTCGAAACTCCCAAAGTTCGCCCTGCCGCCCTTTCAACGCGGGCGGGGCAGGGACAAACCCCGCCTTCGCGAAATCCATAGGCGCTGAAATATTTTTCATCCTGCCGGCGGCGTTTGCGGGAGGTCGTTCGTCGGATAATGCGGCTTGCAAAAAAACCCATATCAGCAAGGATTCTCATGCGTGTCGGACTGATGGTGACGTGCCTGGTGGACGTGATGCGTCCCGGGATAGGATTTTCTGCAATCAAGCTGCTTGAAGCTGCTGGTTGCGAAGTGGTCGTGCCTGAAGGGCAGACCTGCTGCGGGCAGCCCGCGTACAGCAGCGGCAACAAGGATGCCGCGCGCGAACTGGCCGAGAAATTCCTCGATGACTTCGAAGGCGTCGATTACGTGGTCATCCCGTCGGGTTCCTGCGGCGGCACTATCAAGACCCATTACGACGACATCCTCGCCGGCCACCCGGCGCAGCTGGCGCGCTATGCGCGTCTGAAAGATCGCGTCTATGAACTGACCGATTTCCTCGTCAATGTCGCCAAGCTCGACAAGCTGCCGGCGGCAGCCGCGGGTGCCTTCAAGGGCACCGTCACCTATCATGATTCCTGCTGCGGCCTGCGCGAGCTGGGCGTGCAGAAGCAGCCGCGCGAGCTGATCGCCAAGCGCGATGGAGTCGCGCTGAAGGAAATGGAGCAGGCACGCGCCTGCTGCGGCTTCGGCGGCACCTTTGCAGTGAAGTATGGCGACATCTCGACGGCCATCGTTGACGAGAAGTGCGAACACATCCATGCCAGCGGCGCCGACGCGGTCGTGCTCGGCGATCTCGGCTGCATGCTCAATATCGAAGGCCGGCTGCGCCGCACCGGCGACACCACCACCCGCGTGCTGCACGTGGCTGAAGTCCTCGCGGGAGATGCCTGATGCAAGTCCAGTCCATGCACTTCAAGGCGCGCGCCGGCCAGAAGCTGGCTGACCAGCGCCTGCAACAGAACCTGAAAAAGCTGTCGACCAAGTTCGTCACCGCGCGCGCGTCGGCCATCACCGAGCTCGATGACTTCGAGGCCACGCGCGACGCCGCGATCGAGCGCCGCATGCGCGCCATCAAGAACCTCGACGTCTGGCTCGAGACCTTCGAAAAGGAAGCGACCCGCCGCGGCGCGACCGTGCTGTTTGCCGAGAGCGCCGAAGAAGCGTCGAAGCTGGTGGTGCAGATCGCGCAGAAGCACGAGGTGAAAAAGGTTATCAAGTCGAAGTCGATGGTGTCCGAAGAAATGGCGCTCAACAAGGCGCTGGAAGCGGTCGGCGTACAGCCGGTCGAGACCGACCTCGGCGAGTACATCCTTCAGATCAATGACAACGAAGCGCCGTCGCACATCATTGCGCCCGTCGTCCACAAGGACAAGGAAGAGATCGCCGACCTGTTCGCGAAGGTGCACAACAAGCCGCGCCAGACCGACATCGCCGCGATGACGCGCGAAGCGCGCGAGATGCTGCGCCCGCATTTCCTGTCGGCCGACATGGGTGTCACCGGCGGCAATTTCATCATCGCCGAATCCGGCTCGGTGGCCGTGGTCACCAACGAAGGCAACGAGGGCATGTGCACCATCAAGCCGCCCAAGGTGCATGTGGTCGTGACCGGCATCGAGAAAGTGCTGCCGACGCTGGCCGACCTCGCGACCGTGATGCGCCTGCTGCCACGCTCGGCCACGGGCCAGTCGATTTCCAATTATTTCTCGCTGCTTACCGGCCCGCGTGCGAAGGACGAGAAGGATGGTCCCGAGCACATGTACTTCGTGCTGGTCGACGGCGGCCGTACCGGACTGGTCGGTTCCGAGTTTGAAGAGATGCTGCGCTGTATCCGTTGCGGCGCCTGCATGAATCACTGCCCCGTGTACCAGAAGATCGGCGGCCACAGCTATGGCTGGGTCTATCCGGGCCCGATGGGCAGCGTGCTGACGCCGGCCTATGTGGGTGTGGAAAATGCGATGGACCTGCCGCAAGCGTCCACCTTGTGCGGCGAATGCCATGTGGTGTGCCCGGTGAAAATCCCGCTGCCCGACCTGCTGCGCAAGCTGCGCGAAAAGCAGTTCAAGAAGGGCTTGCGCCCGGCCTACGAGTATGTCGCCTTTGGTGTCTGGGCCTTCTTCGCGAAACGCCCGACGCTGTATCGCCTTGCGACCCGAATGGCCACCCGCGTGCTGAAACTCTGGGGCGGCAATGGCAAGATGATCCACGCGTTGCCGATGGCGGGTGGTTGGACGGATAATCGCGATATGCCGGCTCCTCCAGGCAAGACCTTCACGGAGCTGTACCGAGAGCGCAAACACCGTTGATCCATGGCCGATACCCAGCAGCCCGAAAACCAGCAAGTCCACAGTGAATTCAAGAGCAAGAGCGGCCTGAAACGCGTCTTCTCTGCTTTCTTCTATTCGATCGATGGCTTCCGGGCTGCATGGAAGTACGAGCATGCATTCCGGCAGGAGCTGATGATTGCGGTGCCCGGCATCGTCATCGCGCTGCTGCTGCCGGTCTCGGCGCTGGAAAGGCTGATGCTGGTCGGCGTGCTGCTGCTGGTGCTGATCATCGAATTGCTGAATTCGGCGATCGAAGCGGTGGTGGATCGCGTCTCGCTCGACCGCAACCCCTTGTCCAAAAATGCCAAAGACCTCGGCAGCGCCGCCGTGATGCTGTCATTCACGTTTGCGCTCGTCACCTGGGGCGTGATCGTGCTGCCGCTGCTGCTCGGTTGACGTCGCTGGATCCCGGTATTCACCGGGATGACGGTCGATGGCCCCGAGCGCTTTGATGCGTCATACCGGCGCAAGCCGGCCAAGCGCTCAGAAACCCGTCGCACCGGCGCAAGCCGGTGCCCAGCGTTTAGTGCTTGCCGCTTTTCAGGTTTACAGCCCCGGGTCCTTGAACTCAAGGTGCACTTCGTTCACGGCCTTCACCACGTCTTCCGACAGCTGGAGGCCGTAAGCATCGATATTGGTCTTCAACTGTTCCAGCGTGGTCGCGCCGATGATGGTCGACGTGACGAAGTTGCGGGTGTAGCACCAGGCCAGCGCGAGTTCGGTGGCGCTCATGCCGTTGTCTTTCGCGATTTGCATGTAACGCTTGGTCGCCTCGATCACGCGCGGACGCATGTAGCGCGGACTCCAGTTCGGCGGGAACACCGTCAGGCGGCCGTGCGCCTTCGGGTTTTCGATGTACTTGCCGGTCAGCTGGCCAAAGGCCAGCGGGCTGTAGGCGAGCAGCCCGACTTCCTCGCGGAAACAGGTTTCGTCGAGGCCGCTTTCGAAGGAACGATTGGCCAGGTGGTAGGCGTTCTGGATCGACACGATGCGCGGCAAGCCATAGACCTGCGAGTGGTAGATGAATTCCGACACGCCCCAGGCGCTTTCATTCGAGACGCCGATGTTGCGGATTTTGCCTTCGTCGATCAATTCTTCCAGCGCCTCCAGAGTCTCGCTGATCGCCACGCAGGGACGCTCCTTTTCACGGTTGAAGAATTGCTGGCCGAAGATGGGCACGTTGCGGCTTGGCCAGTGCAACTGATACAGGTCGAGGTAGTCCGTCTGCAGGCGCTTCAGGCTGCCTTCGATGGCGAGACGAATGTTCTTGCGGTCGAAGTTATTCTGGCCGTCGCGTATCCAGGGCATGTGCGCCGGGCCGGCGATCTTGCTGGCGAGGATGACCTCGTCGCGCTTGCCGGTCTTCTTCAGCCAGCTGCCAATGATGCGCTCGGTCGCGCCCTGGGTCTCGGCGCGCGGCATCACCGGATACACCTCGGCCGTGTCGATGAAGTTGACGCCATGCGCGAGCGCATAGTCGAGCTGGCTGTGGCCGTCGGCTTCGGTGTTCTGCTCGCCGAAGGTCATCGTGCCGAGGCAGACCTTCGATACCATCAGGTCGCTGGTGCCCAGTTGTACCTTGTCCATGCTTGTCTCCGTATCGTTTTGTTGATGTTGTCAGGAGTGCGTTCTCAACGCACGGCGAGCGCCTTCGCGCATTCGTTCACCAGCGCCGGGCCGCGGTAGATCAGGCCGGTGTACAGCTGCACCAGGCTGGCGCCCGCATTGATCTTGGCCTGCGCATCGGCACCCGTCAGAATGCCGCCGACGCCGATGATGGGGATCTGGGAGCCGAGTTCTTTTTT
>JBDKLN010000238.1:0-3240 GCA_039806045.1 Pseudomonadota bacterium
TGCTGCGTTATGGCATCAGCGACCTGCGCCTGTTCTACGAAGGCGACCTGCGCTTCCTGAAACAATTCAACTGAGCACGCGACATGCAATTCTCCGAAAACTGGCTGCGCACCCTGGTCGACACCAAACTGACCTCGGATGAACTGTCGCACCTGCTGACCATGGCGGGCCTCGAAGTGGAAGAGGTCGAGCCGGTCGCACCGCCGTTCAACAATGTCGTCGTCGCGCAAGTGATGGCTGTCGAGAAGCATCCGAATGCTGATCGTCTGAACGTCTGCCAGGTCGATGCCGGCACCGGCACCTTGCTCAACATCGTCTGCGGTGCGCCGAACGTGCGCGTTGGCATGAAAGTGCCATGCGCGATGGCGGGCGCCAAGCTGCCGCCGGGCGACGATGGCAAGCCGTTCGAGATTAAGGTGGGCAAGCTGCGTGGCGTCGAGTCGCAGGGCATGTTGTGCTCCGCACGCGAGCTGAAGCTGTCGGAAGAAAATGCCGGCCTGCTGGAGCTGGCCGAGTCGGCGCAGGTGGGCCAGAACTTCCGCGACCACTACCAGCTCAACGACCTGAAGTTCACCATCAAGCTCACGCCGAACCGCGCCGACTGCCTGTCGCTGCTGGGCGTGGCACGCGAAGTGTCGGCGCTGACCGGCACGCCGCTGACGATGCCGGCATCGGCGCCGGTGGTCGTGACGCTGGACGAAAAGCTGCCCGTGAAGATCAGCGCGCCCGACCTGTGCGGCCGCTTCTCGGGTCGCGTGATCCGCGGCCTGAATGCGAAAGCCGAGACCCCGCAATGGATGAAGCAGCGTCTCGAGCGCAGCGGCCAGCGTCCGATCTCGGCACTGGTGGATATCTCCAACTACGTGATGCTGGAACTCGGCCGTCCGACGCACGTGTTCGACCTCGACAAGATCCACGGGGGTCTTGATGTTCGCTGGGGCAAGCAGGGCGAACAGCTGAAGCTCCTGAACGGCACTACCGTCGAGCTCGATAGCTGGGTCGGCGTGATCGCCGACGACAAGGAAGTTGAAGGCCTGGCCGGCATCATGGGTGGCGATGCCACCGCCGTGTCGCTGGAGACCACCAACATCTACCTCGAAGCGGCATTCTGGTGGCCTCAGTCCATTCAGGGCCGCGCACGTCGCTACAACTTCTCGACCGATGCCGCACACCGGTTCGAGCGTGGCGTCGACTTTGCGACCACGGTCGAACATATCGAGCGCATCACTGCGCTGATCGTCGAGATCTGCGGTGTCGCAGGGCAGACCAAGGTCGGTCCGGTCGATGACCAAATCACATCGCTGCCCAAGCGCGAGCCGGTCACCCTGCGCGTTGCGCGTGCAGCAAAGATTATCGGCATCCCGCTGCAGGCGGAGCAGGTGGCGGACATCTTCACGCGCCTCGGCCTGCCGTTCATACAATCCGGCGACAGCTTCGCGGTGACCCCGCCCAGCTACCGCTTCGACATCGAGATCGAAGAAGACCTGATTGAAGAGATTGCGCGCGTGCACGGTTTCGACAACATTCCGGCACTGCCGCCGGTCGCGCCGAACCTGATCCGGATCGCGCCCGAAGCGCGGCGCTCGCTGTTCATCGTGCGCCGCCAGCTGGCCGACCTCGACTATCAGGAAGTGGTGAACTACAGCTTCATCGAGGAAGCCGCCGAGCGCGACTTTGCCGGCAATGCCGACCCGATCCGACTGCTGAACCCGATCGCCAGCCAGATGAGCGTGATGCGCTCGCAGCTGCTGTCGGGCCTGGTCGCCAACGTGAAGTACAACCTGAACCGCAAGGCCAGTCGCGTGCGTGTATTCGAAATTGGCGCCGTGTTCGCCAAGGATGCGTCGGTGCAGGATGGTCCGCTGGCCGTTGCCGGTTTCGCGCAACCCAAGCGGGTCGCTGCGCTCGCTTACGGCGGCGTCGCCGAAGAGCAGTGGGGCCAGCCCGCACGCAACGTCGACTTCTTCGACGTGAAGGCTGACCTGGAAGCGCTGTTCGCCCCGGTCGCGGTGCGTTTCGAGCCGGCGTCGCATCCGGCGCTACACCCGGGACGCTCGGCTGCCGTCATCCTCAATGGCAAGGTCATCGGCATCATCGGCGAACTGCATCCTAAGCTGCAGCAGCAGCTGGAGTTGCCCTTGGCACCCGTCATGTTCGAAGTCGATGCAGACGCGTTGCAGCAGCGCCAGGTGCCGGTTCACCGCGACATTTCGAAATTCCCGGCCGTCGTGCGCGACCTCGCGCTGCTGGTCAAGACCACCGTTCGCGTGCAGGACATCATTGATACGCTGCAGGCGGAGGCGCAGGCCAACCCGGCATGTCGAATCATGCAACATATTGTTTTATTTGATGAATATCGTGGCAAAGGCCTCGCGGAAGACCAAAAAAGCCTTGCTTTCCGCATGACCATGCAAGATACTCAATCCACCCTGCAGGACGATTCGGTGGACGCCGCGATGGTGGCCTTGGTCGACGCTGTCAGCAAAAAACACGGCGCGACGCTGCGATAAAAAAATCAGCCCGACAAGCCAGCACCCCGGTACCCAATCTCACCATGAACCAAAGCCATCCTGCCGAAATGGAATCTGTACTTGCCGCCGACCTTGGTCGCGCGGTGCTCGCTTCGCAGGCGCGAACCAAGGCTGAAAAAGAACTGCCGACCCTGACCAAGGCCGAACTGGCTGAACTGCTGTTCGAGCAGGTCGGCCTGAACAAGCGTGAAGCCAAGGACATGGTCGAGACTTTCTTTGGCGAGATCCGTGATGCGCTCGAGCGTGGCGAATCGGTCAAGCTGTCGGGCTTTGGCAATTTCCAGTTGCGCGACAAGCCGCAGCGTCCGGGCCGCAACCCGAAGACCGGGGAAGAGATTCCGATCAGTGCTCGTCGTGTCGTCACTTTCCACGCCAGCCAGAAACTCAAGGCGATGGTCGATAGCGCTACCCAGCGCAATGCGTCCAACGCCGCCTGACTTGTCCTGTTGAATGAACGACCGCGCAGCCAAGCCATTGCTGGAACCGTTGCCGCCGATCCCGGCGAAGCGCTACTTCACCATCGGAGAGGTCAGCGAGTTATGTGGCGTGAAGCCGCATGTGCTGCGCTACTGGGAACAGGAATTCACGCAGCTCAAGCCGGTGAAGCGTCGCGGCAATCGCCGCTACTACCAGCACCATGAAGTGCTGCTGATCCGTCGAATCCGCGAACTTCTGTACGAGCAGGGCTTCACCATCAGTGGTGCGCGCA
>JBDKLN010000239.1:0-8744 GCA_039806045.1 Pseudomonadota bacterium
GGCATCGAGGCGCGGTTGGCCTTGTACTCGGGGTAGAGGTCGTCGCGGAAGGTCTTGCCTTTTGCGTCGAATACGCAGGCCATGTATGCTGCCGCATAATCCTGGCGCAGGCGGCGCAGCATGTTGATCATGCCGTAGATGGCACCAGTGGGCGCGCCCTCCGCATTGCGCAGATCAGGCATCGCATGGAAGGCGCGGTACAGATAGCTCGAACCATCCACCAGCAGCAGGGTTTTATTCATATGGAAAGCGACCGGAAACATGTGCCGCGGCTGCGGCAATTGACCAACCTGGAGCGCGCCACCTCGCGCAAGGCGAGCGAATCGTGGCAGATGTTCACGATTATGGCAGAGTTTATTGACGCAGCTGAGCGCCTGTCGGAGGTGCGTCCTGCGGTCTCGATGTTCGGCTCGGCGCGCATGAAGCCCGACAATCCCTGGTACGAAGTCGCGGTCGACATCGCACGCCGCCTGTCCGATGAAGGATTCTCGGTGATCTCGGGCGGCGGACCGGGTGTGATGGAGGCGGCCAACAAGGGGGCCTATGAAGGCAAGTCGCCGTCGGTCGGACTCAACATCGAGCTGCCACGCGAACAGCAGAGCAACTCATGGCAGAACATCTCGCTGTCGTTCCGCCACTTCTTCGCGCGCAAAGTCGCCTTCGTCAAGTATGCGGATGCCTATGTGGTGCTGCCCGGTGGCTTCGGCACGCTTGATGAGCTGACCGAGGTGCTGACCCTGATCCAGACCGGCAAGAGCCGCCGCATCCCGGTGGTGCTGGTCGGCACGCAGTTCTGGCGCGGCCTGCTGGACTGGATGCACGAGCAGATGGTCGGTGGCGACATGATCAACGCCAAGGACCTCGAATTGCTGCAACTGATCGACGAACCGGCCAATGTGGTCGAGGCCATCTTTGCGTATTACGAGGCGCGCGACATCGTGCCTTACGAGACCGAGATGCCGCACCACTCCTTCCTCTGAAGCCGGACAAGGCCGGGACACGCATTTGCGTGTGTCCGGCAAGGCCGCGGCTGCGAGCGACCGGGGCGGGTTTGCTAGAATGGCGGGGATGCGCCGCACCGGCGCCCAACCCGCGGATCCGTGCCATGACACAGCCCCAGTCCCGTCCCAGCATCATCGCATTTCCCGTGCTGCGCGCAGCCGGCGCACTGGCCACAGCCCTTGCCTGCGGCACGGCCCTGGCGGCCGGCTCCGTGCTCGATGACCCGATCGCCACCACTCGCGTACCGGACGGCACGACCACCATCACGCAAACGCGTGAGCAAAATGCCGTGACCTCGGTGCAGGTGCGCCGTGGCGACAACGTCTACAACGTGACGCCGGCCGAGCAGATTCCCGCCAACCTGGGTGGCGGCCGTGCCGCCACCTGGGAAATATTCCAGTTCAAACCACGGCGTGCCGACGACAGGCGCGCGGCACCGCCGCCGAACTGAGCTACGGCGCTGCCGAGCTGCGGCGCCCGAGATTTCCTTTTCCGCCTTTCATCGCATCTTATCTTTATGGCAGTCTTTACTCCGGTCACCCTGGAAGACATCACTCCGTGGGCGGCCCAGTTCCCGCTCGGCGCGGTCAAGGCGGTTCGGGGCATCGCGTCGGGCATCGAGAACAGCAATTTCTTCCTCAGCACCGAGCGCGGCGAGTTCGTGCTGACGATCTTCGAGAAACTGAGCTTTGAACAGCTGCCGTTCTACCTGAACCTGATGAAGCACCTTGCCGATCGCGGGGTGCTGGTCCCCGCGCCGATCGCGAGCGACCGCGGCGAGATCATCAACCCGCTGCACGGCAAGCCGGCGTCCATCGTCACCCGGCTCCATGGTGACTGGGTACCGGCGCCGGCGCCCGCGCATTGCGCGCAGGTCGGCGCCATGCTGGCGAAGATGCATCTGGCCGCGCAAGACTATCCGCTGTACCAGCCCAACCTGCGCGGCCTCGCCTGGTGGCGCGAGACCACGCCGGTGGTGCTGCCCTACATCCCGGAAGCCGCGCAGGCGCTGCTGAAGGCGGAGATGCATTTCCAGGAAGCGCTGTCCGCCTCGGCGCTGTACAAGCGGCTGCCGAATGGCCCGGTGCATGCGGACCTGTTCCGTAACAACGTGATGTTCAATGACGAGCGGCTGTCGGGCTTTTTCGATTTCTACTTTGCCGGCTGCGACACCTGGCTGTTCGATGTCGCCGTCACCGTGAATGACTGGTGCATCGATCTGGACTCCGGCGCCACCGACCCGGATCGCGTGCGCGCGATGCTCGATGCCTACCAGGACGTGCGTCCGTTCACGGCCGACGAAGAAGAAGCCTGGCCGGCACTGCTGCGTGCGGCCGCCCTGCGCTTCTGGCTGTCGCGCCTGTATGACTACTATTTGCCGCGCGAAGCGGAAATGCTGACGCCGCATGACCCGACGCATTTCGAGCGCATCCTGCGGCATCGCATCGAGCATGCGGTCGAGGCCCTCGCCTGATGCAAACGCCCACCATCACGGCCGCCACCGGCATCAGCTGGATACGCGAAGGCTTTGTGCTGTTTCGCCAGCAGCCGGGTGAGCTGTCGATGTTGTTCCTGCTGTACATGCTGATGATGTTTTCGCTGTCCATCATCCCGGTGGTCGGGCAACTGCTGCCGCTGCTGCTGGTGCCTGCTTTTTCGATGGCCTTCATGCAAGCCTGCGTGGACATCGAAGCCGGGCGCAAGGTCACGCCGCGCTTGCTGCTGACGGCCTTCCGTTCGCCGGCCCTGGGCACGCTGCTGCAGCTCGGTGCGCTCTACCTGACGACAGCGATTGGCGCAGTCGCCGCCTCGTCCATCATCGATGGCGGCATTTTCTGGAAGCTGATGTCTGGCCAGCTGGCGGCGGATGACGCAGGCGTTCAGGTCAGCGACCTGCCGCTGGCAATCCTGTTCTCGGCGCTGGTCTACCTGCCGGCGGCGATGGCCTTCTGGCACGCTGCACCCCTGGCCGTCTGGCAGCGCATGGGCCTTCTCAAAGCTGTCTTCTACAGCTTCTTTGCGGTCAAGCGCTGCGGCAAGGCTTACATCGCCTATGCGCTGGGCTGGGTATTGGTCGGCATCGCGCTGCCCGCCGTGATCAGCGCCGTGCTCGGACTTTTGCTCGGCAAGAACATCGTTAGTGTGATGCTGCTGATGCCCCTGTCCGTGATCCTGACGCTGGTGATGTACTGCTCCTTCTATCCCACCTACACCGCCGTGTTCGAACGGCCGGAACCCTTGCGCCCTACTTCTCACTTAGCTTGAGAACCCGCTTTTCATGCGTGAAATTTGTCGCATTCCTGACACAAATTGCCTGCATTCAAGTAGCTGCACCGCTGGCTGAATACCGGCAGGCATCACCTGCGTTGGGATGGCGAATCCTTTGCCGGAGGTGCCATGTCAATACCGACCTTGCTGGTCATCCAGCGATCCCATTTCCCTGAAGGCATCGCCTTGGAAGAATGCGAACGGCAGGAGACGGTCAACGGCGAACCGGCGATCGTCCGTTTCCAGCGGCAAGCCGACATCAATGTGTTCCAGCGCATTGGCCGCTTCTTTTCCGACCTGCTGAACGGCGTCACGCGGGCGCAGGGCTATTTGTGCAGCAAGTCCGAGACACCAGCCACCTTCAACATCCGCGGCCAGTGGTTCGAGACGCAGAAAGCAAGTCAGGGCGCCTATGCCAACCCTATCCCTCAGGGTGTACCCACCGGCCAGGTGTTGTATCAACGAATTCGGGTCGAAGTTCAGGACCGTACTGACGACACGCCCGCAGGTTGGGATGACACCATCGCACGTCGCATCAGCGACGAGTTGCATGATCGGTATGGCGCCCTGCAAGCCGGGAAAGCATCCCCGCAGGATGGTGATGCCTCTCCGGTGCAAGCATTCCTTTACTGGCAGGAGCGACGCCCTGCCAACATGGGCGAGGGCCAACTCAAACGCCTATCCGCTTTCAAGGAAGCCTATGCCGACTTCCGAGACGAGCTCGGGGAACAAGTGAGGTACAGGGTCAATGTCGCGCTGGATCAGCTTGGCAAACAGATCGAAGGCAGCGAGTCCTTGAGAGAGCTTGCCAATCGCACCGGCTGGTACGGTCCGCCACCGCCTCCGGCACCGGCGGCACCGCCACCGCCACCTATCCTGTCGACTCAGGGCCGGTTGAAGAAAGCGGTGCCGGCAAAATCCGATGCATCCAGACCAGCGACTGCCGGCATCCCACCGAGCGATGCCAACGACGCGCTGATGGCGCAGCTCAGGCAAAAGCTGGGCCGCATGCGAGAGAAAACGGACGAAAGTAAAAATGCCGTGGACGATCGCGACTGGGATGCGTGAAGTCGACGCAGTAACGCAGTCGCAGCGGCAGTCGAAAGCGCGAAGGATGCGGCACGTGTGCGCGCCGCACTCATCGCGGCATCCCGACGCTGACGCCCTCAGGCCACTTTCTCCAGCTTGGCAATGCCGAGGTCCAGCAGCTTCATGCCATTGCGACCGAAGTTGATGTGCGCGCGCGCCTGCGTGCCGCTGCCTTCGATGTTGACGATCACGCCTTCACCGAATTTCTGGTGCATCACGTTCTCGCCGACGCGCCAGCCGACATGGCGATCAATTTTCTGCGCGATCTGGTTGTTGCCCGTCTCGGGCGCATCAACCCATGCGGCCTTGTGCGTGGCGCCGAACCACTGTGCCTGCACACGCGGCGACAGCCACTTCAGACATTCGTCGGGCAGCTCGTCAAAGAAGCGCGATTTCATGTTGTAGCGCGTCTGGCCGTGCAGCATGCGGGTCTGCGCAAAGCTCATGTAGAGCCGCTTGCGCGCACGGGTGATGGCGACGTACATCAGGCGTCGCTCTTCTTCGACGCCGTCTTCGGCTTCTTCGCTGTTCTCGTGCGGGAACAGGCCTTCTTCGAGGCCGGTGATGAACACCGCATCGAATTCCAATCCCTTCGCAGAGTGGACCGTCATCAGCTGTATCGCATCCTGCCCGGCCTGCGCCTGGTTGTCGCCGGCTTCCAGCGACGCATGCGACAGGAAGGCCGACAGCGGCGACATCACGGTCACCAGCGGCGCATCGGCATCGATGACTTCGATACCATCGCCCGTGGTCAGAACGGGCACCGAACCTTGCGGCTGCGCCTGCGGACCGAGCAGCGCGGGCGCATCCATGCCGAAGCCCTCTTCAGACACGAACAGGGTCGCCGCACTCACCAGTTGCTCGAGGTTCTCGATGCGGTCGGCGCCTTCTTTCTCGCTCTGGTAATGCTGGATGAGTCCGCTCTTGTCAAGCATGACCTGCACCATCTCGGCCAATGGCAATTGCTGGGTCTCGAAGCGCATCGCCTCGACCAATTTGATGAAGCCGCCGAGCGACGAACCGGCCTTGCCGGCCACGTGCGGCACGGCCGCATACAGCGACAGGCCGAACTGGCGTGCCGCATCCTGCAACTGCTCGATGCTGCGCGCGCCGATGCCACGCGTGGGGAAATTCACCACCCGCAGGAAGGCCGAATCATTGTGCGGGTTGTCGATCAGCTGCAAGTAGGCGATCGCATGCTTGACCTCGGCGCGCTCGAAGAAGCGCAGGCCGCCATAGACGCGATACGGCAAGCCAGTCGTGAACAGCGCATGTTCGATCACGCGCGATTGCGCGTTCGACCGGTACAGGATCGCGATCTCGCTGCGCAGCCAGCCTTCGTTGATGAGACCCTTCGCTTCCTCGATCAGCCATTGCGCTTCCTGCAGGTCGCTCGACGCTTCATAGACGCGCACCTGCTCGCCATGGCCGGCGTCAGTGCGCAGGTTCTTGCCGAGGCGACGGGTGTTGTTCGAAATGAGCTGGTTGGCCGCATCAAGAATATGGCCATGCGAGCGATAGTTCTGCTCGAGCTTGATCAGGTTCTGCACGTTGAATTCGCGCTCGAACGCGGCCATGTTGCCAACGTTCGCGCCGCGGAATGCATAGATGCTCTGGTCATCGTCGCCGACCGCAAATACGGCATTGTGCTGGCCGGCCAGCAGCTTCAGCCATTTGTACTGCAGGTCATTGGTGTCCTGGAATTCGTCGACCAGGATGTGACGGAAGCGCGCCTGATAATGCTCGCGCAGCGGCTGGTTGCGTGACAACAGTTCATAACTGCGCAGCAGCAGCTCGGCAAAGTCGACCACGCCTTCGCGCTGGCATTGTTCGTCATAAGCTTCGTACAGCTCGACGAATTTACGGTTGTACTCGTCGTTGGCCTCGACATCCTGCGCGCGCAAACCCTGGTCTTTGGCGCTGTTGATGAAATAGACCAGCTGCTTGGGCGGGAACTTTTCATCGTCGACGTTCAGGCGCTTCAGCAGCCGCTTGACGGCCGACAGCTGGTCGGCCGAATCGAGTATCTGGAAAGTTTGCGGCAGCGCCGCGTCGCGATGGTGCGCGCGCAGCAGCCGGTTACACAGGCCGTGGAAGGTGCCGACCCACATGCCGCGTGTATTGATCGGCAACATTGCCGACAGGCGCGCCAGCATTTCCTTGGCGGCCTTGTTGGTGAACGTCACGGCGAGGATCCCGGCCGGCGATACCTGACCGGTCTGTATCAGCCAGGCGATGCGGGTGGTCAGGACACGAGTCTTGCCGGAACCCGCACCCGCCAAGATCAATGCGGGCTGGGGCGGCAGGGTGACGGCGGCGAGTTGCTCGGGGTTGAGATTGTGCAGTAGATCGCGCATCCGTGGATTATACGGTGCGCGAAGACTGCATCAGTCGCGTCAGAGACTGGTATCGCCGTCGTGACTCGCAGCCTCGGACAGCTCGAGACTGAGCGTCCATGGCTGAGGCGGCGCGGAGGCTTGCTTTTCCGGCGGATTTGACTCGTCGGATGAAATGACTTCGGTCGAAGACACCGCCAAGATCTCCGATGACGTCGAGTGGCTGCTTGAACTTGTCACATGCAGCGAACCTGAACTTAGCCCCGAGACTGCTGTGGCGCTCGGTTTGGGCAATGGATGCCGGCCGACTGCGCCAGCATTTTCATCCTCGCGATTGAATCCGCCATCCACGTTCGTTACTGGCAAGCGAATAGGCTGATACTCGACTGCAGGCGCAGGGTAAGACGAAAAACTATCCGGTCTCATTAATGCCTGCATGTCATTGATCAACTGCGCGTCGAAACTGGTCAGGCTTTGAAAAGGACTGGTGATCAGTAGCGAGCCGTTTGTTCGACTGAGGGCTTTATGCTCATCTTCAGCCTCGCTGGGTACGGGGAGCGGCGCAAGAGAAATACTTTCATCAAGATTCCGCATTGATGGACTGTTCCCTGTCATCTCATGCGCGGGCTCCGCTACCGACATCGTTTTCGTCGTCGGCGTCTTCGGAACGAGCTCAGGATTGTGCGACATTGACGTTAGTGGCATGCCACGCTTGGTTGGTATGGGAGGCAAGTCAGGCATGGCCAAATGGACAGGGCGCTGAAAAAGCAGTCGCTCTGCTGTTGGCCGTTCTTCCCCCTCCATGTCGACCCGAGCCTGCCGACGATAGCCCTTGATAATCGATGGACAGATAACATCAAATTCTCTTGCCCATGAATGGATGTCAAACCGGATTCTTTGCGCAGTACGGTTGGGGCCGGAGATGGCGATCCAACGTTTGGCAAAAAAATATACATCGTCCGGAATCTGTGTGGTTCGCAGATAGTCGGGAAACCGTACCGGACGTGCTTCTATCCTCGATTGATAGCGCTTGATGAAATGCTTCATGGCGTAAACTGCCATCACCGAATTGACTGCATGACAGGAGGCAGCTTTGGGCTTCAGCGCATGGCTCAGGTCGGTAAAAGTCTCGTGACTGATGGCACAAAATTGTTTGAAGCGCTTAATCTGGACACGCGATGCCTGTTTGTTTAAAAATCTGTACTGTGCGATCGCATTTTTCAACTCAATACGTTTGTACGTATTCGATATCGTCTTTAGCGGCTCCCTGATTTCCTGGACATGGATGTCGCGCCTGGCCGCTGTCGCGCCTTTTATGGCTTTTTTCAGAAGTGCGGCTGCGCACAGTGACTTCTGATCCATGCCGTCGCTAGCCTCTGCAACATCCGCGATCGATAACAGGATGTTTGCAAGGTCTTGCCGCTCGGCGTCGAGGTTTCTTGCTTTGATCGGCGAGGTTGCATAAAGCTTCGCAATGTCTTTCTTTTCTCCCGGCGCAAAAATAGCGCGCGGCTTGCCGGCACCATCAAAATCTGCGCGCAATACGGTATTGCCGCGTTCATTTTTGATCGCTTCATAGAGGATCGTCGCGTTCCTCAGGCCTTTGTGCGAACTTAGCCGTACGTGAGGTGCACCGTCGCTCCTGAATTGCTGCATGACCGGCTGCAAAATTCGTGCATCTGGGGTGGCTTGCATGACAGGCTCCTCACTAGGGAAATGAACTCAAACTCGCTGCGCGCCCGCAACTGCATCGCCGGGTAACGCCGGCATGGGCTCCGCAAAACCCAGGCATGACGGACTCGCAATCAGGTCGGCATATTTCAGCGCGAGACTCAGAAACTCGTGCAGCATCTGGCGCATGGCCTCTGTCGACGGCGAGCGCATCGGATATTCGCCGATCAACATCACCTCATCATCCGGCTGGCTCAATGCCATGCGCGCGCCCGAGATGCCGGTCAGTAGCAGGTTCGCGTTCAGCAGCAGCGCATAGACCTGCTCGCGCTCGACCACCGTCGGGCAGCCGAGACTGCAGCTGAAAATGACGGATTG
>JBDKLN010000240.1:0-3030 GCA_039806045.1 Pseudomonadota bacterium
GCTGGTGACGACGCCATGGATGCGCATCGAGCGCGTGCGCTGCTCGTAATGAATCGGATCGGCACTGGTATAGATGTCGCACATGGGCATTCCCTGGTCGAAGGTTTGTCGATGCCGGCACGCGCGACGATGGCCTGTCGCGCGTGCGTGGCACCCGGTCACTTCACGGTTTGCAGGTACTCGATGATGGCCTTGCGCACCGAACCATCGGCTTGCTGGTACATCATGTAGGTGCCCTTGGCGAGGTTCTGCGGTTGCTCCAGCCACTTGTCGAGCAGCTCGGGCGTCCACTTCTGGCCGGCCAGCGCGCCTTTGAACTCATTCGAGTAAGGGAAGCCTTCCTGCTTGCCAGCCTCGCGCCCGACCACGCCGGACAGGTTCGGGCCCATGCCCATCGGCGCATCCTTCTGGATCGCATGACAGGCCATGCAGTTTTGCTGGTACAGCTTTTCTCCCGACTCGGCCAGCGCCGGCAGGGCGGCCGTGCCCAGTGATGCGGCAACGGCCAGCAGACCCAGCGCGCCTCTCTTGCGATTGGCTGTCGTCGTCATGGTCAGATCCCTTGGGTGCGCAGGCTGCGCTCGATGAATTCCGCCTGGCGGATCGCCAGCGCCACGATGGTCAGCGTCGGGTTTTCCGAAGCGCCGGTGGTGAATTGCGAGCCGTCGGAGACGAACAGGTTCTTCACATCGTGCGACTGGCCCCACTTGTTGACGACGCCATCCTTCGCGTTCGCGCTCATGCGGTTGGTGCCGAGGTTGTGCGTGGACGGATAAGGCGGCGTATTGATCACGCGCTTGGCGCCGATCGACTCGTACAAGGCGCCGCCCTGCTTGAAGCCGTGGTTGCGCATCGCGATGTCGTTCGGGTGGTCGCTGAAATGCACGTTCGGGATCGGCAGGCCGAACTGGTCCTTCTCCGTCGCGTGCAGCGTGACGCGGTTGGACTCTTGCGGCATGTCTTCGCCGACCAGCCACATGCCGGCCATGTTGTCGTAGGCATCCATTGCGGTCGAGAAGTCACGCCCCCAATCGCCCGGGTTAAGGAACGCGGCGAGGAAGGGCACGCCGAGCGACAGCGTTTCCATCTCGTAGCCGCCCACGAAGCCGCGGCTCGGGTCGTGGCGCGATTCATCCTTGACGATGCCGGCCATCGTGGTGCCGCGGAACATGTGCACCGGGTTTTCGAAGATGCCATACACCGAGGCGGTCATGTGGCGCATGTAGTTACGACCGACCTGGCCGGACGAGTTGCCGAGGCCATTCGGGAACATGCTCGATGCCGAATTCAGCAGCAGGCGCGGCGACTCGATCGAGTTGCCGGCCACGCATACGGCCTTGGCCTTCTGGAAGTAGCGATTGCCTTTCGAGTCTGCGTACAGCACGCCGGTGACCTTGCCCTTGGCGTCATGCTCGATCTTCAATGCCTGCGCGTCGGAACGCACTTCCATGTGACCGGTGGCCTCGCCCTTCGGGATTTCGGTATACAGCGTCGACCACTTCGCGCCCGACTTACATCCCTGGAAGCAGAAGCCGATCTGCTGGCACGCGCCACGGCCGTCGCGCGGCTTCGAGTTGATCGACATATTCCCGGTATGGAATTCCTTGTAGCCCATCTTCTTGGCGCCGGCGGCCAGTACCTTGTAGTTGTTGTTACCCGGCAGGCGAGGGATGCCGTTGGTGCCGGTGGTGCCCATCTTGTTTTCTGCGCGCGCATAGTAAGGCTCGAGCTCTTCATACGAGATCGGCCAGTCGAGCAGGTTGGCGCCCTTCAGATCGCCGTAGACGGAGCGCGCCGAGAACTCGTGCGGCTGGAAGCGCAGCGAGGCGCCGGCCCAGTGCACGGTCGAGCCACCGACGGCTTTCACGATCCATGCCGGCAGGTTGGGGAAATCGTTCGACACGCGCCAGGTACCCGACGTGGTGCGTTTGTCCAGCCACGAGATCTTGCTGAACATGGGCCATTCGTCATTCTCGAAGTCCTGAATCTCGTGGCGCTTGCCCGCTTCGAGGATCACGACGTCGATGCCTTTTTGCGCCAGCTCATTGCCGAGCGTGCCACCACCTGCGCCCGATCCGACGATGACGACTACCTCATCCTTGAGGTCGAATTTCTTTGCCATGCTTGTCTCCTGAATTCTTGTTTTCGTGGATGGTGTTTACATTACGCGCCGGGCGCGTCGCCCATCCAGTTCTGGTCGTTGAAGCCGCGGTTGATATAGCCGCCGGCTTGCGCGGATGGCCCCTGGTAGCCGAGCTTGGCCCACACGGCCGGCTGGTTGTACAGGCTCACCACGAGATCGCCGCGGATTTTCAGGAAGAACGGGTGTTTGGCATCAGCCATCGCCTTCAACACCTGCACGCGATCGCTTTCGGCAGCGACAGCGGCATATGGTTTGCCGAACCGTGACTGCGCATCGGCATCAGCCTGCGCGATGCCATCGAGGATGAGCTTCTTCAGTGCAGCATCCGACTTGGCCTGCTCGCCATAGACGCCGACCGCGTTTTCATAGAGCTTGTCGTCGAATCGATCGTGCGGAAAGATGTCGCGTGCAATCTTGACCAGAGTCTTGAACGCGGCGCTGCCGAGCGCATCTTCGGCGAGGGCAGCATTCGGGGTGAACAACATCGGGAGGCCGCCGGTGGCTGCGGCTGCGGATCCGGCGGAGGCGATCTTGAAGAATTGCCGGCGCTTGGGCTGGTGGGGTGTGGACATCGTGGTCTCCTCTGCTTTTGTTGTGTATTGCCGTCCGGTTCCTGCAGTCGCGCCGGCCGGTGCTTGAAAGCGTAACGATTATTTCCTGTGGAATCGTGGCGCGGGTAGTAATGCGCTACTACGAGCAAGGGTATTTTCCGAGGTGCCGGGAGGGGGATGGTGCGCCGCAAAAGCCGATATCTTTGCTGCTAAGTCCAGCCGAATGCCGAAAGGAATTGCGGCGTATCGATTGCGGTGCAGCAGGGCGGTCGGGGTAAAAAATTCATCGCCGATCGGCGAAAAAAAAGCTCTCCCGGTGGGAGAGCGCAAACCTAA
>JBDKLN010000241.1:0-20223 GCA_039806045.1 Pseudomonadota bacterium
AGCGCCACCCCCAGTTCGAACCCGGGCCCGACAACCAGCCCCAGCACCGGCCAGTAACCGGCAAGCTTTGCACCATCACGCGGCCGCAGCGATTGCTGCGGCCGTTTCATTTACGGGCCGGCACCCGCAAACGCCTCGACAGGCATACGCTACACTGTCGTGTCGTTCATTCCACTACCGTTTGCCTGACGTAGCCCGCCATGTTTTCCACCACTCGAGCGCCGCGCCTGATGCCGGTCCTGATCGCCAGCGGCATCATCCTCACGCTGGCCATGGGCATACGACATGGCTTCGGTTTCTGGCTGCAACCGATATCGCAGCAGCATGGCTGGACGCGCGAAACCTATTCTCTGGCGATGGCCGTGCAAAACCTGATGTGGGGTGCCATCGGTCCGTTCGCCGGCATCGCTGCCGACCGACTGGGTGCAGCACGCGTGGTCTTCTTTGGCGCCATCATTTATGCGCTCGGATTGCTGTCGATGGCATTGATCGACGATGCGACACTGTTCATCCTCGTCTCGGGCGTGCTGGTGGGCGCAGCACTGTCGGGGACGGCGTTCGGCGCGCTGTCGGGAATCATTGGCCGCACCGCGCCGTTCGAGCTGCGCTCATGGGCGTTCGGCATCTTGGGCGCAGCCGGTTCGTTCGGGCAATTTGCAATGGTCCCGGTCGAGCAGCAACTGATCGCTGCCAGCGGCTGGCAGCATGCGCTGTTCTGGCTGGCGCTGCTGGCGGTCCTGGTCATGCTGCCACTGGCCTTCATGCTGCGCGAACCTTCATCCGATACGCAGTTACATGCGCATCAGCAGAGCGTGGGCGAGGCCGTACGCGAAGCCTTCGGCCATCGCCCGTTCCAGCTGCTGGTGGCCGGTTATTTCGTCTGCGGCTTTCAGGTCGTGTTCATCGGCGTGCACATGCCGGCCTACCTGAAGGACCAGGGCATTCTGGATCCGGGCGTCGCGACTACGGCTCTCGCGACCATCGGACTGTTCAACATCTTCGGTTCCTACGCTGCGGGCAAATTTGGCGGTCGCTGGCCCAAGCCCTGGCTGCTGTCAGCGATCTACTTCACGCGTGCGCTGATCATTGCGATCTTCATCCTCGCGCCATTGACGCCGACCTCGGTCTACCTCTTCGCCGCGACGATGGGCCTGATCTGGCTGTCGACGGTGCCGCTGACGAATGCCACCATCGCCAACATCTTCGGCGTGCGTTACCTGTCGATGCTATCGGGCTTCGTGTTCTTCTCGCACCAGGTCGGCAGCTTCCTCGGCGTCTGGCTCGGCGGATACCTGTACACCGTGCAGGGCAGTTATCAGACCGTGTGGTTGATCACCATCATGCTGGGTGTCGCCGCCGGACTGATCAACCTGCCGATCCGTGAAGACGCGATCGTGCGCAAGGAAACGGTGACCGCATGAACACGGACCGGAGCATGGCGTGGCGGCGTTGGTGGTCGGGCGTGCTCGTCGTCCTTGGCGCAATCGTGCTCGCCCTGGTTTTTTCAGCCTATCTGCGGCCCGGCTTCATGCTGGATGTGGCCAATCGACTCTGGCTGTGCTTTTGACGATGACCGATAAAACCTTCCCGGTTGAAGCCCGCTTGCCGGTACAGGCACTGCGCGCCTCGCGCATCCGCGACGTCGCGAACGCCGGCATGGGCCGCAAGGATGTGCTTCCGTTCTGGTTCGGCGAACCGGATGAAGTAACGCCGGCGATCATTCGCGATGCGGCCAAGGCGGCGCTCGATGCCGGTGACACGTTTTACACCCACAACCTGGGCACGCCGGCACTGCGCGAAGCGATTGCCGCCTATGCGTCGGGATTGCATCGCCCGGTCGGCGCCGACCGCATCGCCGTCACGTCATCGGGCGTGTCGGCACTGATGCTGGCTGCACAATTGATCGTCAACCCGGGCGACCGCGTGGTGGCGGTCACGCCGCTGTGGCCGAATCTGGTCGAGATTCCACGCATCCTGGGCGGTGACGTCGTGGCCGTGCCGCTGGAGCTCGATACCTCGGCTGAGGCACCGCGCTGGGAACTTGACCTTGATCGCCTGCTCGATGCACTGGTGCCTGGGACGCGCGCGCTGCTGCTGAATTCTCCGAACAATCCGACGGGCTGGACCATACGCCCCGAGCAGCAGCAAGTGGTGCTCGAGCACTGCCGCAAGCACGGCATCTGGCTGATGGCCGACGACGTGTATGAACGGCTGGTTTACGACACGCCGGTCGGCGAGACGGTGTGCGCGCCATCCTTCCTTGACCTCGCCGAGCCGGAAGAACGGGTGATATCGACCAACAGCTTTTCGAAATCCTTCCTGATGACAGGTTGGCGACTGGGCTGGTTGCAAGTGCCGGCCAGCCTCATGCACGACCTTGGGAAGCTCATCGAGTACAACACCTCGTGCGCGCCAGGCTTCGTTCAGCAGGCGGCCTGTGTCGCACTCGCACATAGCGAAGCCATCGTCACGCATACGCTGGCACGCTACAGCGCCGCGCGCGACTACCTGTGCGCCCAATTGTCGGCACCCGAATTCCGGAATGCCGGCGTCATCGCACCGCGCCCGCAGGGCACGATGTACGTGTTCTTCCAGCTGCAAGGCGAACGGGACACGCTGGCGCTGTGCAAGCGCCTGGTGGCCGAGGCCGGGCTGGGATTGGCACCCGGCAGCGCCTTCGGCCCGGAAGGCGAGGGTGCCATACGCTGGTGCTTCGCCAGTTCGCTCGATCGACTCGCGCAGGGCGTCGAGCGGCTGGCAGGCTTCCTCGGCAAATACTGAAGCTCACCGATTCAATCTGTGAACGACCGCCTCAAGACATGGCGCTGCACCCGGCGTCAGTCCGATGCCAAAGCCTCCAGCAGCGTCGCCAGTGCCTCCGGCGACGTGACCATCGCATCATGTCCGGCCGCGATCTCACGCCATTGCCAGTCAGGCTGCGTGCGCAGTTGCTCGCGCAACGCGGCCAGAGGCGGATACCAGGGTTCCGTGACAGCGATATAGGTCTTCGGCAGGCCATTGCCCACCGGGTGCTGCAGTCGCAGCGGCTCGGTATAAGCCCGCAACGGATGCGGTGTCAGGCGCCGCCGCAGCCAGGCTTGCTGCTCCGGATCGGTGACGCCGAATTTTTCCGGTGACGGAATCGCCATTCGCAAGCCTTCGGCATCAATCGTGCGGCGACGCTCTTGCTGCACTGCCGGGCTGAACAGCGACAGCGCGGATTGGCCGTGCTGCATCACCAGCGCGTCCAGATAGACCAGTTGTTTCAATCTTTCCCGCATGCGGTCGGCGACACCGGTAATCACCGGTCCCGCAAAACTGTGGCCGACCAGCACCACGTCCTGCAATTCTTCCGCAGCGATCACACCGGCGATATCGGCTATGCAACTGGACAGTCCGGTGTTTGCGTCCAGCAGGTGAGAGCGTTCGCCGAGTCCGGTCAGGGTTGGCGTGAACACCTGATGGCCATGCGCGCGCAAGCGCTCGGCGACATGCCGCCAGCACCAGCCGCCGTGCCATGCGCCGTGCACCAGGACGAAATTCATTACGCCTCTCCCTTGTCCAAAACCGATACAATCAGGATATGGATCTTACCCTCACCGAACTTGAACAGGCGATCAACTATTGGCGCCGCATGCGCCCGTCGACCGGCGAGGAACATGCTTTGTCGGTTGAGGTCAACGCACTCGCAGATGTCTATGCGCTGATGATTTTTCAGCGCGCTCGGACCTTCACGCTCGAATCGCTGCCCTCGGACGCCCGCGACCTGATCGACGCTTGGCGCAAAGCTGCCGAAGGCAACGCCGCCTGACGCGGCTGCGTGCTTCAGCCGGTGGTTCCAGCTTTCGCGTCCTGCAGGACGCGCCACAAAATTTTGCCGGTCGCCGATTTCGGCAGGTCGTCAACCAATGCCACGATGCGCGGTACTTTGTACGCAGCCATGCGATCCCTGGCCCATGCGATCAGCTTTTCTGCGTCCAGCGTGCTTCCTTTCTTTCGAACGATGTAAGCCTTGACGGTTTCGCCGCGGCGATCGTCGATGGCGGCCACGATGCAGCATTCCCTGATCTCCGGGTGACGATACAGCGCGGCTTCGATCTCGGCCGGCCAGACCTTGTAGCCGCCGGCATTGATCATGCGCTTGAGCCGGTCGGTGAAGAAAAAATAGCCATCGGCGTCGACATAGCCGAGATCGCCGGTTCGCAAAAACCGCTTGCCGCCGATTTCCAGAAATGCTTCGCGCGTCTTGGCAGCATCACCCCAGTACCCCTCGAACAGCTGCGGGCCATGAATGACAATCTCGCCAACGTCACCGACAGGCAATTCGCTTAGCGAGTCCGGATCAATCACGATCGAGATCGTGTCGAAAATCGGCATGCCCAGGCATTGCTGCTTCGGATGGTTCGCCGGATTCGAATGGGTGGTGGCGATGGTTTCGGTCAAGCCATAGCCCTCGATGTAGCGCAGACCGGTCAGTTCCAGCAGCTTTTGCGCCATGGCGGCCGGCATCGGCGCGCCTCCACCCGACACGCGGCGCAGACTTTTCAGCGCTGCAATATCCAATGACGGGGCTGACAAGACATCGATCATCATCGTCGAAATCGCCGACCAGGTCGTAACCCGGTGTCGTGCCACCAGGCGCATGGCCAGCGCGGGATCCCATCGCGGCATGATCACTTGCGTTGCGCCGGCACAGATCGCAGCATTCATGCTGACCTGCATCCCGGTGACATGGAACAGGGGCAGCGACACCAGCACAACATCGGACGACACCTGGCTGGCCCAAAGTGCTGCGGCGGCCGCCGTAAACATCAGCGATCGATGCGTGTGCATGCATCCCTTCGGCTGTCCGGTGGTCCCGGAGGTATACGGCAGGCAGGCGAGGTCATCCGGGCCCGCCTGCAAGCTGGCAGGTTTCAGGCCGGCGTCGATCGCCTCCCCCCAGGTGGCCCACATCGCATTGCCTAGCGGTACGCGCGCCGCGCGCACCCACTGCGGGGCTTCGGCGACGTCATGGCCTGCCTTGTCGGCATGGCACGCAACGACCAATGTCACCGACTTGCCTTCGCCAGATAGAGTCGTCCAGCGGTCCAACAACTCTTGCGACGTGAATGCGACTTGTGCGCCACTGTCATCGAGCAGGTAGCGCAATTCCTCCGCAAGCAGCATGGGACTGGCCGGGACCACCACGGCATCGGCGCGCAGGATTGCGTAGAACGCCGCGACAAATTGCGGGCAATTCTGCATCTGCAGCAGGACACGATCGCCGCGCTTCACGCGTGCGCGTTGTTGCAGCCAGCCGGCCAGCGCATCCACTTCGGACTGCAATTCGCGGTAAGTCGTCTGCCGGCCGAAGTACAGCAGGGCGACCTTGTCAGGATCGCGGGCGGCTGCCCGCGCGAGGTTGTCGGCAACACTGGCGGGCGGCGGTTCCAGATGCCGCGGCAGGCCCGCAGGCCAGTGGGGCAGAGAGACCATCTGAGGGGAACTGGCCGAGGCCGGGGCAACAGTCATGGGCTGGGATGCGCCAAAAATCGTGGGTCGGGCGAGTTTAACGTTGCTGATCTTCTACAGGGGCAGCGTATAGAAAGATCCCGTATTTCTGCGGGTTTTCATCGGTTTTGGTTTCTCTATTGTAAATTTTATTTTGCGTCGCATCAAATATTTTGCTGCTATGCACAAAATCTTGTTGACAGGAGTCCAGGAGCTCGTAAAATCGGTTTTGTTGCGGTGCACAAAAGCCGCGAAATGAACCCCGGTACCTAAAAACCGAAACCTACAGCCCCGAAAGGAGAACCACCATGTTTTCTAACGCCGACCAACTGTCCAACGCCACCAAGGCATCGATCGACAACCAACTCGCCGCCATGAGCGACCTCGCCAACAAGGCCCTGCAAAGCGTCGCCGAGCTGGTCGAATTGAATCTGGCAACCGCCAAGGAATCGCTGGCCACCACGTCCGCCGCCGCGCAGCAGATGCTGGCCGCCAAGGATGCGCAGGACGTGCTGAACCTGAGCTCGCAGCAAGCGCAGCCGAACGCCGAGAAAGCACTGGCCTATGGCCGTCATCTGGCTTCGATCGCCACCAAGGCACAAGCCGACTTCACCAAGGCGACCGAGGCACGCATCGCCGAGACCACCAAGCAGGTCAACAAGCTGATCGACGATCTGTCGAAAGCGGCGCCGGCCGGTTCGGAAAACGCGATTGCCCTGCTGAAGGCCAGCGTTGCGAACGCCAATGCCACCTACGAGCAAGTTTCGAAGGCCAGCAAGCAAGCGATCGAACACCTGGAAGACAACTTCAACGAAGCGGCCAAGCACTTCACGCCGTCGGCCGACAAGCCGGCACGCGCTAAAAAAGCTTCGTAATCCAGCGTCATCGCGAAGCGACAACGGGCCGCATCTGCGGCCCGTTTTTTTGCCGCGTGCTGCGGCACTGCCATTGAAGGATCAGTCGCCGGCCTGCGCGCAGATCGACAGTGACAAGGCTTCGGCCACGCGAATGCCATCCATCGCGGCCGACATGATGCCGCCCGCATAGCCAGCGCCTTCGCCGGCCGGGTACAGCCCGCGCGTGTTCACGCTCTGCAGGTCCTCGCCGCGGCGGATGCGCACCGGCGACGAGGTGCGCGTTTCCACACCCGTCAGCAAGGCATCCTGCATCGCAAAACCGCGGATCTGCTTGTCGAATTCGGGCAGGGCCTCGCGTATCGCATCGATCGCATACGCGGGCAGGCTGGGGTTGAGGTCACCGAGGCTGACGCCGGGCTTGTAGGAGGGCAGCACCTCGCCAAAAGCCGACGACGGCCGGTTCGCGATGAAGTCGCCAACCAGCTGCCCGGGCGCGTTGTAGTTGCCGCCCCCGAGTTCATACGCCTTCGATTCGATCGCGCGCTGGAAGTCGAGTCCGGCCAGTGGTCCGCCCGGATAGTCGTCGGGGGTAATGCCGACCACGATGCCGGCATTCGCATTGCGCTCATTGCGCGAATACTGACTCATGCCATTGGTGACGACACGGCCGGTTTCCGACGTGGCCGCGATCACCGTGCCACCCGGGCACATGCAAAAACTGTAGACGGCACGCCCGTTGCTCGCATGATGCACGAGCTTGTAGTCAGCCGCACCGAGGATGGGGTTGCCGGCAAAGCGCCCGAACCGGGCGCGGTCAATCAGTGATTGCGGATGCTCGATACGGAAACCCACCGAAAAGGGTTTGGCTTCGACATAGACACCGGCAGCCGCCAGCATCTGGAACGTGTCGCGCGCGCTGTGCCCGATGGCGAGCACCGCATGCCGGGTCGGGAGTAGGTCACCATTCGACAGCTTCAATGCGCGCAGCTGACCGTCGACGATCTCCATGCCGTCCACTTTCTGCTCGAAACGGAATTCGCCGCCCAGGCTCTCGATGGATTCGCGCATGATCTCGATCATCTTCACCAGACGGAAGGTACCGATGTGCGGCTTGCTCACATACAGGATCTCGGGCGGCGCATCAGCCTTCACGAATTCCTGCAGCACCTTGCGGCCGTAGTGTTTCGAATCGCTGACCTGGGTCCACAGCTTGCCGTCCGAAAAAGTACCGGCACCGCCTTCGCCGAACTGCACGTTCGACTCTGGATTCAGCTCGCGCTTGCGCCACAGGCCGAAAGTATCCTTGGTGCGGTCGCGCACCTTCTTGCCGCGCTCGATGATGATGGGGCGAAATCCCGCCTGCGCGAGAATCAGTGCTGCGAAGAGTCCGCATGGGCCGAAGCCGATCACCACCGGCCGCTCTTCCAATCGGGCGGGTGCCTGCGCGACGAAGCGATAGTCCATGTCAGGCGTGACCGTGACTTTGGGCAGCCGGCGTGACAGTGCACGCGGCTCGTCCTGCAGTTCGACATCGATCGTGTAAACCAGCTGGATTGCCGACTTCTTGCGCGCGTCATAGCCGCGCCGGAAGACGGTCATGCTGCGCAGTTCAGCAGGGTCGGCCTGGAGCCGCGCGAGAACGGCTTCCCTGAGCGCCTGTTCAGGATGGTCGATCGGAAGCGTGATGTCGGTCAGGCGAAGCATGCGGGCAATACGGCAAGGGGCGCGGAGAGGGCGCCATTGTACCGAATGCCCACGCGGACGGCGGGCCGGCCCGTGGGTACGCGCCGGCCTGTGGGTGTGCCACTGTGCTTATTTGCTCATGCCCGATGTACCCGAGGTGCCGGACGTACCAGACGTGCCGGAAGGGGTCTGCGGTTCGGTCGAAGCACCCGCCGCCCCGGTGCCGGTCGGTGCGGCACCGGACGAGGTCTCGCCGCCCATGCTGCTGCCGGAACTGCGCTCCTTGCCGCTCTTGGCCTTGCCATGGCCGCTCTTGCCCGAGCTCTCGCCGGCAGCGGCCCCCGTCCCGGCGCCGCTCTTCCCTTCGGCCGTGGACTTCAGGTTGCGCGACGTATCCTTGGCCATCTGCTGGTGTTCCTCGACAGTCGCGATGACCATGCTGGCGTAATTCTTCAGGTCAGCATCCTCGGCGCGCGAGCTGGCACGCTGCAGCAGGCGATGCGTCTCTTTGTGCGCCCGGTCGCCTGCCTGCTGCAGGTATTGCTTGTCGAATTTTTCGCGACTCAGTGCCTGCAGCTTCTTCTCCATCGCCATGTGCTGCTTGTCAGGCTCGGTGGGCAAAGTCACGCCCTTGGCCTGCGCCAGCTGCTTGAGGTCATCCAGCGCTTTGGTATGGTCATCGACCATTTTTTTGGCAAAGCTTTTCACTTCATCGCTCTGGGCCTTGTCCTCCGCCAACTTGCCGGCGCTGATCTCGGCCAGATTGGCTTCGGCGATTTGCTTGACCATCCGTTCGTCGCTTTGGCTGAGCTTGGAAGTGCCCGCAGTACTGCTCATGCCGCCGGCACCCGCCGCGCCACCTTGCGCGGTGCTGGCGCCGCTCGAGGCACCGGAAGCGCTTTCCTTGCCTTGTGTTGCGGTGGCCTTGTCAGCCTTGTCTTGCGGATGGACTGACAGCGAGTTCACAAGAAACGCCGAGCCAAGCAAGCCAAGCAGGGCGGCCGCAAGTTGCGATCTGAAGTGGGGCGTGGGCATACGATTTTCTCCTTGGAACTTGGCAAGCGGAACGCCGCCCGCATTGATGAACAATCAGCCCGACGTCTGTCGCAAGTGATGTGCCAGACGCGCGTTGTCGCATGTCCGTGGCCCTTCTCACCAGGCGCGGGCCGCTTCTCCTCCCAAAATTACCGCCCACCGGCAAAATCTGCAGGGGCGCTTTCCGAAATGCATTTGCGCAGCGACACGGCGCCTTGCTTGTGCCTCCTCGCGTTGCCGCGCTATCATCTCGCGCTTGACCGTCGGCATCCGCCGTCGGCTCCCACGCCCTGTTCCTGTCCTGACATCCATGAAATCAGCCCAGTCCACCGATGACACCCTGCTATCCGAGTCCTGCTTCAAGGTTCGCAATTCCAAGGTCCATGGCAACGGCGTATTCGCCGCCCGCAAGATTCCGGCCGGCGCGCGCATCATCGAATATCAGGGCAAGCGCATCACTGAAAAGCAGGCGGACAAGCGTTTCGGCCTCGACCCGGAGAATCCGCACCACACTTTCTTTTTCAGCCTTGAGAGCGGCAAGCTGATCGATGGCGGCGACGAGGGCAATGACGCACGCTGGATCAACCATTCATGCGAGCCGAACTGCGAAGCCCAGGAAGAGAAAGGACGCGTCTACATCCATGCGTTGCGCGACATCACGCGTGGCGAGGAACTGAATTACGACTACGGCCTCGTGATCGACGAAAAGATGAGCAAGGCGCTGAAGAAAGCGTATGCCTGTCGTTGCGGAAGCGATGAGTGCCGCGGCACCATGCTCGCAATCAAGAAGAAAAAGAAAAAATCCAAGAAGAAGGACAAGTAAGCAACCCGCGCCCGCCTTGCGCGGGCGCGATGGTCTTACCAGCGCGAGGCATCCTCGCGCGCCAGATCGAGGAATTCGGTGCGCATCGCCAGGTTGGTCTGCAACTGGCCCAGCATGGCCGAGGTCACCGTCTCTTCACCGCTGGTCTTGATGCCACGGCTTTCCATGCACAAGTGGCGGCAGCGAATCATCACCCCCACAGCGCGCGGCTCGAGCACTTCCATCAGCGCGTTAGCCACCTGCATGGTCAGCCTTTCCTGTACCTGAAGCCGCTTGGAGAAACACTCCATCAATCGGGTCAGCTTGGACAACCCAACAATTTTTCCGGAAGGCAAATAACCAATCACCGCTCGGCCAAAGAAGGGCGCCAGGTGGTGTTCGCAATGGCTATACACCGGAATGTTGCGCACCACGATCAGCTCGTTGTAATCCTCGGCCCCATCCTCGAAGGCTTTCATGACTTGCGCCGGATTCTGCTGGTATCCGGAGGTCCAGTGCTTCCAGGCCTTGGTCACGCGCGCCGGCGTCTCTGCCAAGCCAGGGCGATCCGGATCTTCGCCAACGCTGCGCAGGAAGCGACGCCAATCGTGCTCATTGAATTCTTCAGACATGGGGGCTACCTGTAATGGGTTCTGGTCGGTGGGCGGGGCGGGAGATCCGTCACAAGTAGTGCACGGATTCAACAGGGGAGCCATCGTACCCGAAATCGCGGTGCGCTTCAGGCGCAAAGACTTTGGGATACCTCGCAGCCAAGTTGGTCGCTCTTCGGTTATCCTTGACGGTTCCAAATTCCAACCCAAGAATCGGAGACTGTTTCAACAATGAAGATCGCACACCGACACTTTGTGATGGCTCTGTCCATCGCTACGCTGTCGACGGCCGCACTGGCTGCCCCCTTTGCCTTTGTCCCGAATGAAAAATCGGGCACCCTTTCGGTCATCGATACCGAAACCGATACTGTCGTCGCCGACATCAAGGCCGGTGACAAGCCGCGCGGCTTGGCCGTATCCAAAGATGGCAAGACCGTCTATGTCAGCGACCAGCCGCACAATGCGCTAGTGCTGGTCGATGTCGACAAGCGCGAAGCCATGGGCAAGATTGAGCTCGGCGAGTCGCCCGAAGGCGTGTCCATTTCGCCCGATGGCAAATGGGTTGCAGCGGCGTCCGAGATCAGCAACTCGGTGAACTTCATCAATACCTCGACCGGCAAGAAAGTCTTTGCCGTTAAGACCCGAGGCAAGAATCCCGAGCATGCAGTGTTCAGCCCGGACAGCAAGCTGATGATGGTCTCGGCCGAAGAGGCTGACAGCGTCGACATCATCGATGTCAAAAAGCGCAAACAAATCGCCGCCGTGAAAGTTGGCGATCGCCCGCGCGGCATTGCGTTCCGCCCTGACGGCAAGGTCGCCTATGTGGCCTGCGAAATCGCCAGTACCGTGTATGCGATCGACGTCGCGCAGCGCAAAGTGATCGCCGAGATCAAGACCGGCAACTTCGCCAATGGCGTGACGATGGCACCGGATGGCAGCCGGGTATTCGTGTCGAATGGCAAGGATGGCACCGTGTCGGCCATCGATACCGCTGACAACAGCATTCTGGCCACCATCCCTGTTGGCAAGCGCCCCTGGAACATGGCGATCACACCGGATGGCAAGAAGCTCTATGTTGCCAATGGCCGCTCGAATTCGGTTTCGGTGATTGACGCTGTCGATTTGAAATCGCTGGGCGAAGTCAAGGTTGGCGAACTGCCCTGGGGCGTCGTCATCCGGTAAGTCCCGTCATCCAGACCGATCCTCAAAAGCCGGCTGGCGGCACGATGCCCCAGCCGGTTTTTTCATTGGGCGGAATGCGATTCTGCGTTCAGGACAGGCGGCAGTTACTGATGAAAAAAATTCACTTGTTACTCGTTATAAGCAAGTCATATAGTCCAGAGCCCACTTGCAATATGGCCGGATTTTCTTTTCCAAGATTGTAAAAATTTTAATGAAAATCCTGCCCGGGCCCCTGAGTAGTTAATTGTTTTGTCTATAAAAAACCAATCGGAGAATACTTTGGCCAAATCCACCGTTTTCGTGAAGAGCGTTCTGGCATCGGCTCTGCTGGTTGCCTTCTCGGCCCCCAGCTTTGCTAAAGACGAGAATCTGGAAAAGATCTCGGCTATGAAAGCCACCAACACCGCTATCGACATCCCGACCGTGCCGCAAACCGGCGCGAACGTCGACAAGCTGAAGGCCAACCTGAAGAAGATCAAGCTGCCGGAAGGCTTCAAGATCGAACTGTACGCAGTCGTTCCGGATGCGCGTTACATGGCCGTTGCTCCGTCGACCAACATGCTGTTCGTCGGTACCCGCAAGACCACCGTCTGGGCAGTCACCGACCGTAACGGCGACATGACCGCTGACGAAGTCAAGCCTTTCGCTCCGTCGATCAAGTTCAAGAACCCGAACGGCGTCTGCTGGACCAAGGACGGCTTCCTGATCGTCGTCGAATCGAACCGCGTCCTGAACTTCCCGGCCGCTGAGTACTTCTACGAAGGTCCGGACGTCGCCGTCATCACCACCGTGGCTGAAGGCAACCTGATCCCGGTCGAAGAGCAGTCGTACAACCACACCGGCCGTACCTGCAAAGTGGCTGACGACGGCAAGCTGTACATCACCCTGGGCCAGCCGTACAACGTGCAGCCGAAGGACAAGATCGACCTGTACAACAAAGTCGGTATCGGCGGCGTTATCCGCCTGAACCCGTTCGATGGTTCGGGCAAGGAAACGTATGCAATGGGCATGCGTAATCCGGCCGGCATGGACATCAACCCGAAAGACAAGACCATCTGGACCACCGACAACCAGGTTGACGGTCTGGGCGACGACGTCCCGCCGGGCGAACTGAACCGCATCACCAAGGCAGGCCAGCACTTCGGCTTCCCGTACTGGAACGGTCACTTCAAGGTTGCAGGTTCGGGCGCTGCTCCGGAACTGAAAGACATGAAAGAGCCGGCTGGCGCGATCTTCCCGCAAGTCGAATTCCCGGCTCACCAGGCTCAGCTGGGCATGTCGTTCTACACCGGCAAGTCGTTCCCGAAAAAGTATCAGGGCGGCATGTTCGTGGCATCGCACGGTTCGTGGAACCGTACCGTGCCGAGCGGCTATCTGGTCAACTACGTCCCGCTGAATGCTGACGGCACCGCTGGCAAGGCAGAAGTCTTCGCAGAAGGCTTCATCGACGCAGAAACCAAGCGCGCCATCGGCCGCCCGGTTGACGTCGCCAACCTGCCGGATGGCTCGATCCTGGTTTCCGATGACTACGCTGGCGCGATCTATCGCATCAGCTACACCGGCAACTAATCCAGCCTGACGCATCCGTGATGCGGGCCACAAGCCCGCTTCATTTGCAAGAAATCGCCCGCCGCGAATCATCGTGGCGGGCGATTTTGTTTTGCAGTCTCTTATTTCGAAATCGGTGCGACTGTCGGGCGAGGTCGCAACGCCAGAAATTTTTCATCTGATATCCGACCCCATTGCGTTGCCTCCGACACGATTTTCGCGTTTGATGTATCTTCCTTGTGGCGCTGGCCCGGAGGCTTTGAGACCCACGGTCGTGCCAGTGTTTACCCGATTTTCCTTTTGATTTTCCGAGTGTCCCGATGAAATCCGTTTCCCTGATCGCTGCTGGCCTGTTATGTGCCGGCCTTACCTTCAACGCCCTGGCCAATGACAATGAGGCGGGGGCCAAAGTCGCCCAGAGCTGCATGATGTGCCACGGCGACAATGGGCTGTCGACAATGCCAGGCACGCCATCTCTGGCCGGACAGTCCGAGATTTATCTGGCCAGCCAACTGCGCCATTTCCGCGATGGCAAGCGCCACAATGAAGTGATGAACGTGATCGCCAAGCCGCTGTCGGATGCCGACATCGATAACGTCGCCAGCTGGTTCTCGAAAATCGAGGTTGAGCTCAAGAAGCGTTAATCGACTGCCAGCGCCCAACAAAAAAGCCTGATCAACGATCAGGCTTTTTTGTTGGCCTTTGCCTGCAACAGGCCAGGTTCAGGATTCGCCGGACAAGGCCTTCTTCACGTCCAGATGACCTGCCTCATCGGCGATGTCGAATGCCGTTTTGCCGCGATTGTCCTTGAGCACTTTGTCCGCGCCTGCACCCAGCAGGAATTTGACTGTCTTGGCATGCCCCTGACCGGCTGCCCACATCAGCACAGTCAAGTCATTCGGATAGCGTGCATCCACATCAATGCCCGCCTTCAGCAAACGTGCCACGACCTCGGTATGCCCGTTGCCTGCGGCGTATACGATCGCGGTCTTGTGTAGCTGATCTTCTGCCTTGATGTCGGCACCTTTGTCGAGCAGTCGATTGACCATCGCCAGGTCGCCATTGAAAGCGGCGGCCATCAATGGCGTCACCTTTGATGTATTCGGCGTATGCACATTTGCGCCGTGATCAACCAACCAGTTGGCGATATCTGCCTTGCCGGACTTGATGGCCATCATCAGCAGGCTTTCGCCCACGCGGTTGCGTGAGTTCAGGTTGGCCCCGTATTTCTCGATCAACTCCTGCAATCGCGGCAGATTTCCTGCACGAACGGCCGCCAGGGTTTGCTGATGCGGGTTATCCACAGGTTGGGCGCTTGCTGCGCCGCAAAAAAACATGGCTGCGAACAGGGTCGTCCACAGAGCGAAAATGCGAGTGAAAGCTTTCATAAAAAAACCTTGTCCCAATGCTCTTTTTTATTGCCAATTAGTTGAACAGGTACTACGATCAGCGGGCGCAATAATACGGTCTTTTTTATTGCGGTCAATAATAAAGTCCAAGCCTACTGACGTCCTACAAGACGGCCAACGATAGCAGATGTGACCCTACCGGTTCATGTCGGCATCCTGGGGTTCGCTGGATGATACTGATACTAAAACCCACCAAGAGAGGAAGCACAATGGCACTGAACAAGATGCTGAAGACGCTTGCCGCTACCGGCCTGGTTGTTGCAGGCTCGGCCTACGCGCAAGAACCGATCGCCGGCGCTGGCATCAAGGCGATTCCGATGCCGAACGTCGGCGGCGTATCGCAATCGATGCTGAACGCAGCAGGCAAGGACGCAAAGAACTGGCTGCACCCGAACGGTAGCTACGAGCAGACCCGCCACGCACCGGCAACCCAGATCAACACCGGCAACGTCGCCAAGCTGCGCCCGGCGTTCGTCTTCCAGACCGGCATCGTCGAGTCGATGGAAACCGCACCGATCGTCGCCAATGGCGTGATGTATGTCACCACCTCGTACAACCACGTGTACGCGATCAACGCGACCACGGGTGAACAGTACTGGCACTTCAAGCACAAGATCGGCCCGGTGTCGACCTACTGCTGCGGCCCGAATAACAAAGGTGTCGCGATCGCCGACGGCAAGCTCTTCATGGGCACGCTGGATGCGAAGCTGGTCGCTCTCGATGCCAAGACCGGCAAGCTGCTGTGGGAAACCCAGATCGCTGATCCGGAACTCGGCTACAGCGAAACGATGGCTCCGGCTGTCGTCGATGGCAAAGTGCTGATCGGCACCAACGGTGGCGAATACGGCGTGCGCGGCTTCGTGAAAGCCTACGATGCAAATTCGGGCAAGCTGTCGTGGACCTTCCACACCATCCCGGAAAAAGGCCACGAAGGTGTGTGGGCTGAGAACGACGCAACCGGTCGCAACATGAAGCGCGACATCGCTGCTGAAAAAGCAGCGCTGGCCAAGAACGGCGGCGACTTCTACAAGACCCTGGGTGGCGGCGTCTGGATGACTCCGGCAGTCGATACCAAGACCAAGACCGTGTTCTTCGTGGTCGGCAACCCGTCGCCTGACCTGTACGGCGCAGAGCGTCCGGGCGACAACCTGTACACCGACTCGATGGTCGCTATCGACCTCGAAACCGGCAAGTACAAGTGGCACTACCAGTATGTCGCACACGATGTGTGGGATCTGGATGCTGTCTCCCCGCCGATCCTGGTCGACGTGAAAGACAAGAACGGCAAGATGATCCCGGGCGTCATCCATGGCGGCAAAACCGGCCACATCTACGTTCATGACCGTTCGAACGGCAACCTGATCCGCTTCTCGGATCCGATGGTGTCGCAAGAAGGCCTGTGGACCCTGCCGACCAAGCAAGGCGCACGTATGTCGCTGGGCGCGAACGGTGGCGTCGAATGGTCGCCGCTGGCTGTGAACCCGGGCCTGCGCCTGGCATTCGCTGCCAACCTCGAACAGCCGATGACCTACCACGTTGAAGCCGCTGCTTATCCGGGCGGCAAGCTGTGGCTGGGTGGCGCGTTCAAGAACAGCGTTGGCGAAGAGCAGTTCGGCAACGTCGTCGGCGTGAACATCGACACCGGCAAGGTCGTCTGGAAGGCACGTACTGACCAGCCGATGATCGGTGGCGTTCTGTCGACCGCTGGCAACCTGGTGTTCGCTGGTGAAGGCAATGGCTGGTTCAAGGCGTATGACGCCAAGACCGGCAAGGTGCTGTGGCAGTACCAGTGCGGCGCTGGCGTCAACGCTCCGCCGACCTCGTACACGGTCAACGGCAAGCAGTACATTGCCGTCGCAGCGGGTGGTAACACCCAGCTCGACTTCAAGCGCGGCAACAGCGTGTTCGTGTTCTCGCTATAATTCGAGAGCAGCAGTAAACAAGGAGGGCTGCCTGAGGGCAGCCCTCTTTTTTTCCACCCCAGATTATTAAGGTTTCGTCATGAAATTTCGTTTGTTTGTGACCGCCTTGATTGCCTTTGCCTCCGTGTGCGTAAGCGCCCAGGCGCAGGACGTCGAGGCTGGCAAGAAAAAAGCCGAAGCATGCGTCGCTTGCCACGGCCCCAATGGCAACTCGCAAGCCGGTATGTTCCCGACCCTGGCCGGCCAAAATGCTCGCTACATCTACCTGCAGCTGAAGGACTACAAGGAAGGCCGTCGCAAGAACCCGATGATGTCAGCAGTCGCTGCCGGACTTGAGAAGCAGGACATGCAAGACGTTGCTGCCTACTTCCAGGCGCAGAAACAAGCCCGCACCGGTTTCAAGGCGGATCAGGCCAAAGTGGCTGCCGGTGCGAAGAAGGCCGAAGAATCACTGTGCGCGATGTGCCACCTGGGCGGTATGGCCGGCCAGAACGAAGTGCCGCGTCTCGCTGGCCAGCATCCGGAATACATCAGCACGCAGCTGAAGAATTTCAAGGCACGCGAGCGCACCAATGACGCTGGCAACATGACCAGCCTGGCGCAGACGCTGTCCGAGGAAGACATTGAGAACCTCTCGCACTGGATCTCGAACTTGTACTGATCGAGGACGCGCCACCTCCACGGCGCACCTTGTGCAGCAATGTGAAGAGCCGGCTTATGCCGGCTCTTTTTTTTCGGGTCGCCCGGAGCGGGTTGCTCAGAACACGTCTTTGTGCATCGCGTTGAGAATGGCCTCGATCGCCGGGTGCTTGATCTTGCGTTCGTTAGAGATTGCATAGACCTGCTCGCGCACTTGGCTCATTTCGCCGACCGGCACGGCGCCGAACTGCTCCATGACATCTTTCTCCAGTACGGCCGGCGCCGGGAACAACCCGCGCCCCGCACGGCCGAAGGTGTGCAGCAAAGCGTTGTCGTCGAATTCACCGATCACGTCCGGCCGCAAGTCATGCGACTCCAGCCAGTTATCAATGCGGCCGCGCACCGCGTTGTTCCGGGTCGGCAGCAGCAGTGGCGCATCGTTCAGGCTTTTCGGGAAGCCATCGCGATAGCGCGCAGCCAGTTCCGGCACGGCATAGAGGCTGATACGGGTCTCTCCGAGCAAATGACTGAACACGCGCAGCGAGGAGCCCGGCGGCACCGGGCGATCAGTCAGCATCACGTCCAGCTTGTGTACTGACAGCTTTCCCAGCAGGGAGTCAAACTGCTCCTCATAGCAAATCAGTCTGACCCGTTGCGGCAGCGCCAGCGCCGCATCCAGCAGGCGCGATGCAATCAGCTTGGGCAGGGAATCGGAGATGCCGACCGTCAGCCGCATCACGTGCTCGACATCGGCATCGGCCAGCGCCTCTTGCAGCTGTTCCCCCAGCAGGAAGATCTGGTCGGCGTAGCGCAATGCGATCTGGCCGGCTTCGGTCAGCACCAGCCGCCGGCCCTGCGGCTTGAACAAGGCCTTGCCGACCGCTTGCTCAAGCAGGGCCAGTTGCGCACTGATGGTCTGGATCGCCAGCCCGAGACGCTCGGCGGCGCGGGTCACGCTGCCTTCCTTGGCGACGACCCAGAAATAGTGCAGGTGGCGAAAGTTCAGGCTCACAGTAGGTTCCTTCCTGATTTTCGAAGCGACCCTCCAATTATGTATGGAAATCCGGAAGATGGGGAAAGGCCGGAATCGGCCCGCCCAGGGTTACAATCTTGACCATCTTCCATCGATAAATAAGGACATGTTCATGCTCGAGCTGCTTGCTGACCCTCAGGCGTGGATCGCGCTGGCGACACTGACGGCGCTTGAGCTGGTGCTGGGCATCGACAACGTCATTTTCATCTCGATCCTGGTCGACAAGCTGCCACGGCATCAGCAAGACCTGGCGCGCCGCCTCGGCCTGTTTGCGGCGATGTTCATGCGTATCGGCCTGCTGATGACGCTGGCCTGGATCGTCGGCCTGAAAGAACCTTTGTTTACCGTACTTGGCCAGGCTTTCTCCGGGCGCGATCTGGTGCTGCTCTTCGGCGGCCTGTTCCTGTTGTGGAAGAGCGCGGGAGAAATTCACCAGACACTGGAAGGCGCACACGAGAACGGCAAGCCAGGCGCAGCGAAAGCCGCTTTCGCGTCCGTCATCATGCAGATCATGCTGATCGACATCGTGTTCTCGCTGGACTCCATCATTACCGCTGTCGGCATGGTCGAGAGCGTCGAAGTGATGGTCACGGCCGTCGTGCTGTCGGTGGCGCTGATGATGGGCTTTGCCGGCACCATCGGCCGTTTCGTGTCGCGTCATCCGACGATCAAGATGCTGGCGCTGGCCTTCCTGGTCGCGATCGGCGTGGTATTGATTGCCGAATCCTTCGGCACCCACGTACCCAAGGGCTATATCTACTCGGCGATGGCCTTCTCGGTCATCGTGGAAATGCTCAACATCAGGCTGCGCAAGCGCTCGTCACGACCCGCGGAGCTGATCGCTTCGCTGGCCGAAGAAGAGGGCACACAGCGCGATCAGGCCGCGAAGTAAGGGCCAACAGTATTGTCCAGGTATTGACGACGCATTGAGCGACTGAGCAATCTGCCATCACCGTCACGGGCGCAACCTTGCGCGCACGTGCCGGTCGAAGCAGCCATTGAAACCCGGCCTGGGGAGGACATGATGCGCATCGACCTCTACCGCCGCCCGGAAACGGGTGGCCAATTTTCCTATCTGGTCGTTTTGTCCGGGAAGCCCATCCCGGAAGAGGCGAACAACACCGACTGGCAGATCGCCGAGCAGGGCTTGGAAGTCTCTGACGAAGAACGAGCGCTGCCGCAATTCGCGATCGATGAACCGTTCGCACAAATCGGCAGCAAAGGCTACGCGATCACCAGTTACGGCCGCCTGCAGCAGCAGGCCATGCGCTGACGCCGTATCTTCTGCCTGCCCGCTGCAGGCCGCAGTGCAGAGGCGGCGCAGGGGCCATGAGGGCGTGCGGTCTCAGACGAGACCCGCGTCCGTCAGTTCGGTCTTGATGTACGCGTAGAACACTGGCGCGGCAATGACGCCGGGGATACCGAACAGCGATTCCATCGCCAGCATCGCGGCGAGCAATTCCCATGCGCGCGCATTGATTTGCGAGCCGATGATTTTCGCGTTCAGGAAATACTCGAGCTTATGGATCGTAATCAGGAAGACCAGCGCCGCCAGCGCGACCGGCAATGAATGCGACAGGCCGACGATGACGATCACGGTATTCGAGATCAGGTTGCCCAACACGGGCAGCAGGCCTGCAATGAAGGTCACGGCAATCATCGTCTTCACCAGCGGCAGGTGCACGCCGGCCAGTGGCAGCGCTACGGCGAGGAACAGGCCAGTGAAGATCGCATTGAGGCCGGCGATCCGCACTTGTGCGAACACGATCTGACGGAACGCCACGTGCAGCTTGGCGATGCGACGATGCAGCGCCGCCGCCAAAGGCTTGAAGCGGTGCACCTGCGTCGTGTCATACAGGGCGGCCATTGCACCGATCACCATGCCTATCAACAGATGGGCGATCAGGCGCCCGGTCTGCTGGCCCAGATGCGTGGCCTGCGCCGCATGCTGGCGCATCCATTCGGTCAGGGTCTGTTGCAAGGCTTCGGCATTGTCGGGCAGGTACGCG
>JBDKLN010000242.1:0-5321 GCA_039806045.1 Pseudomonadota bacterium
TCCCATGAAGCGTCGCGGCAATCGCCGCTACTACCAGCACCATGAGGTGCTGCTGATCCGTCGCATCCGCGAACTTCTGTACGAGCAGGGCTTCACCATCAGTGGTGCGCGCAACAAGCTCGACAGCCGTCCCGAACCCGTGGCTGGCGTGGATGCTGGCAGCGTGCCGATGGACCTGGTTGCCATTCGCAGCGAGCTGACTGCCATCCTCGGCCTGCTCAAGGCCTGATCGACCCCACCGGTATTTCTGCCTGCGCTATACGAGCGCACGGTCTTGCCGCGTCTTTGCGCCTGCGTGTGCCCGCAGCGCGCCCAAGTCACGGGCAAAAAAAAGCCCGCTCCATCGGAGCGGGCTAAATCTATATCTGAGGATAGACATAGAGGAGACAGGCGTAATTATGCTGCTGCGCGGTATATCACGCAAATTCAAATTTTTGATCAGTTCTATAAAATTATTCAATAACTCGTGATGCCAGTGCCTGCGCGCCCCGGTCTGGCAGGTGATTGTGACGGGATCGGAATTCATTCCTACAGTCTTCCTACATTTGAAATTATGTGATTGTTAAGAATGGCGATTGCCTGTAGAAATCGAGAAGAATTATTTGCGAAATTTCGAACATTTCCCCTTATAATTTCTTTTAGGAATCAAACCGGTTGCTAACAGCTCCCAGTGCAAGCCATGAGCTTGCCAAGGGAGAGCAACGTGGCCGATGATCGAGATTATTTCTGACCTGAAATCTGGGAGGCGGTGTTGGCGGATTCAAATCAAAGCGGTTGCCTGACGGTAGGCGAAGGCGTCGTACTCAACGGCACTTTTGTTGTACCCGACATTGCTTCGGTCTCGGGCAGCATCGAGGGCGATATCACGGCGCGTGAACTGATCGTTGCCAGCTCTGGCGTCATCAAAGGTAAAGTCACTGCGGATATCATCGATCTGCGCGGCGAGATTCACGATACGCTGACGGCTAAAAAATCCCTGTTCATTCGTTCGACCGGCAAGGCACTGGGCTCGGTCCAGTACGCCGAAATCGAAATCGAAAAGGGCGGCGATCTGCAAGGTGCACTGCAGAAGATCGACGAAGGCGCCGGCAATTAATTCGGGTTCACATAGATTTCAAGGTATTCACACGTGTTCAACATTCGAAGAAACGACGAACGGGACAAGATGGCAACCACGAATGAAGTGAGTCCGCCGCCGGTCAGCCAGCCTGCGCCGGTCGAGCCAGAGGTGGTGGCAGCACCGGAAGTCGAGACCATGCCAACGGGTGGCGCAGTTGCCAAACCGGGCGCTAGCAACCTGAAGCCTTCGATCATCAGCGAAGGTTTTGAATTCATCGGCGAAATCCGCTCCAACGGTTACCTGACCATTGACGGTACGGTGCGCGGCACGTTGTCGCTGCACTCGATCCAGATTGGTGTGACGGGTGTCCTGGACGGCAACGTCACGTGCGACACGATGAACGTGAAGGGCAATTTCTCCGGTTCGCTGGATTGCCGTGACCTGACCATCGGTAGCCGTGCGGTCGTCGACGGCAAAGTCAGCTTCAAGAGCATCACCATCCAGCGCGGCGGTGTGGTCAAGGGCGAGCTCAAGAAGAAGCCCTGAGTACTGCCTGACGGTGCGGCCGCAACGGCCAACAAAAAAGCCTGATCGACGATCAGGCTTTTTTATGCGTTGCCGGCAGCGGGACGCTTACTTCATTTCCTGTGCGGCCTTGATCACGGCTTGGGCATCTGAGGTGCTGGTGGCGTTGTTTTGCGCCTGAATCACCAGGCCAAGGAGCTTGGCGCCATGCTCGACGCCGATGGTGCCGTAGGTGATATCGCCACGGACTTCGGAGTCCTTGTGGAATTCGGCGCGCTCGGTCGCGTAGATATTGCCTTCGATCTTGCCGGCCACCATGACGCGGTGGGCGGTGATGTCTCCCGAAACTTCCCCTGAACGGCCGATGGCCACGGTCACCTTCTTGTCTTTCGCGGTCTCGATGTTGCCCACCACCTTGCCATCGATGCGGACACTGTCCAGCAGCACCAGCCGGCCATAAATCTCAGTCGTGGCCCCAATCAGCGTGTCGAATTTTTCCTGGGTCGGTAGCAGCTTGTTTTGTTTCATCTTCCGGAACATCAGGTTCTCCAGTCCCTCTTTCTAAACCACAATATACCGGACACCGCGCAGGTGCGGGGTTGATTTTTTGCCAGAGAATCAAGCGCTTAGCTTGTTTTGGCGGGCACGCTTGGGCAATGAAAAATTGCTTCCAAGTAAATCAAAGACTTGCGCTGACTTCCTAGAATTCGCCTTACCCGACGATTCAGTAGGGTGAAAGTAGGGAATTTTCCCGCCGTCCCACCTGACCCGAGGCGTCAGGTGTTGTTGAGCGGGAGGACCTGAACCGGGTTCAGCACGCGGCCCGAGCGGAAGACTTCGTAATGCAGGTGAGGGCCGGTCGAGCGGCCGGTGCTGCCGACATCGGCAATGCGCTGGCCGCGCTTGACTTGCTGGCCTTCGGTCACGTGGCGTTTGCTGATGTGCGCGTAGCGGGTCATGAAGCCTTCTGCGTGCGTGATCTCGACGATGTTGCCGTAGGTGTCTTCCCAACCCGAACGGGTCACCACGCCATCAGCCGCAGCGATAATGGGCGTGCCGGCTGCGGCGGTGAAGTCCAGGCCTTCGTGGCGCGCCAGCGTGCCGGTAAACGGGTCATTGCGCATGCCGAAGCCGCTGGTCACTCGGAAGTCACCGGAGATGGGGACGCCGGTGGGCAGGGTGGTCAGCCAAGTCAGCTGCTTGTCCCAGTCGCTGCGCATCGTGCTGACGACTTTGTTGAACTGCGAGAAGTCCTGCATCGCATCGTCGAGCGCATGCGTCAGCGGTTGATTCGGATGCAGCTCGGTGCGGGTGGTCGGCAGCAGGGGGCCACCCTTGCCGTCTTCCTTGACCGATGCCGGCGAATTGTTGCGAAGCGCGCTGGGCGTCGCAATATCCATGAACCGGTTCTTCAGGGTTTGCAGCTGGCGAATGTCTTGTGCCGTCGAATCGAGCATGGTCTGCAGCTTAGTCAGGCGCTCGCGATAGACCGCCTCCATGCGCGCCTGCTCGGCCTCGGTGGTCACGCCCCCCAGGCTGCGCGCGAGTTCGGGGCGCACTTCGATCGCGATCTTGAAGCCGACCAGGTAGAGCAGGAAACCGGTAGCGACCAGTGAGAAGGCGAGCGCGCAGCTCCCGATCAGCACTTTGCGTGCGGTGATCGAGATAGTGCGTACATGTCCGGTCGGACCCGAAACCCACATCAACTGCATCGTGTTGTCCTTATTCGCGCAGGGCTACCTGTGAACCCTTGATTATATTGTTTTTCGGAAAGATTCCGGTGGAAAACTGACCAAAAGTTAGCTAGTTGAGCGCAGCTATTTTCCGAAATTGTCAGTTTGGGAAAGGCTGATGACGTTTGTTTTCTTGAATGAAAACAATGGACTGCCATCGACGTGTTTGATGTCGATTCCACTTGGATAGTCGGCATTGGGCCTGCAGGCTTGATGCGCAGGTGGGGCTGGGCATGGGGGCGGGCGTGATTTTTGACCTGGCGGGGCGCTATGGCGATGCGTTCATCAACGGTATCGCGTGGAACGTCATGAATTTTGTGATCATGCTTTGGCTACTGAAAAAATCGAAGACTGCGCAGCCTGAGGCTGTCGCCTGAGCCTAGGCGTCGCGGAGAATCATCGGCCGCCATCGGGGGAACGCTTAAGTCCGATGCAAGCGCTGATCGGTGGTGAATGCTTCGGCTGGTCCGACGATAATGCGAGAGAACGAGGGATGGTGCGGGTTCAGCAGGTTGTTGAATTCTGCCGGAATGATCGCGCTGGGCACTGCAAGCACTGCGCTGGAGCCACGGGCGACCGAAGTCGGCAACTGACGGTCAGGAGTAATCCCGTCAGTTCATGCGACGCCAGTTCTGTTCGGGTAACATCAAAATGAAAAATCAGTAATATTTTTTATACTAAATTGAGGCGATATGGCGACGAGTTTTCACGCACCGCATCCTTGGGACGACATCAGCGCCTTCGCAGATGGCAAGCGCGGGGAGGTTGCCGTACCCTAGATTGGCAAGAACGGCTCGAAGATACTGAACCTAGCTATGGGAACCGTGCTGGTCACCTGTTTCACGGACAAGGCGGTCAAGGCAGGGCAGGTCGATCCGAAGGAAGTACTCAAATTACTGCCGTGGCGTGAAAGTCTTCAGCGACGAGGCTCTGCATGCCAAGGTCTATGTGTTCGGCCGCACCGCTTTTGTCGGATTGGCGAAGCTGTCCAAGCATTCCCAAGACTTGACCGAGGCTTGCATCAAGACCAGCGATCCCGAAATCGTTCAGGAAACAAAAAAATTCGTCCTCGATCTCACGGGTCGTGTCACGGAATGGCGCCCTTCGGAGGATTGGCATCGCAGTGCCCGAGATTTAGGCTAGCCACGACGACGCGGACGGTGAACTGAGATCCGTTGTCCTGCGGGGCAGTTTTTTTATTTTGGAGCGGAAAGCAAAAAGGCCACCCCGGAGAGTGGCCTTAAGTGCTTGATTCCAATGGTCGGGGCGGCGGGATTCGAACTCGCGACCCCTTGCACCCCATGCAAGTGCGCTACCAGGCTGCGCTACGCCCCGACAAGCTGCGGATTATAGCAGACAGGCATCGTCCGATGTCCTGCTGCGGTTCAGCCACAGCACATTCAGTGCAGTTGCCCGCTGCCTTGTCCCGCATCTTCCGGCATCTCTGCATGCACCATCTCTTCTTCCACGTCGCTGAAGAAGGGCGAGCCGCAGTCGTCGCAGTACTCGGGCGCCATCACTGATTCGACCTGATGAATGCGTGTGATGCCTGACTCGCGCAGCACGGTAATGATCTGCTGCTGCGGTGTCAGCGGCGCATTCGGGCCGCGGCGCAGGCCCAGCGCGGGCAGCATCTCTTCGGCGCTTTCTTCGTCATACAGCGGCCAGACGACGCCGTAGTAGACATCATTGCTGTGCGCAGGACCGAAGCTGATGCGGAATTCGTCGACGCGCATTTCACCAGCTTCATCGCCGACCGGCGCGATGACCACCTGCAGCTGCTCGGCTTCGGTGCCCAGCGTATTCGTCAGGTAGTGCACGGCGGCGCGCAGCGAAATGGGACGGATGGCCTTGTCGGCCTCGCGGCAGGTCACGTAGTACGCGCCCGGCAGCAGCAGCTCGATGCCGCAGCCCGGCATCATCGCCTGCACGTTCGGGCCGACCTGCAACTGCCATTGGCCCAGCGCCGCCTGTGCGCTCGCGCTGCGGCTGGTGCCGGCGTC
>JBDKLN010000243.1:0-11850 GCA_039806045.1 Pseudomonadota bacterium
CTGCTTCGCAGCGACTGACAGATGCTCGTCGATACCAATGTCCTGATCGACGTGTTGCAGGACGATCCTGTATGGGCGGACTGGTCGATCTCCCAGTTGCGCGCGCATTCGCAGCTGCACAAACTCGCGATCAATCCCGTCATTTATGCCGAATTGTCGATGAGCTTTACGACGTTCGAGGCTCTCGACAAAATTCTGGATGACATGGAGCTGGACAGCCATGACATTCCACGTCCGGCCCTCTTCCTGGCGGGGAAGGCGTACCTGGCCTACAAGCGCAGCGGTGGCACGAAGTCCAACGTGCTGAGCGACTTCTTCATCGGCGCACACGCGGTCGTGTCCCGGATGCCATTGCTGACACGCGACGCAGCGCGATATCGATCCTATTTCCCTAGCCTGCGGCTGGTCTGTCCGGCTTAGAAGTTCTCGTCGTCGCGCAGATAGCGCCACTGCCCCACTGGCAGGTTCCCCAGCTTCACGCGGCCGATGCGCACCCGTTTTAAGCCGATCACCCTCAGGCCGACGATCTCGCACATGCGGCGGATCTGGCGCTTCTTGCCTTCCTTCAGGATGAACCGCAACTGGTCGTCGTTCTGCCAGCTGACTTTCGCCGGCAGCAGCTTCTTGCCATCCAACGTCAGTCCATGGTTCAGGCGCTTCAATTCATGCTCGGGCAGCTTGCCGGGTTTTGAATACTGCACGCGCACCAGATACTCTTTCTCGATGCTGGTGTCTTCGCCGATCAGCTGCTTGGCGACCCGGCCATCCTGCGTCAACACCAGCAAGCCGACCGAATCGATATCAAGCCGTCCGGCCGGGACCAGGCTCTTCAGTTGGGCGGGTGAGAACTGTATCGGTGTATCGTCTTCAGCCCAGCGGTTCTCGGGCTGCACCAGCACGAAGGCCGGCTTGTAGCCATCTTCGGCCTGCCCGCTCACGTAGCCCATGGGCTTGTTGATCAGCACGGTCACACGTCTGGCCTGCTGTGCCTGTGCGTTCTTGTCGATGGTGATCTTCTGGTGCCAGCACTTTGCTGCCCAGCTCGGACACCACCTGGCCATCGACGCGAACCCAGCCCTTGGCGATCCATTCGTCGGCCTCTCGGCGTGACGACAGGCCGAGTTCGGACATGCGTTTGGACAGGCGTACGGGTTCGGTCATTTTTTCGATGAAACAGGGGATGTTTGACGACGCTGGATCCCGGCGCATGCCAGGATCCAGTGTCTTGGACGGTTAATTACACGATTCTCATCTCAAACGCGCAGCGCATCCAGCAGGTCGGATTCGAGGGCAATCTGCGACCGCGCATTCGACAACACCGGGCCATCGACCAGGAACACGTCTTCAACCCGTTCACCCAGCGTCGTGATCTTCGCCGTATGCAGGTTGACCTTGTAACGGGCCAGCACGCTGGCCACCGAATACAGCAGGCCGGTGCGGTCGGAGGCCGAGATCGACAGCAAGTGGTACTGACCGCGCTCGTCGGGCTGCAGGTTGACGGTGGGCGTGATCGGGAACGCGCGCGACAGGCGTGACAGGCGCGGCTTGATCGGCATCGGCATGTCGCTGTCTTCCAGCAGCCACAGGCTGAGGTCATGCTCGATCAGCGAGATCAGCTCGCGGTAATTATCAGCAAAGTTCGGCTCGCTGACCAGGAAGGAGTCCAGCGCATAGCCGTTGCGCGTGGTCTGGATCTTCGCGTCGAGGATGCTGAAGTTGTTGCGATCGAAGTAGCTGCAGATGCGCGCGAACAGGTCAGGGCGGTCGGGCAGGTAGACCACGACTTGCAGGCCTTCGCCGACCGGGCCCATGCGGCAGCGTACGACCGGTTTGATCGTTGCCGCATGCTCATGCAGAACACGCGTCTGCCATGCGATTTCGGAAGCGTCGTGGCGCAGGAAATAGCCGACGTCGAGGTTCTTCCACAACGCTTCGTGCACATCGCGGTCGAAGCCGTACAGGCGCAGCGTGGCCAGCGCTTCCTGCTGCCGGTTCTGCAGCTCGCGGTCGGCCGACGGCGTCTCGCCGCCGAGCACGCGCAGGCTCATTCGGTACAGGTCTTCGAGCAGCTTGCCTTTCCAGGTGTTCCACACCTTGGGGCTGGTGCCGCGAATGTCGGCCACCGTCAGCAGGTAGAGCGCGGTCAGGTGGCGCTCGTCCTTTACGGTCTTCACGAATGCACGCACCACATCCGGATCGGACAAGTCCTGCTTCTGGGCGACGGTCGACATCAGCAGGTGGTGCTGGACGAGGAACACGACCAGCTCGGTGTCTTCCTTCGTCAGACCGTGCTCACGGCAGAAGCGGCGCGCATCGGCCTTGCCCAGCGTCGAATGGTCGCCGCCGCGGCCCTTGGCGATGTCATGGAACAGCGCCGCCGTGTAGATCAGCCACGGTTGCGGATAGTTGGCCATCAGCTGGCTGCAGAACGGGTACTCGTGCGCATGCTCGGGAATCGCGAAGCGGCGTACATTGCGCACCACCATCAGGATGTGCTGGTCGACCGTGTACACATGGAACAGGTCGTGCTGCATCTGCCCGATGATGCGGCGGAAATTCGGCAGGTAGCGTCCGAGGATGGACAGCTGGTTCATGTTGCGCAGCGCATGCGTGATGCCTTTCGGCGCCTGCAGGATTTGCAGGAACAGCGCGCGGTTCTTAGGGTCGCGGCGGAATGCGGTGTCGATGCCGAAGCGCGCATGCCACAGCGCGCGCTGGGTACGGGCGGTCATGCCTTTCAGCCCACCGTGCTGCTCGAGCAGCAGGAAGATTTCCAGCATCGCCGATGGCGTTTCCTCGAACACGCGATCATGCGCGATATCGACCATGCCGTTGACTTCGTTGAAGCGCTCGTTGATCGGGCGCGATACGGCCGCTTGCGGGAACAGATACGACTCGATGTTCTGCAGCAGGATGCTGTTGAGCTGGGTGACGGCCTTTGCCGCCCAGTAGTAGCGCTGCATCAGCACTTCACTGGCGCGACGGGCTTCAGTCGTCTTGAAGCCGAAGGTCTCGGCGATCGGGCCTTGCAAGTCAAACACGAGCCGGTCTTCGCGGCGCTTGCTTTGCAAATGCAGGCGGATGCGAATGTCCTTGAAGGCTTTTTCCTTGGCCGCCAGTTGGCGCGCCTCGGTCGGCGTGATCATGTTCGATTCGGCCAGCTGCTTCCATGAGTTGCCCAGGCCGGCAGCTTTCGCAACCCACAGGATCACTTGCAGGTCGCGCAGTCCGCCCGGACTTTCCTTGCAGTTCGGTTCCAGGCTGTACGGGGTATTCTCGTACTTCACGTGGCGCTGGCGCAGTTCCAGTGTCTTGTCCTGGAAGAAGGCGCGCGCATCCATCGCTTTCGCGCAGCGCTCGGTCAGTTCGCCGAACAGCTTCTGGTTGCCAGTGATGAGGCGCGCTTCCAGCAGGCTGGTCTGCACCGTGATGTCAGCGGCGGACTCGGACAGGCATTCATCGACCGTGCGTATGCTGTGGCCGACCTCGAGGCCCAGGTCCCACAGCAGCTGCACCAGCTGCTCGAGCTTGTCACGCATCGCGTCGTCAGGCGCTTGCCTGAGCAGGATCAGCACGTCGACATCGGAATGCGGGAAAAGCTCGCCACGGCCATAGCCGCCGACGGCGACCAGCGCGGCGGAGGCCGGCATCGTGAACTCGCGCCACGCGTGCGCGAGTATCTGGTCGGTGTTCTGGCAGATGCGTTTGAGCAGGCGCTCGGGACGGTGGTCGGCCTCGTAGTCGGCGACGATCGCTTGCCGGCCTGCCTTGAGCTGCTCGCGCAGCGTGAGCGCGAACGAGGCCATCAGGCGACGGCGGCCGGTTTCCCGGCTGGCTGCTCCTTGATGAAGGCCGGCGGCGGCGGCGAGCCGGCCGATACAGTCAGCACTTCATAGCCAGTCTCGGTGACCAGCACGGTGTGCTCCCATTGCGCTGACAGGCTGCGATCACGCGTCTTGATGGTCCAGCCGTCGCCCATCTCGCGGATCTCCCGGCGGCCGGCATTGATCATCGGTTCGACGGTGAAGATCATGCCGGCTTCCAGCTTGTCGAGCGTGCCGGGGCGGCCATAATGCAGCACCTGCGGCTCTTCGTGGAAGACCTTGCCGATGCCGTGGCCACAGAATTCGCGCACCACCGAAAAGCCCGCGTTTTCCGCGTATTGCTGGATGATGTGGCCGATGTCGCCCAGATGCGCGCCCGGCTTGATGACCGAAATCCCGAGCCACATGCAGTCATAGGTGATCTCGCCCAGTCGCTTGGCGAGGATCGAGGGCTCGCCGACATAGAACATGCGGCTGGTGTCGCCGTGGTAGCCGTCCTTGATGACGGTGATGTCGAGGTTTACGACGTCGCCGTTTTTCAGCACCTTGTCACCCGGGATGCCATGGCAGACCACATCATTGACCGACGTGCAGATTGATTTCGGATAAGGGGTGTAGCCGGGCGGGCAGTAGTTCAGCGGCGCCGGGATCGAGCCTTGCACATTGACCATGTAGTCGTGGCATAGCTTGTCAAGCTCGCCGGTCGTGGCCCCGGCCTTCACGAACGGGGTGATGTAATCGAGGACTTCCGACGCCAGCCGGCCGGCCACGCGCATGCCCGCGATGTCTTCCGGGGTCTTGATGGAGATGTTGCCCATTATGAAATGCGAAGAGCGCCGGCAACGCGGCCGACGCAAGTGACTGTAAAGGCAAAATTATAGTCCAGCGGGCCAATGGCCGCCCCGGACAGGCCGGCGACGGCCCGTTTTCGCGCGTCGCATCGCGTGCCGCGCTGTGGCAGCCGGCATGGCTGGCGTGACGGGAATTGTCAAAACGTTTGGGATTCGGGTAGAATCGCGGGTTAGCTTGGAACGGCATTCTGGCGCTAGCGAGTTTGCCGTCCGTGCTGATGAAGCCCGTGGGTCACGAGACCCGCATTATTTTGAAATCGCGAGCCTGCGCCGACAAGGGTGCCTGACCGAATCGCAACCAGCGTACGGAACGGTTACTGGCCTGGCTCAAGACCCAACCCTGGAGAAATTCATGTCCGTTACCATGCGCGAAATGCTGGAAGCCGGTGTCCATTTCGGTCACCAGACCCGCTTCTGGAACCCCAAGATGGCCCCGTTCATCTTCGGCCACCGCAACAAGATCCATATCGTCAACCTGGAAAAGACCATGGTCATGTTCCAGGAGGCGATGAAATACATCCGCCAACTGTCGGCCAACCGCGGCACCATCCTGCTGGTCGGCACCAAGCGCCAGGCACGCGACATCATGGCTGCCGAGGCGCAGCGCGCCGGCGTCCCGTTCGTTGACCAGCGCTGGCTGGGCGGCACCCTGACCAACTTCAAGACCATCAAGACCTCGATCAAGCGCCTGAAGGACATGGAAGCTGCGATCGCCGACGGTTCGGTCGAGAAGATGTCGAAAAAAGAAGCGCTGATGTTCAACCGCGAGCTGGACAAGCTGCAAAAGGCCATCGGCGGCATCAAGGACATGAACGGCGTGCCGGACGCGATCTTCGTGATCGACGTCGGTTATCACAAGGGCGCCATCACCGAGGCCGCAAAGCTGGGCATCCCGGTCATCGGCGTGGTCGATACCAACCACTCGCCGAACGGCGTCACCTACGTGATCCCGGGTAACGACGATTCGTCGAAGGCGATCACGCTGTACGCCCGCGCTGTCGCTGACGCGATCCTCGAAGGCCGCGCGAACTCGGTCGCCGAGATCGTCGAAGCCGTCAAGGGCTCGGACGAGTTCGTCGAGGTCGACCAGGCGTAAAGCCGGCGTCCCGACCTGCTCCTGCTTCAGCGCAGGAGCGGAAAGAAAGGGGCCAGGGAAGCATGCCTTCCATTGCCCCTTTTTTTCGACCAAGTTTCTGCCGTGCCGTCCCGTCTGAACGACACCGGCCACGGCAAACCGAAGTGAATTTGAATACGCCATTCCCGATGTCCGGAATGGCCAAGCCTAGGAGAAAAGCATGGCCGCAATTACTGCAGCAATGGTGGGTGAACTGCGCGCGAAGACTGATGCGCCGATGATGGAGTGCAAGAAGGCACTGACCGAGGCTGATGGCGACATGGCCCGCGCGGAAGAGATCCTGCGCGTCAAGCTGGGCAGCAAGGCCTCGAAAGCCGCCTCGCGCGTGACCGCCGAAGGCGTGGTTGCCGCGCACATCGCCGGTGGCGTGGGCGCGCTGGTCGAGATCAACTGCGAAACCGACTTCGTGTCGAAGAACGACGACTTCCTGAAGTTCTCGTCCGACATCGCCAAGCTGGTGGTCGAAAAGAACCCGGCCGACGTGGCTGCCATCGCCAACCTGCCGCTGGATGGCAAGACCGTTGAGGAAATCCGTTCGGCCCTGATCGGCAAGATCGGCGAGAACATGTCGATCCGTCGCTTCCAGCGCTTCGACACGTCGGCCAAGCTGGTCTCGTACCTGCACGGCACCCGCATCGGCGTGGTCGTCGAATACGACGGCGCCGACGAGCAAGTGGGCAAGGATGTCGCGATGCACATCGCCGCGATGAAGCCGGTCGCCCTGTCGTCCGAGCAAGTGCCGGCCGAACTGATCGAGAAAGAGCGCTCGGTCGCCAAGCTGAAGGCTGAAGAGTCGGGCAAGCCGGCCGACATCGCTGCCAAGATGGTTGAAGGCTCGGTGCAGAAATACCTGAAGGAAGTCTCGCTGTTCAACCAGGCTTTCGTGAAAAATGACAAGCAGACTGTCGAGCAGATGCTGAAGGCTGCCAACACCTCGGTGAAATCCTTCGTGATGTTCGTCGTCGGCGAAGGTATCGAGAAGCGTCAGGATGACTTCGCAGCAGAAGTGGCGGCCCAGGTCGCCGCAGCCCAGAAGGGTTGATGAGCTTCTGACAACGGGCCGCAAGGCCCGTTTTTTTGACCTGTCTTGAACAGTTCGCCGGCCAGACGCCGGCGGCCGCCGGACAGGGCAGTAAAACGGGACGGCAACCGCTAAAATAGCGGCTGCTTTCCAGCATCACGTGCGGCACACGGTGCCGCAACAAGAACACCGCAAAAACACCGCTGCCGGCTACCCGCTGGCGCGACCAGGGAGCCCCGACAACATGCCCACACCCGCCTACAAGCGCGTCCTTCTGAAACTTTCCGGTGAAGCATTGATGGGGGACGATCCTTACGGGATCAACCGCGCCACCATCGAGCGCATGGTGGCCGACGTTTCCGAGGTGGCCGCATTGGGCGTCGAGCTGGCGATCGTGATCGGCGGCGGCAACATCTTCCGTGGCGTGGCGCCGGGCGCGCAGGGCATGGACCGAGCAACCGCCGACTACATGGGCATGCTGGCCACCGTGATGAACTCGCTGGCACTGGCCGATGCGATGCGCCAGGCCGGCATGACTGCGCGCGTGATGTCGGCGATCGGCATCGAGCAGGTGGTCGAGCCCTATGTGCGCCCGAAGGCCTTGCAATACCTCGAAGAGGGCAAGATCGTCGTGTTCGCCGCCGGCACCGGCAATCCCTTCTTCACCACTGACACCGCTGCTGCGCTGCGCGGCGCCGAGATCGGCGCCGAAGTCGTGCTGAAAGCCACCAAGGTCGATGGCATCTACAGCGCCGACCCGAAGAAAGACCCTTCGGCGACCCGCTATGCGTCGATCAGCTTCGATGAGGCGATTGCCAAGCACTTGCAGGTGATGGACGCCACCGCCTTTGCGCTGTGCCGCGACCAGAAGCTGCCGATCCGCGTGTTCTCCATCACCAAGCAGGGTGCGCTGAAGAGCGCGGTGATGGGCGAGGACGAAGGCACGCTGGTGCACGTATAAGCGGCACGCACCGGGACAGGTGCAGGACGCGATTGCGCAGGCGCCGCGCCGCGAAAAGCATCCGAAGCAAGATTCCACCCACATGAAAGCAAGCCCGATCCAGGGCCAAGGAAACAGGAGAGCAGCATGACCATCGCTGACGTCAAGAAGAACACCGAACAGAAGATGCAGAAGTCGATCGAGACCCTGAAGGCCGATCTGGCGAAAGTCCGCACCGGCCGTGCCCATACCGGCATCCTCGACCATGTGATGGTCGACTACTACGGCAGCCCGACCCAGATCACCCAGGTCGCCAATGTGACGCTGCTCGACGCGCGCACGATCGGCGTGCAGCCTTGGGAAAAGAAGATGATCGCCGTGATCGAAAAGGCGATCCGCGAATCTGACCTTGGCCTGAACCCGGCCACGCAGGGGGACGTGATTCGCGTGCCGACGCCGCCGCTGACCGAAGAGCGCCGCAAGGAGATGGTGAAGCTGGTCAAGGGTGAGGGCGAAGATGCGAAGGTTGCCGTGCGCAACATCCGCCGCGATGCCAACGAGGGCCTGAAGAAGCTGCTGAAGGACAAGGCCGTGTCGGAAGATGACGAGCGCCGCGCTCAGGAAGACGTGCAAAAGCTGACTGACAAATTTGTCGCCGAAATCGACAAGCTGATGATCGAGAAGGAAAAGGAAATCCTGACCGTATAAAGCGCAGGGGAAGGGAGGCCTGGCCTCCCTTTGACCAGGTAAGACGCCGGGTCCCGGCATGCGCCGGGACGACATAGCCAAAGTGGCTGGATTCCGAAAGCGTCATCCCGGCGCACGCCGGGATCCAGTGACTGTGCAATCCACAGGCAGCAACGATGACAGCAAACAGTTCGACCCAGCAGATTCCCGAGCCATCGATGATGCCCCAGCATGTGGCGATCATCATGGACGGCAATGGCCGCTGGGCGACGTCGCGCTTCCTGCCGCGCGTGACTGGCCACGTGAAGGGCGTCGAGGCGGTTCGCGGCGTGATCAAGGCCTGTGCCGAGCGCGGCATCAAGTTTCTGACGCTGTTTGCGTTCAGCTCCGAGAACTGGCGTCGTCCGGCCGATGAAGTGTCGACGCTGATGAAGCTGTTCTCGACGGTGCTCGAACGCGAAGTCGACAAGATGCACGCCAACGGCATCCGCATCCGCGTCGTCGGCGACCTGACCCGCTTCGACGCGCGGCTGCAGGCGCAGATCGCCGAAGCCGAGGCCAAGACCGCCGGCAACATGGCGCTGACCCTGACCATCTGCGCCAACTACGGCGGCCGCTGGGACCTGCTGCAGGCGATGAACCGCCTGCACGCTGACCAGCCCGGGCTCGCCGAGTACACCGAGGCCGACCTCGCGCCTTATCTGTGCATGGCGCATGCGCCGGAGCCTGACCTGTTCATCCGCACCGGCGGCGAACAGCGCATTTCCAATTTCCTGCTGTGGCAGCTGGCGTACAGCGAGCTGTATTTTACCGACGTCTACTGGCCCGACTTCGATGCATCCGCGCTCGACGACGCGATCGCATCGTTCCAGAAGCGCGAGCGCCGCTTCGGCCGTACCAGCGCGCAGCTGGTCGACGTGAGAAAGGCATCCTGATGCTCAAGCAACGCGTATTGACGGCCATCGTGCTGCTGGCACTGCTGGCCGCGGTGCTCGGTTCCGGTTCGCTGATGGCCTTCCACCTGACGCTGGCGGTGTTTTTTGGCGCGGCCGTCTGGGAAGCGCTGCGCCTGTTCCATGCGAAGCGTGCACTGCCAGTCGCCGTGGTCGCCGCGGCGCTGCTGCCTTTGCTGGCCGATCGCGCGCCGGCCGAATGGCTGCCGCTGTCGCTGTTGTGCGTGCTGGTCTGGGTGCTGCGCTTTGCGCCGGCGCTGAAGGTCGGGCTGCCCCCGGCCGAAGGCGCGCGCGGCTCGCTGTTCACCACCATTTACCTGTTGGCCCTGTTCGGTTGCTTCATTGCGATCGCGGGACTGTTCCAGCGCTCGGTCGCCTTCCTGGTGTCGGCAATGGCCATCGTCTGGATTGCCGATATCGGTGCTTATTTCGCCGGACGTGCGTTCGGCCGCCGCAAGCTGGCGCCGGCCATCTCGCCCGGCAAGAGCTGGGAGGGTGTGGCCGGCGGACTGGTCGCCGTATGGCTGCTGGCCGGCCTGGTGGCGCTTGCCGGTTCGAAGGCGATCGATGCCGCCGCTGTAGCCGCAGCCGCACCGGGCACCTTGGCCATGACGCTCGCCAGCACCTTCCCGGCCCAACTGCTGCATGCTTACGGGTGGCCGCTGTGGCTGCTGCTGATGACGGTCATCGTGGCCGCCAGCGTGGTCGGCGACCTGTTCGAATCGATGATGAAGCGCCGCGCCGGCATGAAAGACAGCAGCAACCTGCTGCCGGGCCATGGCGGCGTCCTTGATCGCATCGATGCGCTGATCCCGGTGATGCCCCTGGTGCTGCTGGTCAGCGCGCGCCTGCACTGAGCACGGCAGCCGCAGCCAAACAGCGCCCGCCGCCCACGCATCGACTTCCACGCCATCACGACGCCATTCATGCAGTCCATCACCATACTGGGAGCCACGGGTTCGATCGGCGTATCCACGCTGGACGTGGTTGCGCGCCATCCGGACCGCTACCGCGTTTATGCGCTGACCGCTCATAGCAAGGTTGATGAGCTGGCGCAGCAATGCGAACGCTTCCGGCCCGAGGTGGCCGTGGTCGGCAGCGCCGAAGGCGCGCAACGCCTGGATACTTTGCTGAAGGCGAAGGGCGTGCGTACCGAGGTCGCGCATGGCGAACAGGCGCTGTGTGCGGTCGCCAGTGCCGATGCATGCACGACCGTGATGGCTGCGATCGTGGGTGCCGCCGGCCTGCAGCCGACACTGGCGGCAGCGCGCGCCGGCAAGAAGGTGCTGCTCGCGAACAAGGAAGCGTTGGTCATGTCGGGTCAGCTGTTCATGGATGTGGTTGCCGACAGCGGTGCCACGCTGCTGCCGATCGACAGCGAGCACAATGCGATCTTCCAGTGCCTGCCGCTCGATTACAGCCGGGCACCATCCGACCATGGCATCCGCAAGATCCTGCTGACGGCGTCCGGCGGACCTTTTTTGAATCGCGACATCGCCACGCTGGCGGAGGTGACGCCGGAGCAGGCGGTCGCGCACCCGAACTGGAGCATGGGCCGCAAGATCTCGGTCGATTCGGCGACGATGATGAACAAGGGGCTGGAAGTGATCGAGGCGCACTGGCTGTTCGGCGCCGCTCCCGCCCAGATCGAGGTCGTCATCCATCCGCAGAGCGTGATCCATTCCATGGTGTCGTATGCGGACGGCTCGGTGCTGGCGCAGCTCGGCAACCCCGACATGCGCACGCCGATTGCCCATGCGCTCGCTTATCCGGAGCGCATTGACTCCGGCGTCGCGCCGCTCGACTTCAGCTGCATCGCGCAGCTGGAATTCCGGCCGCCGGATTACGAGCGCTTTCCATGCCTGAAGCTGGCGTTCGACGCACTCGAAGCCGGCGGCACGGCGCCGGCCGTATTGAACGCGGCTAACGAAGTCGCCGTCGAAGCTTTCCTTGACCGCCGCATCGGATTCCGGAAAATTCCGGACTTGATCGCGCAAGTGATGGACCGCCTGCCTGCTGTGCCGGCTGACGGCCTTGAACGCCTGCTTGCGCAGGATCGTGCCGCGCGCGAATGCGCGCGCGGACTGATGGTGTCCGCTTGACCATCGGCTGTGCATCAGCTGAGCGTTCGTTGAATATCGCCTGAATTCCGGAGTCATCCATGGGCCTGCTGCAAACCGTCTTCGCTTTCGCGGTCGTGATCGGCGTACTGGTCGTCTTCCACGAACTCGGCCATTACCTGGTTGCCCGCTGGTGCGGCGTGAAGGTCTTGCGCTTTTCGGTCGGGATGGGCCGCGTGATCTGGTCGCGCCGTTTCGGCCCAGACCAGACCGAATGGGCGCTGTCGATGGTGCCGCTGGGCGGCTATGTGAAGATGCTCGACGCGCGCGACGAGGACACCGGTCCCATCGCGCCGCAAGACGAGGCACGCGAGTTCAC
>JBDKLN010000244.1:0-3531 GCA_039806045.1 Pseudomonadota bacterium
GCCACGCTTTTCGTAATCGGCCAGGCGCCAGTTGTTGCCATCGAGGCCGGCAAGAATCAGCGGCTTGATGTGACGATCGTGGAGGCAGGTCATTGCTTCAGCTCCTCGATCAGCGCGTCGATCTTTTGGTTCGACATGAAGCTGCACATGCGCTTGTTATTGACCAGCATCACCGGCGAATCGCCGCAGGCGCCCATGCACTCCCCTTCCTTCAGCGTGAACAGGCCATCGGCCGTGGTTTCGTTGAAACCGATGCCCAGCTTTTCTTTCAGGTAGTGCGCAGCACGGTCGCCGTTGGTCAGCTGGCACGGCAGGTTGGTGCAGATCGTCAGCTTGTGCTTGCCGACCGGCCTGGTGTTGAACATCGTGTAGAAGGTCGCGACCTCCTGCACCGCAATCGCGGGCATGCCGAGGTAGTCGGCGATATCCTGCATCACGTCGGTCGACAGCCAGCCCTTTTCATCCTGCGCGATCGCGAGTGCCGACATCACCGCCGACTGGCGCTGGTCTGCCGGGAACTTCGCGAGTTCGCGATCGATTTTTTTGTAGGCCTCGGGAGTTAACAGCATTGCTGGCTTCCTGCTTGTGTTTGTCCGGTCCGATGTGATCAGCGATCGATCTCGCCGAACACGATGTCTTGCGTGCCGATGATGGTGACGGCGTCGGCAATCATGTGCCCTTTCGCCATCTCGTTCAGCCCTTCGAGGTGGGCAAAGCCCGGGGCGCGTATCTTCAGGCGGTAAGGCTTGTTCGCGCCATCCGACATCAGGTAGATGCCGAATTCACCCTTCGGGTGCTCGATGCCGGCATAGGTCTCGCCGACCGGCACATGGAAGCCTTCGGTAAAGAGCTTGAAGTGGTGGATCAGCTCTTCCATGTTGGTCTTCATGTCCATGCGCGACGGTGGGGCCACCTTGTGGTTGTCCGTCATCACCGGACCCGGGTTGTTGCGCAGCCATTCGACGCATTGCTTGATGATGCGGTTCGACTGGCGCATTTCTTCGATGCGCACCAGATAGCGGTCATAGCAATCACCATTCACGCCAACCGGGATGTCGAAATCCAGCAGGTCATACACTTCGTAGGGCTGCTTCTTGCGCAAATCCCATGCGATCCCGGAACCGCGCAGCATCGGGCCCGTAAAGCCCATGGCCAGCGCACGCTCGGGCGATACGACGCCGATGCCGACCAGGCGCTGCTTCCAGATACGGTTATCCGTCAGCAGGGTCTCGTATTCGTCGACATAGGTCGGGAAACGGTTGGTGAAGTCTTCGATGAAGTCTAGCAGCGAGCCCTGGCGGTTTTCGTTGAGCCTGGCCATCGCCTTGTCGTTGCGCAGCAGCGACGCCTTGTATTGGGGCATCGTGTCCGGCAGGTCGCGATAGACGCCGCCCGGACGGTAATACGCCGCATGCAGGCGCGCGCCCGACACCGCTTCATAGCAATCCATCAGGTCTTCGCGCTCGCGGAACGCGTACAGGAACACGCCCATCGCACCGACGTCGAGCGCGTGCGCACCCAACCACAACAGGTGATTCAGCAGGCGCGTGATCTCGTCGAACATCACGCGGATGTATTGCGCGCGCAGCGGCACTTCGACGCCAAGCAGCTTCTCGATCGCCATCACGTACGCGTGCTCGTTGCACATCATCGACACGTAGTCGAGACGATCCATGTACGGCACCGACTGCAGGAAGGTACGGGTCTCGGCCAGCTTCTCGGTCGCGCGATGCAGCAAGCCGATGTGCGGGTCGGCGCGCTGGATGACTTCGCCATCAAGCTCGAGGACAAGTCGGAGAACTCCGTGCGCCGCTGGATGCTGCGGACCAAAATTGAGCGTGTAATTCTTAATTTCAGCCACGACGCACCTCCGTCTGATGGCCTTGCTCACGAAGTGCAACGCTTCGCTCAATTTCGGTGGAGGCTAACTTTGCGGCAGCAAAGTTAAGCGCGCAACGCGCGCGGCCGTAACCAAATTTGAGGGTGTAGTTTTTGATTTCAGCCATGCTTATCGCACCCCGTAATTCTCTTCGCGGATCACGCGCGGCACGTTCTCGCGCGGCTCGATCGTCACGGGCTGGTAGATCACGCGTTTCTGTTCCGGGTCATAGCGCATTTCGACATAGCCGCTGACCGGGAAATCCTTGCGGAAAGGATGGCCGATGAAACCGTAGTCGGTCAGGATGCGACGCAGGTCCTCATGACCTTCGAACAGGATGCCAAACAGGTCGAAGGCTTCGCGCTCGAACCAGTTCGCGGTCGACCACAGCGGCGTCACCGAGGCCACGATGGGCAGCTCATCATCCGGCGCGAAGGTACGCACGCGGATGCGCCAGTTGTGCTTCACCGAAGTCAGGTGCGACACGACGGCAAAGCGCGCACCTTCCCACGCACCATCGCCCCAGGTCGAATAGTCGACGCCGCACAGGTCGATCAGTTGTTCGAAATGCGTCGCTTCGTTGTCACGCAGCGCCTGCATCACGGCGTAATAATCGGCGGCCTTGACCTCGATGGTCAGTTCGCCGAGCGCGGTCTTGTGGGTGAGCAGCCTGTCGCCGAGGCATTGCTGCACGGCCGACGTCAGGGTTTCGAGTTTGGTCGTCATGTCGGCGGCCCGGTTCAGCGAGCGATGGTATTGGTGCGACGAATCTTGTTCTGCAGCTGCATGATCCCGTACAGCAGCGCTTCCGCGGTCGGCGGGCAACCGGGCACGTAGATGTCGACCGGCACGATGCGATCGCAACCCCGCACCACCGAATACGAGTAGTGGTAGTAACCGCCACCGTTGGCGCAGGAACCCATCGAGATCACCCAGCGCGGCTCGGCCATCTGGTCGTAGACCTTGCGCAGCGCCGGCGCCATCTTGTTGCACAACGTGCCGGCGACGATCATCACGTCGGACTGGCGCGGCGACGGACGGAACACGACGCCGAAGCGGTCGAGGTCATAGCGCGACGCGCCGGCGTGCATCATTTCCACGGCACAGCAGGCAAGGCCGAAAGTCATCGGCCACATCGACCCGGTGCGGGTCCAGTTGATCAGTTTGTCGGCTGTCGTCGTGACGAAGCCTTCGTTGAGCAAGCCTTCAATCGCCATCGGTCATTCCCAGTCCAGAGCGCCTTTTTTCCATTCGAAGATCAGACCGACAACCAGCACGCCGAGGAAGATCATCATGGCCCAGAAGCCCAGCCGGCCGACATCGCTCATCGCGACAGCCCAAGGCACGAGGAAGGCCACTTCAAGATCGAACAGAATGAAAAGAATGGCGACGAGGTAATAGCGCACGTCGTATTTCATGCGCGCGTCTTCGAAAGCTTCGAAGCCACATTCGTACGCGGAATTTTTCTCCGCATCAGGACGATGGGGAGCAAGCAAGCGGCCCAGGATCTGGGGCGCGACACCTACAGCGATACCAACGCCGATGAACAGCAGTACCGGAAGGTAGTTATCGAGGTTCACGAGATTGATCTCAGTACAAAACCTTGATTCTCAAATTGACAAATCAAGCATGGAACCAAAACGGCAACTTCT
>JBDKLN010000245.1:0-5796 GCA_039806045.1 Pseudomonadota bacterium
TGGCACTGCCGCCGGTCGACGCCTGGATGCAATCGGGCGGCAAACAGGGACGGCACACCGAACACCTCGGCTACCTGCTGGCCGAGATGCAGTTCCTGCAGCGCGCCTATCCGGGCGCACAGTGGTGAGCGGGCAATGCGTCACGCGGCGATCGATGCAATGGCCACCTGCCTGTGTCGCGTGACGACCAATTGAAAACATGATGAAGCCGGCCGACGAACAACTGTGGTCCTGGGTAGCCGAGGTCAGCGACCCGGAGATACCGGTACTGTCGATCACGGACCTCGGCATCGTGCGCGCGATCGACTGGCACGACGGGCAGTGTGAAGTGACGATCACGCCCACTTATTCCGGCTGCCCGGCGATGCAAGTCATCGAAGACAACATCAAGTCCGCGCTGCAGCAGCATGGCGTGGCTGCGGCGGTACGCACCGTGCTGTCGCCGGCCTGGACCACCGACTGGATCACCGACAACGGCCGCAGCAAGTTGCAGGCTTATGGCATTGCGCCACCGGCGGGCAAGGCGCCGGGCACGGCGCAGGCGATCAATGCATCGGCGCTGTTCGCGCGCAATGACGAGCCCATCACCTGTCCGCAGTGCGGATCGCTGCAGACACGGCTGGTCAGCCAGTTCGGATCGACCGCCTGCAAGGCGCTCTACCGCTGCACGGACTGCCTGGAACCTTTCGATTACTTCAAGCCGCACTGAAGCGGCCGACCACACTGCCAGCGATGAATCATTTCCATACCCTTACCGTGGCCAGCGTCACGCGCGATACGCGCGACGCGGTGCTGGTCAGCTTTGACGTGCCGGAGGAACTGGCGACGGCCTATCATTACCAGCCCGGCCAGCACCTGACACTGCGCACCATCATCGATGGCCAGGACATGCGCCGCTCGTACTCGATCTGTTCGTCGGTGCAGGATCGTCGGCTGCGCGTCGGCATCAAGAAGGTGGCCGGCGGTGCGTTCTCGACCTGGGCCAACGAGCACCTGAAGCCCGGCATGCGGCTCGACGTGATGCCGCCCATGGGTTCCTTCCACGTGCCGCTGGCGCCGGAGCACAGCAAGCATTACCTCGGTTTTGCCGCCGGCAGCGGCATCACGCCGCTGTTCTCCATCATCAAGACCACGCTGGAGACTGAACCGGACAGCCGCTTCACGCTGGTCTACGGCAATCGCGCGTCGTCGACCGTGATGCTGCGCGACGAACTGGCCGACCTGAAGGACCGTTTCCTCGAGCGCCTGTCGGTCGTGCATGTGATGAGCCGCGAGAAGCAGGACCTGGACCTGTTCAATGGCCGCATCGACCGCGCCAAGTGCGAGGCCTTGTGCCGCCAGTGGGTGCCGGTCGCCGATGTCGACGTCGCCTTCATCTGCGGGCCGGAGTTGATGATGCATGAAGTGTCGGCGGCATTGCAGGCGCTGGGCATGGACAAGGCGCAGATAAAGGCCGAGTTGTTCTCGGCCGGCGCAGCGCAGCGCAGCGAGGCACGCCGCCATAGTGCCGCAGGTGCGACGGTCGCCGGCGAGTGCGAAGTCACGCTGGTGATCGATGGCAGCCACCGGTCATTCACGATGGCACGCGACAGCGAATCCGTCCTTGACGCCGGCCTCGCCCAGGGCATCGACATCCGCTACGCGTGCAAGGGCGGCATTTGCGCGACGTGCCGCTGCAAGGTGGTCGAAGGCAAGGTCGACATGGATGCCAATTACGTACTCGAGGATTACGAGATCGCCAGCGGTTTCGTACTGAGCTGCCAGGCTTTCCCGGCCAGCGACAAGCTGGTGCTCGATTTCGACCAGGACGGCTGACATGGACCAGCACTCCGAACTCAAGGACACCGGCGCCGTGCGCGGCGCCGACCAGGCCCCGCCGACGGCACACCAGGAAGCACAGCATCTGGCGCAAGCCACCGCCGATCACATGTACCGCAACGATGCCGCGACCCAGGCATTGGGCATCTCGCTGCAGGAAGTCAGGCCCGGTTATGCGCGCATGACGATGACGGTGCGCGGCGACATGCTGAACGGGCACCGTACCTGCCACGGCGGCTACATCTTCACGCTGGCGGATTCAGCCTTTGCCTTTGCCTGCAACAGCTACAACCTGGTGACTGTCGCCGCCGGCTGCGCGATCGAGTTCCTGGCACCGGCCTTCGAAGGCGAAGCGCTGGTCGCCGAGGCGGTCGAGCAGTCACGCGGCAGCAAGACCGGCGTGTATGACGTGACCGTCACCAATGCGGCCGGTCGCAAGATCGCGCTGATGCGCGGCAAGTCGCATGTATGGAAGGGCAGCGTGCTGCCGGAGTGATGCCGCGCGGGCCGGCCTGCGGCGCTTCGCACAGGTGACGGCCAAGGGGCGGGCGTGCTACAAACCCGAATATTGCAGGATCGCGGCAATAGCCGCACAACGATGGCACAAGGGCGGCAAAGACCGTCGCACGGAAGACAGCGGCATACCAACACGAGACAGCCGCAACAGGAGGAGACTGGGAATGACCGAGACCCGCAAGAGGTCTGGCGCACTCGACGCGATCGAGACCGCCAGCCGCGACGAGCTGCAGGCATTGCAACTGGAGCGCCTGCGCTGGTCGCTGCACCATGCGTATGACAATGTGCCGCACTACCGTGCCGCCTTCGATGCGAAAGGCGTGCATCCGGGCGACCTGAAGTCGCTGGCCGACCTGTCCAGATTCCCGTTCACGTCGAAGGAAGACTTGCGGCAGAACTACCCGTTCGGCATGTTCGCCGTGCCGCGCGAGCAGGTGGCGCGCGTGCATGCGTCGTCCGGCACGACCGGCAAGCCGACCGTGGTCGGCTACACGAAGCGTGACATCGACACCTGGGCCGGCCTGGTCGCGCGTTCCATCCATGCGGCCGGCGGCCGCCCGGGTGACATCGTGCACGTCGCGTATGGCTATGGCCTGTTCACCGGCGGCCTTGGCGCCCACTATGGTGCCGAGCGGCTGGGCTGCACAGTGATACCGATGTCGGGCGGTCAGACGGAAAAGCAGGTGCAGCTGATCCGCGACTTCGCGCCTGACATCATCATGGTCACGCCATCGTACATGTTGAACATCATCGAGGAATTCGAGCGGCAGGGGCTGGATCCGGCGGCCAGTTCGCTGAAGATCGGCATCTTCGGCGCCGAGCCTTGGACCGATGCAATGCGCGCCGAGATCGAGGAACGCGCCGGGCTGGATGCGGTCGACATCTACGGCCTGTCCGAAGTCATGGGTCCGGGAGTCGCGAACGAGTGCATCGAAAGCAAGGATGGTCCGGTGATCTGGGAAGATCATTTTTATCCGGAGATCATCGACCCCGTCACTGGCGAAGTGCTGCCCGATGGTGAACTGGGCGAGCTGGTGTTCACGTCCTTGTCGAAAGAAGCGATGCCGGTAGTGCGCTACCGCACGCGCGACCTGACTTGCCTGTTGCCGCCGACCTCGCGTTCGATGCGCCGCATGGGCAAGATCACCGGTCGCTCGGATGACATGATGATCATCCGCGGGGTCAATGTGTTCCCGTCGCAGATCGAAGAATTACTGCTGCAACAGGGCGCGCTGGCGCCGCATTACCAGCTGGTGCTGACCCGCGAGATGCACCTCGACCAGCTGGAAGTGCTGGTCGAGACGCGGGAGGAAGTTCGCCATGGTGATGGCGTGCGCGCCGGCACAGCGCTGGAGCAGATGATCAAGTCGTATATCGGCATCAGCTGCAAGGTGAATGTCTTGCCGCCACGCGGCGTTGAGCGCACACAGGTCGGCAAGGCCCGGCGCATCGTCGACAAGCGGGTGACTGCCTGACCCGCCGTCCGCTGTCATCAACGGGTAGGCCGCGCTGCATCGCGCTGTCGTTGGAAACGCCACCGACGTCGTGATCATCCTGCCCGCTGTCCACGTCTCTGAAGATGCCGTCCTGGCCGTGCCGGCTGGCGGCACGGCCGTGCGGCCCATCGCATCCGCCGCGTCGCGTACGGCACTTGCGCCGGCCAGTACGGGCAACGGCGTGCATCGGTTCCTGGAATGTCCATACCGTTTCCACTGCCCACGTGTGGCGCAGGGGAGCATGGATTCGAACCACGCCGGCCGGCTTGGACACCGGCTAATCCCCACCGGATTCTCCCCTGTGACGTGATTGTCGTTCCGTTCCGGCGAACGGACTTGCGCGTTCGCAGGCGCGCCACCTGACGGCTTGGCGATGCTCAATCTTCCCCGGCGTGCTTGCGCCGACAATCCGTGCACATCTTGTCCCGGAGAGCCATGGTGCATTTGCCTGACGCACCGCTGCCACATGCACTGGACACCTTCAGGCCTGCCGGCGATGCCAGGCCTGAAGGCCTGGCATCCTCGCTGGCTTGCGAAATCCATGAACATGCGGTGCCCCCCTTCGTCAGGGATGCGCTCGATCGTCTGTACGGCAGCATGTATGCGTCCTGGCGTCACCTGCAATTGTGCGAGGCCGATCGTCCCTTGCCCCATACCTGGGTTGCCCGGCACCATGGGGACGTGGTCGGTGCGCTGCTGTTTCGCATCGAGGACTCGCGCGTGCTGGTGCTGACCGAGATGATGAGCATCGGCCTGGCCCTGGTCGAGGCGTTTTGCCGCAGCGTCTATGACCGCTATCCGCAGGCTGATGTCATCGAGCTCAATGCTGTCGATGTCATCGACTGGGCGCGGCGCCGACCGCTGTGCTGGCCGGTGCAATCGTATGCGTTTTCCGAAGACTATGTGATTGCGTTGCCTGCCAATGTCGATGCCTATCGCGCATCACTCGGGAAGTCCACGCGCAAGACGATCACGGGCTATGGCAACCGTGTGACGCGAGAGCTTCCCGAATTGCGCTGGACATGCCGTGAGGCTGCAGGCATGAGCCTGCTCGAGCAGCGATCCCTGGTGCGCACGCTGCAACGTTATAAGGCCGATGGCATGCAGGAACGCGGCAAGCATGCAGCGATCGACCGGCGCGATACGGCGCGCCTGCTGATGCTGGCGCGCGATTGCGGCATGTACGGCATCGCCCGTGTGGACGGCCGCGTGGTCGCCGGTTCGCTGGCGTGCCGCTTCGGCGACCATTACGTGATGCTGCTGTCGGCTGCCGACCCTGCGCTTGCGCGCTACCGGCTTGGTTTCCTTGCTTGTTACTGGTCGATCTGCGATTGCATCTCGCACCATGCTGTCGCCTGCCACTTGTTGTGGGGGCATTATGACTACAAGGTCCAGTTGCTGGGACAGGCCAAGGTCTTGCGCCGGGTACAGTTATACCGGTCCCGACTGGCGATGCTCTGGCGGCCCAAGCCCCTGGCCCGGATGGTCTGCCAGGCCGGACTGCATTACGGACGCTCGATGGCGAGGGACTATGCACGCGGCGTGAAAAGATGTCTCGATTCCGCGCTGAACGGGCATTCCTGACGCAGAAAAAAATGCCCCGGCTGTCGCCGGGGCCGATAAAACAGCCAGTTGATTGCGTCAACCGCCGATCGCGCCGCTGGCTATCGAAGGCAGGCTGGTGCCGCCACCGGTCACTGTCGTCGGGGGCAAGGTCGTGCCGCCCCCCGTGATGGTCGTCGTGGGCGTCGTCGTTGTGGTGGTGGTCGTCGTGGCACCGCTACCACCGCTGCCGAGGTCCAGCGTTCCTGGCGTGCCGAGTGCGCCGCCTGCTGCCGTGGTGCCCGTGGTGCCCGTTGTGCCCGTTGTGCCCGTTGTGCCGCTGGCGCCGGCCGTGCCAGTCGTGCCAGTCGTGCCGGTGGTGCCGGTGGTGCCGGTGGTGCCGGTGGTGCCGGTGGTGCCGGTG
>JBDKLN010000246.1:0-7280 GCA_039806045.1 Pseudomonadota bacterium
GAGTGTCTCGATCTCTCGCTGGGCCGCACCGGTGACGTCCAATTCACGCCAGCCTTGGGGGTGGATCTGTGCCATGGGTTGTTCAGAATTTGAGCTGCCGACATTGTAGCCATTGACGCCGGAGTCAGAGGGATATCCGTTGCGTGCAGGGTGTCCGTATCGGCGCCGAAAATAAAAAAAGCCCGCGCAATTGCGCGGGCCGGTTCCTGAAGAGAGTTGCCTCAGGTCAGAAAGCGTAGTTGGCTCTGACGCCGACGATATAGTTGCGGCCCGGGGCCGGCTCGTAATACCGTGAGTTTGTATCATTGACACGCACAGCGCCCACATATGTCTTGTCGAGCAGGTTTTCAATGCGTGCGTACTCCGTGACCTTCCACTTGCCAAGCTCTTGCTGCAGGCTAGCGCGCAGATTGATGATGGAGTAAGCGGCGTTCGACACGGTGTTGGTGTCGGTAGCGTAAACCTTGCTGTTGTAGCGCGCTTCGACGGCCGTCTGGAATCCAATCGGCTGATGCTTCCAGGCGAGTTCGCCATAAATCTGCTGGCGATAGGTGCCGGGAATCACGTTGCCCTTGTCGATCGTGTTTCCGTTCGCCGTGTAGGTTTGGTCGAACGTGGCATCCATGTAGCTGTAAGCGAGGAAGCCCGACAGGTTCTGCGTGAATCGGGTGTCGGCCGATAATTCGACGCCCTGACGCTTGGTTTTTGCTGCGTTTTGGTACACGGTGTAGGTCGAATTGCTGGTCGAGACAACGAGCTCGTTTTCAGTCGAGATGTCGAACAGCGCTACATTCAGGCGAGTAGCATCCGAAACCATCCACTTAGAACCAATTTCGATACTAGTGTTGGTGCTTGGCTTCAGGTTGAAGTTGGGCCCATTGCCGTTCGTGTCGGAGAAGGACACTTCGATCATTGTCGGCGTCTCGAATCCTTTGCCAACGTTGGCATAGAAGTTCAACGTCGGAGTCGCCTTGAAGACAACGCCAGCAACCGGAGTGGTCTTATCGTAATTGACTTTGCCGGAACCATCGGTAGGTGATGTCAGATAATCGCTAACTTTTTGGTTGACTCGGACATGGCGCATGCCCGCATGCAAGTCCCAACGATCCGCAGCCGACCACAAGCCTTGCACGAACTGGTCAACGTTGGTTGCCTGTTGCAGTTCATCGCGGCGCAGGACGCCTGCGCCTGTTACATCGAGACGGTCATCGTTCATCTGACCAACAGCCAAGCCGCCAGTCAACGTATAAGCACGATCCAGGAGTTGGCCGCTGTTTGTCCAGCGAGCCTCGGCACCGTAAAACGTCCGATCAATTCGACTATTACGCCAAGCATTGGCTCCGGATCCGGTCGCAATGTAACTGTACGTGTAACGATTGCCCGCATACGTAACAAAATTGATCGCGTTCTCTGCGTTTAGGCGTTTTTCCAGGTTGAAGCCGACTTGTTTGTTGCCACGGTATACGCGAGCGTTTTGGATTACGTTGTTAGGCGTTGCCATCGCAGGAGTGGCCTTAGCGTCTGCTTCAGCAAGACCGCCCGGATCCTGCGCAAATTGGTCAAACCAATTGATCAGGGTGGTCAGCTTAGTGTCGTCCGAGACGTTGAACCCCAGTTTTGCAGTACTTTGGGCTTTTGTGCTGCGGCTTTGCTGTCGGTAGCCATTGGAGTTGAAGTCGGAATAGTCGAGCAGGTATTCCACGCCTTGCTGCGTGCCGGCTGCCTGGATTTCGCTGCGGTGAGTATTGAAGCTGCCCTGATAGCCATCGAATTTCAACTGAGGCGTTGCCGGCGCTTTTTCAGTGAACATCTGGATCACGCCACCCGACGAGTTTCCATACAGGGCGGAGAACGGGCCACGCATCACTTCGATGTTGTCGACGATGCCGAGGTCAATATTGCCGGGGTTGCCTAGTCCGTCCGGGTTGGAAATCGGGATGCCATCGACGTAGACGCGAATGCCGCGCGTGCCAAAGGTGGAGCGTGAACCGAATCCACGCGAAGAAATCTGCGGGTCGCTGGACATCAGGTTACGGTTTGGCGCAGTGATACCTGGAACGCGGGCAAGGCTTTCCGACAATGTCATGCGGAGTTGCGCATCTTGGATGGTACTTTTTTCAACCTTGTCGATTGCCATCGGCAAATCAAAGCTGTCCTGCTCAACACGCGTCGCAGTCACGACGACCGGCGACAGAATTTTGGTGGTTTCTTGCGTCTCTTCCGCCATCACCGAGCTGGAGCCAAAGCAGCTGGCGATCATCAAGGCCAGGGTGGTTTTATTGGTTTTCATCATTTCTTTGCGCGGCTGTTACTTGGTTTGAAAGTCGGGCAGGTTACGGGAAGCTGTTGCTGTAGCGAATAATGAAATTCATTAAATTGCCTTCTTATTGCAAAAAATCATCAATCGATTAGTAAAATCTATCGGCTTTCATGATCAAGGTTGCCTTAATGAAAACCTCAATAGCAAAAAAAGGCGACCCGTAGGTCGCCTTTTTAAATTCTGCTTTGCAGCCAACCCAGGGGTCGGCATGCTGGACTGAAGAATTAACGGTTTGCGATGTACATCGTGATTTCGAAACCGAAACGCAGGTCAGTCGCTGCCGGGGTGGTCCATGCCATGGTGATCTCCTGAATAAAAGTTGGTTTTGCGATTGCCACGCGGGGGTCCGTTTGGCGTAGTGAATCTTCCCCTAACGGCCCGGCGGTCGCATCGGCTGTTCACGTAATTGGGACTAAGTAAATTCATGAACCAAATCCCTGCCAGCATCAGGGTGAGCTTTGCTGCGCCGCGAGGTATGGGGCTGCTGCTATGATGCGCTGCCCGCAGACCAGCCAGCCACGCGCTCTCCCACAGTCATCCCATCATGATCCCGAGTCCTGCTGCCCCGCCCACCAGCGCAAACGGCGCGCACGATGCAAGCCGCCGCGTGGGCTTGAGTCTGCGCCTCAAGATTAACCTGATTTTCTCGCTGATCACGATCATCGTGTTTGCGGTGCTGATCGCCGTCGAGATTTCTGCCACCCGTAACGGCGTGGGCGAAGAGATGGAGGCTTCCGGGCGCATTGCTGCCCAGCTGCTGGGCCGGATCGGGAATTTTTACGCCAGCGAGGACTTGCCGGACCTCGTGCATTTCCTGCATGCGACCGGACGCGTGCGGGCCAATGACATCGAGTTGTTCGACAAGGGAGGCACGCTCCTCTATCAGTCGCCGCCATCGACTTACAAGGCCGGCCGGTACGCACCGCAGTGGTATGCGGCGCTGGTCGCGCCGCGTCCGGTGCAAAGGGTGGTCGAGCTGGAGGATGCGCGGCTGGTGATTTCCACAAACTCGACCCGCGCCATCCTCGACGGCTGGGACAACCTGCGCGACATCCTGATGGCGCAAGTGACCTTGTTCGTCCTGGCAGACCTCGTCATTTTCTGGCTGGTCGGCCGTTGGCTGGCGCCGTTGGAGAAAATCGAGCGCGGCCTGCGCGAGATCGAACAGGGAAGCCATGACGTGCGGCTGCCGCCGTTGCCGGGCAAGGAAGCCGGGGAGATGGGGCGCGCGTTCAACCGCATGGCGCAGGCTGTCGAAGACAGTATCCTTGCCCGACAGGCCAGTGCCGAGGCGCAGGCGCGGCTTGATGCGCAGCGCGAGTTCACGCAGTTGCTGCATGCCCGGATCGAAGAAGAGCGCGCGGCGCTGGCCCGCGAGCTGCACGATGAACTGGGTCAGTCGCTGACGGCGATCCGCAGCATCGCCAAGTCGATGATGCAGCGGCCCGACGTTGCCGGCGGCCCCCTGGAGCGCCATGTGCAAATGCTGTTCGACACCGCCGGCATGACCTCGGACGCGATGCACCGGATGATCCCGCGACTGCGCCCGATACAGCTGGAAGGCATGGGACTGATCGATGCGGTGCGTGATTTGCTCACCGAGACGCAATCGAAGAATCCCGACATTCGCTTCGAGCTGACCGTGCCCGACACGCTGCCGCCGCTGGACGATGCGCTGGAACTGACGGCGTACCGCATCGTACAGGAGGCAGTGACCAATGTGGTTCGTCACGCCGGCGCCAGCCGCGCGCAGGTAAGCGTTGCGATGCAAGGGGATACGCTGGAACTCGTGATCGCCGATAATGGCAAAGGCACCGCAACGCTGGTGCGGGAAGGGCATTATGGTGTGCGGGGCATGCAGGAACGTGCTGAATCTCATCACGGAAGTGTGGATTTCCGCAAAGGCCGGGAGGGCGGACTGGAAGTGCGGGTCACCTTGCCGGTTCGCGGCAGCAGTGACGACACAGGAAAGCGGGAAGGCAGCAAGGCATGAAAAAAAACATCAACGTGATGCTGGTTGACGACCATGCTGTGGTCCGGTTCGGATTTCGCATGCTGCTCGAGGCGACGGAAGACATCCGGGTCGTGGCCGAGGCGGAGTCGGCCGAGGCTGCTTACCAGCAGATCCCCGTGGCCAAGCCGGACGTGATCGTGATGGACATTTCGCTCGGCGGCACGATGGGCGTGGAGGCCACCCGGCGCATCATCGCGCGTGACAAGACGGCCCGCGTGCTTGGCTTGTCCTCGCACGAAGATCCGAGCTATGTGCGCTACATGCTGAAGGCCGGCGCGCTCGGCTACCTGTCCAAGCGCAGCGCGCCGGACGAGCTGATCCATGCGATCCGGCAGGTCAATGACCGACGCATGTATATCGATACCAGCTTGTCGCAACGGATGGCGCTCGAGGAATTCAATGGCGAAAAAAGCCCGATCGAAATTCTGTCCGAGAGGGAGTTCGGTGTTTTCATCCAGTTGGCCAAAGGCGCCTCTGTCAACCAGATCGCTGAAGGACTGAACATTTCCCCGCGCACGGTCGGTACCCATCTGTACAACATCAAGCAAAAGCTGAACGTTGCCAATCAATCCGAGCTGACGCTCATCGCAGTACGCCACGGGCTGATCGAGCCCTGAACCTGGCCTGCCGTTCGACGGCGGGGCAGTGCCCGTTACTGGTCCGGGCCTCTGCGGCATCATCAACCCGGCGTGTCGTCATGGATCGCGGCATCGTCGCGATCTCCGCATCACCGCACCCTTTTGCATGACTGACAGTCCCGGGAACTTCGTGATGTTTCTGTACGCCAATTCTTGATGACAACTTTGTTGACATTTGTAATGCATCAAGTCATGGCGTTTTTCCACGGGTAACTTGTCTGCTGTTGTTCGGTGATCAATCAAAGAGGACATCATGCGAAAACAAGTTTTGTATTCCGCCGTGTTGCTTGCCCTGCTGGCCAGCGCAGGTCTGGCTCATGCCGAGGCGAATGTCAGCTGGGGTGTGACGATTTCTTCGGGCACGCCGCCCCCGCCCGTGCGCTACGAACCGATGCCGCCGCCGCGCCGGGCCTATGTGTGGCTGCAGGGTTTCTGGGGCTGGAATGGCAATGCTTATGTATGGGTGCCGGGCCATTGGGAACGCGAGCGTCCCGGTTATGTGTACACGCAACCGCAATGGGTCGAGAGTCCGCGTGGCTGGGAGTTTCGCCCGGGCCGCTGGCATGGCGGCAGAGGTCACGGCCATGGCGACGAGGGGCCGGGTCATTGCCCTCCGGGCCAGCGCAAGAAGGGCAACTGCTGATTCGGCCTGCAAGGCTTGCCTGCCTGGTCAGGCCGGTTTCGTCGCGCCGTGGTAGTCAGGTGGATTGCTGAGTGCCATGCCCGGCCGCAGGCAGCCCAGATGCTGCATGCCCGATAAGGACATCGGGCGGCCGAGGAAATAGCCTTGTGCCTTGTCGACGCCCAGCTCGATCAGTGCCGCCGCTTCAGCGGCGGTCTCGACGCCTTCGGCGACCAGCTTGCTGCCGGTATCAGCGGAGAAGTGGATCAATGCTGCCGCCAGCGCGCGGCGTGCGGGATCGACATCGATGTCGCGCGTGAGGCTCATGTCAAGCTTGATGCGATCCGGCTCGAGGTTCAGGATGTGGCGAAAGCTGGCGTAGCCGGCGCCGGCGTCATCGACCGCCAGCTGCAGTCCGCGGTCGCGGTAGGGCTTGAGCCGCTGCGCGATCTCCTCATATTTTTCGACCGCCGCGTGCTCGGTGATCTCCAGCACCAAATGCTCCACGTTGGGCAAGGTCGAAAGCAATGCTTCGAACTTGGGGTCGAGAATGGTCTCAGGTGACGCATTGATCGACAAATCCAGGCCATCGCACAGGTTCGGCATCACGACCAGCGCCAGCTGTATGGCCTTGAGCTCAAGTTCGATGCCGAGACCGACATCATGCGCTTCGTTGAACCACAGGTGGGGGCTGCGTGCCGGGGTGGCTGAAAAGCGTGCCAACGCCTCGAACCCGGCAATGGCCGCGCGGTTCAAGTCGAAAATGGGCTGGTAGACGATATGGATCGCATCGCTATTCAGCACCCGACGCACACGCTCGAGGCTTGTGCGGTGGCTGATGATGCTGTGCCGTTCGCGGTCTATCATCTTGCCAGCGAGGTCGGCAAACACCTTCATCAGCGACAAATCGCGCAAATTCAGGCTGATGTCGGCGCTGCGGCTGAAGCAGCAGAAGGTGCCATAGATCGAGCCATCCGACAGATGGACGGGCACGCTCATGTGCGCGCCAACCGGTATCGCAAATGTGGCGGGCAGCTCGGCTGCCACCGGATTGGACTGCGCGTCATGGATCAGCTCCGGCAGGCGTCCGTCGACGACCCGCTGGCAATACGATTCGTCCAACGGCCCGCCTTCACCGACGTGTACCGGGCTTTTGGTCCACGACGAATCGACATAGCGGAAGATGCGCTGGTCATGGACGAACTCCGAGACGAAGGCAACTTCCATTTTCAGGTGCTGGCGTATCGCATGCAGGATGTCAGGCACCGAATTGCTGGGGAGGTGTCCAAGCGTCAGCGAGCGATCTTCGAAGACGCGGCTGAGCGCATTCGGTTCCCCAGTGGGGCCGAGCGGATGAACGCTGATGTCCTGGTCGGTTAGGGCGGGCATTGGCATGCAGTGAGATGGCGGTCGACCGATCACTTTTTTAGCGGATGTAGGAAATATCTCAAAACCTACTAAGATGATTGAGATCAGAGTTAAACAAATCCGTTCAATTTGATGTTCATCAATCGCCGCGAGGTCGAATGCCATGGGCACGAATCCCTACCCGTTTGAAAAGCCATCAAAGACCAATCTGCCTTCAGGGTCTTCTGCGTTGCCATCCACGCAGACCGATGCACGCGCTGCATCGGTGTTCGGGAATTCCGGCGCTTCACAGCCCGCCCATGCGATGGATGGCAGCCA
>JBDKLN010000247.1:0-5591 GCA_039806045.1 Pseudomonadota bacterium
CAGGACAGGCGCTGCAGCAGAGCGAGCCGCTCGCCGCGCTGTTCGGCCTGCGGCACGCCGGCCGACTGGCGGGCGACGAAGGCCGCTTTGCTGCGCAGCGTGTGCACGAATTCGCGCAGCGTATCCAGCAGACCGGGCGCGGCGTGCAGGTCGAGCAGCGCCGGCAGCGCCTGGCCCAGCTTGATCACGCCATCGTCTTCCAGCACGCTGGCGATCGCCATGCTGACCGTCAGCGGTGGCGGCATCTCGCCTGCGCTCAGCGTCAGGTTGGGCACCAGGCGCGGGATGTCGGCCGGCGCGGCGTCCGATACTTCATCTTCGACGGCATCGGTTTTCACCGACAGGAAGCGCGCCGCCATCTCGGGCATCTTCATGTTGCGCGACACCGGCAGTGACAGCCAGACCGTCTGCGGTCCTTCGGCCAGCGCATCGATGATGTCGTCGAGCTTCAGCGACAGGCCGGTCGCGCCCGGATCCTGATGGTCGATCGCGATCGCGGTGCCGTCCGGCAGGATGGCTTCCAGTTCGAGGATGCGCAGTGTCCCGGCCGCCAGCAGCGCGGTATCGAACTTCATGCGCCGGACGCCCCAGCCGTACGGGGTCGACGTCAGCGTGTGCCAGGCGATCAGCGCATCGACGCGCGCCGACTCCAGCTGGAAATGCTGCGGCGACAGCAGCATGCCTTCATGCCACTGGATGCGGTCGGGACATTTCATTGGCGGCCTCCGGCCATGGCGTTGTTCAGCTTCATTTCATGCAACCCGTTCATTCATTTTCCCGAGGCGCTGGTCGAAAAATCGGTAGCGCCAAATTCCATGCTGATCCTGCCCTTGAGCGTTTCCAGTCGCGCGCGGTGTTCGCCGGAGCTCAGGTAATCGGCGAAGACGAGGGCGGCGAACACGCGCTTGCCCGAGTAACGCTTGCCGGGCAAGGTCATCGCATCGCCGGGCGCCAGCTCGACGCTGTCGAACTCGAGCTCGCCCGGATGAGACTTGCGCAGGCTGTCGCGCGACGCAAACCATTCCTGCGACTTCATCACGGCCAGCTTGCGCGCCAGCGACTCCTCGCTCACCAGCACCACGTCGACGGCGACCGGAAAGTCGCGGTTGGCGGCCGGGTCGACGTACAGCGATACCGACTCCCAGTCGAGCTTCTCTCCCGGCGGGAACATCATGGCCGACATCGAACTGCAGCCCGCCAGCGGCAGCAGGACGCTGGCGAGGGCCAGCAGGCGAAGGGCGAGGCGTTCCATCATTTGCCTTTCGACGGATCGGTGGCGCTGTACAAGGCTGCCGACGGCGTGGGCGCGGCGACTGGCATATAGCCAACGCCATCCCTGCCGTGCGCATCGGCCTGCAGGTCGGCGCGTCCTTCGCCGCGTGCCTTCGCCTGCGCGTCGAATTCGGCATGCGCCTCGCGCAGGCCAAGCTCGAAGCCCAGCATCACCAGTAACACCACGATGGCGACGCCGCAAACGCTGGTGATCATCACCAGCCGCGACGTCAGCGCAAACGCGACCCTCATGCGACCTCCACTGTCATTTGGCCCGGCATCGAGATTTCGATCACGCCGGCCCAGTTGCACATCAATTTCGAGCCGTCATTCAATGCCGGCATGTTCGCGATCTGCACGGTCGGCGAGCCGGGCACCCAGGGCGCGGTGGTCATCGGTATGCACGGCATCGGCGTCAGCGCGCCCAGCGCCGCCGCCGTCGCCGCCGCCACCATCGGGTTGGCCAGCGACTGGCACATGCCAAAGGGCAGGATGTTCATCATCGGCACGTTGTCCATGATGTTGGCCGCCGGCGCGCCGGACAGCACACGATTCAAGGGCAACACGTTTAACGTGCCGGGGGCCATGCCGAACGAGCACTTGAGCATCGCGCCTGCGCAGACCAGTTTTCCCATCAGCTTCCCCTGAACAGTTTTTCCATGCGCTCGCCCAGCTTTGGCGCGGGTGCGCCCTGTGGCTTGCCGTTCTGGTCGAAGCGCGCGACATCGCCGTTGGCCAGCCCCTGGTCGTAGCTGCTTTTTTCCATCACCTGGCCATTGGTCCAGTAGCGCACCATCGGTCCGTGCAGCACATTGTTCTGGTAGCTGGTGCGTTGGACCACGAGGCCATCCATCGTCATGTCCTCGGCCACGCCGTCGAGCTTGCCGTCCTTGTAGTTCGCGCGGCGCACCAGCTTGCCCAGCGAGTAGTAGCGCGCCTCGCCCTGCAGCTGGCCCTGCACGAAATTCAGCTCGGCCGCGACATGGCCGGCCGGGTCATACACCACCGTCGGGCCGTGCGCCAGGCCCTGGTCGTATTGCTGCTTCATCTGCAGCCGGTCGCCGTCGCGGTATTCGCTGCTGCCATGGCGCAGACCTTCCAGATAGGACGAGCGCTGCGCCAGCTGTCCGCGCTCGTCATAGCTTTCGACGTGTCCGTGCAGCTCGCCGTCCTGCAGGCGCACGCTATGCCGCAGCTGGCCGTCATCGTCACGGATCTCGACGAGGTCAGCGGTGCCGGGCTGGGTGGACAAGGTCTCGCTCATCATCGGCCTCAGTTGATCTTCACCATGCCGCCCTTCAGGGTCAGCATGCCGCCACCATCGATCTCGCCCGACGCGGACGCCTTGCCGGCGATCGACAAGCCTTCCAGCTTGAGCTCGGTGCCGGCCTTCGCGCTGTACGCGGTGCCGGCCTGGCTGGAATATTCGGTGCCGGCCTTGACCGTCATGGCGGTGCCCGACGAGATATTCATCGCCGCGCCTGACTTGAAGGTGATGCTGCCGGTGACGTCGATCACCAGGTCGCCGGTCACCTTGATGGTCGACTTGCCCTTGATGGTCTGCTTCATGTCCTTGTCGACTTCAAGCGTGTAGTCCTTCTTGACCGTGTTCTTGAATTCGCCGCAGGTCTCATGCGTCTCGTCGCCGTGGATGGTCAGGGTCCGGTTGCCGCCGACCGTGTGGTCTTCGTTGCCGACCTTGACGTCGATGGTGCGGTCGCCCTTGTTGATGATGTGCTCTTCCGAGCCCTGGTACAGCGTGGTTTCCAGGTCGTCTTCGATGTCGATCTTCAGGTCGCGCTCGGCATGGAAGTAGAGCTCCTCATCGCCTTTCTTGTCGTCGAAGCGGATCTCGTTGCCATGGATGCGGTCGCCTTCGACCGCGGTCGACTTCGACTTGCCATCGCCGGTCTTGGTCGGGCGCGAACGGATGACGGCCTGCATCTGCTTGGCCGGCAGCGCCACCGGCGTGGCCTGCTCGCCGTTGTAGACGCTGCCGGTGATGATCGGGCGGTCCGGATTGCCGTCGAGGTAGCTGACGATGACCTCCTGGCCGATGCGCGGGATGAACAGCGAGCCCCAGCCATTGCCGGCCCAGGCTTGCGCCACGCGCACCCAGCACGAGGTGGTGTCGTCGGTCTTTTCATTCTGGTCCCAGTGGAACTTGACCTTCACGCGGCCCATCGCATCGGTCCAGATCTCCTCGCCCTTGGGGCCAACCACGAAGGCCGAATGGCTGCCGGGCACCATGGGCTGCGGCGTTTCGCGCGCAGGGCGGAAGGTGGTGGTCGCAGCGAACGCCTCGAAGTGGTTGGAGTAGGCCGCCCCGGTGGCGCGGTGCGTGACCCGGCGCAGCGCGTAGCGCAGGTTCAGCTTCGCATTCGGGTGATTGGCGAGCGTGAAGGCGCCGCCCGCATACAGCGCGTTGCAGGAGCTTTCGCCACTGGCGCTCGATGCATCGGCCTGGCTGGCTTGCACCTGCAGCCCCAGCAGTTTTTTGCCGCCGGCGACCGAGGCACGCAGGTGCGGGTAGTCATAGATCGTGCCGCGCCCGGTCGCGCCGCTGGCGCTGCCGGCCAGCGCGGTGCTTGGCTGCGTGTAGTCGTAATCGTTGCCCGCATAGGCTTGCGTGACCAGTTGTCCGCCCGCTTCGAAACGGAGCACGCTGTCGGGCAGGTTGTGGGTGTCGCTGCGGCCACGGAAGCTGAGGCTGGCGCCGGTGCAGTCGGTGTGCGCGGTCGGGTCGTCGCCCAGCACCATCGTGTGGCCGCCGGCGCTGAAGGTGAAGTAGTAGTAGATGCCTTCCTGCTCCATCAGCCGGCTGATGAAGTCGAGTGGCGACTCGTCATACTGCACGCAGTATTCGCGTGTGTCGTAGGTGCCGGTGAGCTTTTTCTGGAACGTGACGCTGTGCGCGGTCAGGATGGACTCGATGATCTGCACCGCCGTCTGGTTCTGGTAAATCACGCGCTGCCGCGACAGTGACAGCAGCCACAGCGCCGGCACCATCTCGGCCTGGTAATACGCGAAGGCGGCATCCAGCCCGGAATGCCGGAAGCTGCTGATCACGCCGTGGAAGTGGCGCGCCGTGCCGCCCGGGTGCGTGACGGTCACGGTGGCGGTGGTGCCGATGATGGTGGCCGGGTCGAGCGCGACGTCGCCCGACTTCATCGCCAGCGCGAAGCTGAACGGCTGCGACAACTCCTCGGTGCCGGAGAAGGTCTCGACCAGCAGCTTGTCCTTGCCGAATGCGGTCGTGGCCGACACCAGCACATGGTCCTGGGTGAATCCGGTCCTCATCGCGCCGCTCCGCCCTGGGTCAATGCGAAGCGGAAGCCTGCGCGCACATCCACCGACAGGTGCACGCCATCGAAGGGCTGCTGCAGCGCCATGCGTTCCAGCACCTGCGACGCCAGCTCCGGCAGCAGCGACTGGGTGATGATGTGATCGATATTGCGCGCGCCGCTCTCGACTTCATGGCAACGCGCGGCGATGGCCTCGGCCACATAGTCATCCCACGCGAAGGCCGCGCCATGATTGCGGCGGATGCGGTCGGCCAGCTGCTGCAGCTTGAGGTCGACGATACGGCGCAGCTGCGCGTCGGCCACCGGTCGATACGGAACGATCACCACCCGGCCCAGGAAGGCGGCAGGGAACTGGCGCAGCAGCGCCGGGCGCAGCGCTTCGTTGATTTCTTCCAGCGTGGCGTCCGGGTTGCGCGTGCAGACGTCGAGCACCACGTCTTGCGCGGCGTTCGAGGTCAGCAGGATCAGCGTGTTGCGGAAATCGACGGACGTGCCTTCGGCGTCGTCCATCGTGCCCTTGTCGAACACCTGGTAGAACAGCTCCAGCACGTCCGGATGCGCCTTCTCCATTTCATCCAGCAGCACCAGACTGTAGGGCTGGCGGCGCACGGCCTCGGTCAGCACGCCACCCTTGCCATAGCCGACATAGCCGGGCGGCGCGCCCTTGAGGCCCGACACCGAATGGGCTTCCTGATATTCCGACATGTTGACCGTGACCATGTGCTCGCGGCCACCGTACAGCTGCTCGGCCAGCTGGCAGGCCGTTTCGGTCTTGCCGACGCCGCTGGGGCCGACCAGCAGGAACACGCCGACCGGTTTGGAAGGATCGTCGAGGCCGGCCCGGTGACTGCGGACGCGGCGTGCGATGGCATCCAGCGCCGCGTCCTGGCCGACGATTTTTTCGCGCAGCCGCTGGTCCAGCTGCAGCACGGTCTGCTGTTCGTCGGCCAGCATGCGGCCCAGCGGTATGCCGGTCCAGCTCGACAGCACGTCGGCGATCGCATGGGCATCGAC
>JBDKLN010000248.1:0-13103 GCA_039806045.1 Pseudomonadota bacterium
GACCTCGGGTCGAACAGCTTCCGGCTTCACATTGGCGCGCATGACGGTAAGCGCATCCGCATCGTCAATAGCGCGCGCGAACCCGTGCGGCTGGGTGCCGGTCTCGATGCACGTGGCAACCTGAGCGCGGCTGCCATACAAAACAGCCTTGCGTGCCTGAACCGATTCTCACAAATCCTTAAATCAACGCCCCTGTCGGCCGTCAGGGTCGTGGCGACCAATACTGTTCGGGTCGCAAAGAATGCAAGCAGCTTTGTTCCCCAGTTCGAAAAAGCCATCGGCTATCCGATAGAAGTCATCTCCGGTGAAGAAGAAGGCCGACTGATCTATATGGGCGTTGCTTCCGCGCTGGATCGGCCATCAGAACGACGGCTGGTGATCGATATCGGCGGCGGCTCAACCGAACTGGTTCTCGGCCACGGCCATGAGATCGAAGAAGTGGAATCGTTCAGCATAGGCACCGTGCCGATTGCAAATCGCTTTTTCAGCAGCGACAAAATCAGTGCACCTGCGTTTGATGAAGCCGTGCTGGCTGCGCGCAGCATGTTCGAAGATGGCCTGGCGCCCTTCCACCCCAAGCTGTGGGATGTCGGCTATGGCTCGTCCGGCACGATGCGCACGCTGTCCGAGATCATTGAAACCAACGGGATTGGCGATAGCCAGTTGTCACTGAGATCGCTGTATGCGTTGCGTGACCGGCTGATCGCTGACGGCAGGATCAGCAAGACCACGCTGTCAGGCATTCGCGCCGAACGCATTGCGGTGACACTGGGCGGGTTGCCCGTACTGATCGGTTTGCTCGAAGAATTGGGGGCCAAATCGCTACAACCTGTCGAAGCAGGCTTGCGCATGGGCGTGCTGTGGGATTTGTACCTGCGCGAGCGCAAAAAAGATCGGCGGCAAGAATCCATCAAGCGTTTCATGAAGCGCTTTGGCGTCAATGAAAGCCGCGCATCGAAAGCGTCAACCCATGCGCTCACCTTCTACCACCAATTGGCAGGCGACAACGGTCCCCTGCAACGGCTGCTGGGCTGGGCTGGCAAGATCCACGAGGTCGGCCTGGCGGTCTCTCATACGGGATTCCACAAGCATGGCGCCTACCTCGCGCTGCATGCAGACCTCCCGGGCTTCACGTCACAGGAACAACATATCCTGTCCATCCTGGTATTGGCGCAGAAGGGCAACCTGCGCAAAGTGCAGGACGCGCTGGCCGAACCCGAAATTGCCAAGGCCGTTCTGGCGCTGCGCCTCGGAACGCTCTTCATGCACGCGCGCATCGACCCGGCCATCGAAAATACGAGTGTAAGGTTACGCACGCGCATCGAACTCGAGATTGCCCGCCATACGCTGGCCGCCCACCCCACCCTGTCCTACTGGCTTTCCAAGGAGCAGGCGGCATGGGAAGAAATTGGCGGCACCTTCCTGCTGCGCGCCCCCGCCTGATTGGCAAGCCGATGGGCCCCACAGCCCGACCTCGCTGCCTGAGTCTGGGAAGCTGCCGCCTTTGGGCAATCCAATAGTTTGGCTTGTAACAATTCCCGGCGAATAATCGTATATATTATTTATTCGATTAAATGCCTCGCACCAGGGGCGAAACCACAGGGAGAACAATATGGTCAGTCCAACTGCCAGGAAATCCGGCAATACAGCCACGCAGCGCGCTCCGGCAAAGCCGGCTGCGAAACCCGGGACCGCCGGCAAAGCGGACAATACCGGTGCATCAAAGCGCCCCGTCGGTCGTCCGCCAGCCAACAAGCAGTCGGCCCGCGCAGCAAAAGAAGTGAAAGTCGAGAAGCCAAAAAAGGCCAAGCTTGTCCGTGACAGCTTCACGATGCCTGAATCAGAGTATGCGCTGATCGGAACTGTGAAAAAGGCCTGCGTCGGCGCCGGCTTCGAAATCAAGAAGAGCGAGATCCTTCGTATCGGCGTCACCCTGATCGCCAAACTGGATCCCAAGAAAATCCAGGCGGCGCAAGCGGCTTTACTGCCTCTGAAGGCCGGCCGGCCGAAGAAGCATAAGTAATCCGGGGCCGATAAAGTAACGCGGGAAAACAAGGGCGCGCGCGCCGGCTACAGCGCGCGCGACCGCGTCAGCCCGGCCGGCTGGCGACATCGACGTCCACGGGCGCTTTCTCGGTGCTGACTGGCTCACGCTCGAACCAGCAGCGCTCATGGCGGCCGACAAAATGCAGGTCGGCGAAGCCGGCGCGCGCGCTTTCCCCGGTATTGTCGGTATCGGAAGCGATCGCTACCAGGACTGTCCTGGGATTGCCGCTGCCGAACGCAGCAATTGCATCATCCAATACGTTCACACGTTCGCTCACCCACTTGCCCGCGTCTGCATTGCCGCTGCGCCGGACGACCATCCGGGCACGATCAGTGTAAGCATTCGGCTTCTGAGCACCGACAGGATAACGGTTGTCCCAGACGTAATTGATCGCGCCGTCGGGTACGGACGCTCCGTAAACGCTGCGCGCCACGGCCAGCGCCGCTTTGTCGACCAGCGTCAGCGCTTCAGGCGGCAGCATGAGGGCGACATAGACGCGTGCGGCATAGTCATCACCGCTTCGCCTTGCCATGTCGGCGCCTGTGACGACGGCATCCACACGCCAGCGCCAGCACAACACTGGCGTCGACTTGAGGTTGATGCTGACCGGTCGGCCAAGAAGCGCCATGCTGCGTTGCGCGCGCGCCTCGATGGCAGCCACGCCGTCCCAATTCACGCTGCGAAATTGGGTTGGCGGCACATGCTTTTCCAGCTGGATGATTTGCCAGGGTGGCGAAGCCGCTGGCAGTGCCGGATCGAACTGCCCGATCGCGATGTCCGCCGCGGCAGGTGCGATTGTCGAAACGCACAGCGCGCATGCCGCCACTGCTTGTGTGAAAAATTCAGAGACTGTCATCATCCTGCAAACCGGATGGCATACGGCCGCAAGTGGTCGCCGCGCACCAAAAGCAGGCTCAGGCTAACAGTCATATATTTATGAACCATGACAAGCCGGACGGACTTGTCTAAACGAGAACACGGCATCCATTGAACAGCATTGGCATGTCATCAAGCGTTCACAGTGCCGTGGTCAGATCAGGTCGCTTGTATTGTCCCTCCCGCTCAGACCGGATATGCGCGCCATGGATGCCAACAAAGAACCGAACCCCACTACCGAATTTTCCCGGGTCCTTGAGGCGCGCCTGTCGCGTCGCAACCTGCTCAAGGGCTCGCTGGCCGTCGCAGCCTCCAGCTACCTGGGCGCGGGCATGCTGTGGCTGACGCCGGCCGGCAATGTGCAGGCGGCGATGCACGCACTGGCATTGAATTTTTCTGCCATCCCGAAAAGCAAGGCCGATGCACTGCAACTGGCGGACGGTTACTCGTATTCGGTGCTGATGGCGACCGGCGATCCCCTCGTCGCCGATCTGCCGGCGTATGCCAACGATGGTAGCGACCTCGCCTCCACGTTTTCCCGTCGCGCCGGCGACCATAACGATGGCATGCAGTACTTCGGCATCGGCAGGAATGGCCTGTGGGATGCCGACAATTCCGGCCATGGATTGCTTTGCGTGAATCACGAAGCCATTACCGCGGCCTTCCTGCATCCGCGAGGCCAGAGCATCGTCGATGGCCGCCGCACCGTCGACGACGAAGTCATGAAAGAAATGCTGGCACACGGTGTCAGCGTGGTCGAGGTAGTGCGGGATGGCAAAAGCTTCCGCGTCAAGCGCGACTCGCGCCTCAACCGTCGCATTACGACCTTCACCGACATGGAGCTCACGGGACCGGCCGCTCGCAGCCCGCTGATGGTCACCGCCTATTCGATCACGGGAACGCGAACGCGTGGCACCGTTGCGAACTGTGCCAACGGCCACACGCCCTGGGGTACCTACCTGACTTGCGAAGAGAACTGGGCCGGCTTTTTCCGCCGCTCGCCGTCGGATGACAGCAAGCGCAGCGCTAAAGAACTGACGGCATTCAAACGCTATGGCGTGGCCGGCAAGGGGAATCATTTGTGGGCCAGCATGCAACCGGATACGGCCGACAGCCGCTACGGCCGCTGGCATGCGGCCGTCACCGGCACCTCGACTGATGGCAGCGATGACTATCGTCATGTCGCCAACACCTTCGGCTGGGTGGTCGAGATTGATCCGTTTGACCCGGCTTCCACGCCCAAGAAGCGTACCGCGCTTGGTCGCTTCGCGCATGAAGGCGCCTGGCCAGCACGTGTCGTTGCCGGCGAACCGCTGGTCTGGTACATGGGATGCGACTCGCGCGGCGAATACATCTACAAGTATGTGTCGGCCGCGGCGTGGGACCCGGAAGATGCGAAGCGCCCGGCCATCGCCGGTGACAAATACCTCAATGACGGCAAGCTGTATGTGGCGCGATTCAATGCCGATGGCAGCGGTGACTGGATCGAACTGAAGTTCGGCAGCAACGGCATCGACGCAAACCATGCACCGTATGCGTTTGCGAATCAGGCCGATGTGCTGATCCACGCGCGGCTCGCCGCCGATGCCGTGGGCGCGACCCGGATGGATCGTCCCGAATGGGGGGCCGTCAACCCGCGCAATGGCGAGGTCTACATGACGCTGACCTACAATCCGTCTCGCGATTTCGACAAAACCGATGCCGCCAACCCGCGCTTCTACAACGATCCGAAAGAAGGCAAGCCGCAGAAGGGCAATGCCAATGGCCACATCATTCGCTGGGCCGAAAGAGATGACAAGGCATCGGCCACGCATTTCCGATGGGACGTCTTCCTGTTCGCCGCGCGCGAATCAGCTGACCGCAGCCATGTGAACCTGTCTGGCCTTCAGTCAGGCAATGATTTTTCCAGCCCGGATGGCCTGTGGTTTTCGCGTAGCGGTCTGCTGTGGATCGAGACCGATGACAATGCGTACACCGACGTCAGCAATTGCATGCTGCTGGCAGCCATCCCCGGCCATGTCGGCGATGGCGTACGCAAGAACATCGTCAACCGCGATGGCGACAAGGAGCGCAGCGTCTCGACCTACGTGGGCGCCCCTGCCACCGACCATACCCTGCGCCGTTTCCTGGTCGGGCCGGTCGATTGCGAAATCACCGGCCTGACCGAATCGCCAGATGGCCGCGCACTGTTCGTCAACATCCAGCACCCCGGCGAAACCACGAACGGCAAGGATTTCGACATCGCCAATCCGACGACATGGCTGAGCCACTGGCCGGCCGGCGGCCAGTCTCGGCCGCGCTCGGCCACCATCGTGATCACGCGTGACGATGGCGGCTTGATCGGTGCCGATCCCGCCTGATCCCCCGCCGTGGCGTACATGAATGCCGTCGGCCGCCAGCGCGGCAGCCGACGGCATTCTGTTCCCTAGCGCTTGCGCAGCATGTTGGCATTGCTTCCATAAAATGTCACCGAACAGAAACACGACTGTCACTTCTGTGCAGCAATCGGTCGCTAACCTTCGATGCATGACAACGATCAGGAGGAACGATGCGACTGATGACGATAGGAGCTGACGCCACCCCCAGCTTCTCCAAACTCTCACTGAGCCTGGCCACCACGCCGGAGGAAGTGCGTGAGGTCCAGCGCCTGCGCTACCAGGTCTTCGTCGAGACCATGGGCCTCGACACACTGCAGAACAGCGATGGCCTTGAGCGCGACGAATTCGATGATTATTGCGACCACCTGATCGTGCGCGACACCCGCACGCTGAAAGTGGTTGGCACTTATCGTGTCATGGGCGCGCGCTGCGTCGCGCAAACCGGCCGCTTCTATTCCGAAAGCGAGTTTGACCTCTCGCGCCTGCAAAACCTGCGCCCACGCATCCTGGAAGCGGGCCGCGCCTGCATCCATCCCGACTACCGGAGCGGCGGCGTCATCATGATGCTGTGGGCCGGCCTCGCCGCCTGCATGAAAAAAGAAAACGCCGAATACCTGATCGGCTGCGCCAGCGTCAGCCTGGCCGACGGCGGCAATACCATCAACGGCCTCTACCGCAAGCTGGCCGGCGAAAACCTCGCCCCGCCTGAATACCGCGTGACGCCGCGCCTGCCCTTCCCGCTGCATGACGATCCGCTGACCGGGGACGTGCCGGTGCCAGCGCTGATCAAAGGCTACCTGCGCAGCGGAGCCTGGATCTGCGGCGAACCGGCCTGGGATCCCGATTTCCACAGTGCCGACCTTTTCATGATGCTGCCGCTGGAACGGATGGAAGGCCGCTATGCCCGGCACTACCTGAAAGAAGCGGTGCCGGCATGAATGCCCCTGATGACTTCATGAAGACCCGCAAAAAATTGTTCAAGCATCCGCTGCACAAGCCGGAGCCACTGCACTTCCGGACTATCTGGATCTCGGACGTCCACCTCGGCACCAGCGGCTGCCAGGCCAAGCGCCTGCTGGAATTCCTGCGCGCGACCGAATCGGACAAGCTCTACCTGGTTGGCGACATCGTGGACGGCTGGCAGCTCAAGCGCCGCTGGTACTGGCACCAGACCCACAACGATGTGGTGCAACTGGTGATGAAAAAGGCCAAGAAAGGCACCAAGGTCATCTTCGTGCCGGGCAACCATGACGAGGCCATCCGTCAGTTCATCGGCCTTGACTTCGGCGGCATCAAGATCCGCGACGAGCTGATCCATACGACGGCCGACGGCAAAAAAATGCTGGTGCTGCACGGCGACCGTTTCGATGGCGTGATCGCGTGCGCGAAGTGGCTCGCCTACGTCGGCGATTCGTTGTACACGATGATCCTGAAGTTCAACCAGGTCTACAACGCCTGGCGCGCACGTGTCGGCCTGCCTTACTGGTCGCTGTCGCAATACCTGAAGCTGAAGGTCAAGAACGCCGTCAGCTACATCACCTCTTTCGAAGAAGCGCTCGCCGCCGAGGCGCGCAAGCAGGGACTGGACGGCGTGATCTGCGGCCACATCCACAAGCCCGAAATCCGAGACATTGGCGGCATCACCTACTGCAATGACGGGGACTGGGTCGAGAGCCTGTCGGCGCTGGTCGAAGAGCCGACCGGCGCGCTGCGCCTGGTCGACTGGCACGAAGTGATGCTGCGCTGGGAACAGGCCCAAATGATTGCCGAGGACGAGCCTTGCGCGGTACCGGCATAATCCCGCACGCTCGCCCCGTGCCGTGGCAATGGCTGCGGCTGCGCCTGTCCGGCCTGTGGGCTGGGCTGCGCCTCCCGGGGCGGGCGCTGCCGCCTGCGCCCGAATGCACATTGCCGGCTGCCCGCCGCACCACGCAAGTACGACGCGTGCTGGTGCTGTCGGTCTCGGCCGGCGCCGGGCATGTACGCGCCGCGCAGGCCATCGTCGCGCATGCGCATGCGGATTTCGGGCTGCTCGACGTCCGGCATGTCGATATGCTGACGCTGGTGCCGGGCTGGTTCCGCAAGCTCTACAGCGACTTGTACCTGAAGCTGGCCAGCGGCTTGCCTGAAGCCTGGGGCTGGCTTTACCGCAAGACCGACCATGAGCCCGGCGGCAGCCTGCCGCAAAGGGCACGCCGTCTCATACAGCGGCTGTGCGCGCGCCGCCTGTTCCAACTGGTCGCCGATTTTGCGCCGGACGCGATCGTCTGCACCCACTTCCTGCCAGCCGAGGTGCTCGGTACCGCCATCGCCAAGCAGGAAATGGCGGTGCCCGTCTGGGTGCAGGTCACCGATTTCGACTTGCACCACATGTGGGTGCACGAGGGCGTGACCGGCTATTTCATCGCCAACGAAGAGCTGTCATGGCGCTTGCAGGCAGCCGGCGTGCCGGCGGGACGCGCCATCGTCAATGGCATCCCGGTGATGCCGGGCTTCGTGCTCCGGCCGGACCGCGGCAGCGCGGCCGCGCGTTTTTCACTCGACGCATCAAAGACCACCGTGCTGATGATGGGCGGCGGCAGCGGCATGGGCCTGGATGCCATGCTGGTGCGCCGCCTGCTGGAACAGCAGCCGGACATTCAGCTGGTCGTGCTTACAGGGCGTAACCGTTCCTTGCTGGCTACGTTGACGGCGATGGTGGACGAATACCCGGACCAGCTGCGCGCGATCGGCTTCACCGATGACGTGCCGGCGCTGATGGCGTGTGCCGACCTCGCAATCACCAAGCCAGGCGGGCTGTCGACGTCCGAGTGCCTGGTGGCGGGTTTGCCGATGCTACTCGTGAATCCCATCCCCGGCCAGGAAGAACGCAATGCCGCCTGGCTGATGCAGGAAGGCGTCGCACTGCGCGCCGATGATCCGGTGACTTTGCAATTCCGCTTATCGCGCCTGCTGCAGGACCGCGCATCGCTGGCGCGCATGCGCGCCAAGGCATTGACGCTGGCCGCGCCGCGCGCCGCACACGCGTTGTTGCAAAAGGTCGCCAGCCGATGACGACATTCTTCTCGGGCCACCTGCCCTTCCTGGCCACGCTGGGCTTCGTGCTCTTGCTGGGCTTTTTCTTTGCGAAGCTGGAAATCGCCATCGAGGGTGGCGACGGCTGGGCCGCCAACCTGCCGACCTGGCGCATCGAACACCACTGGCTGCTGGACTTGTTGTGGGGCGGCCGCGAGATGACGGGCTACCATGCATGGGCCTTCTCGCTGGTGGCACTGTTCTTCCATTTCCCGCTGGTGTTCAGCGGCGACTACAGCTGGGCCGGCGAGCAACGTGTGCTCGGATCCATCATGCTGTTCTGGGTCTGCGAGGATTTTCTGTGGTTCTTGCTGAACCCGGCATTCGGCTTTGAACGTTTTGAAAAAACCCATGCTGGCTGGCACCGGCACTGGATCTGGGGCGCGCCGGTCGAGTACTGGATCTTTACGCCGGCCGGGCTCTGGCTGCTGTGGTGCTCGCACCGCTGACGCAGTTCTCCGGCCAATCGGCTGCCTGTGATTGCGTCGCAACGGCTCATTCGCCGCAATAGAACTCCGGCGCCAGTACTGCTTTCAGGTAGATGTCGTTGCCCTCTTCGCGGTCGCGTTGCGCAATCCACCAGGCGTTCGATTTTTTTACGGTCCAATCCTGCGCGATGCCGGTCAAGAGCAGCGAGGCCACCTGGCCCAGCCAGGGCTGGTGCCCGACCACCATGACAGGGCTGCGGCCGTCTGGCCAACCAGCGGCCAGCAGCACATCGGTAGCGCTCGCATACGGACCGATTTCAGGCACGAGCTTGAACTTGCGACCGAGCGCTTCGACTGTTTGCTGAGTGCGCGTCGTCGGGCTGCACAAGATGCGGCAACCACTGGGCAGGCTGCGGTCCAGCCAGGCGCCCATGCGCGCCGCCTGCTTTCGGCCTTGCGGTGTCAATTGCCGATGCTCGTCGGGCTCGCCGATTTCCGCCTGTGCATGACGCCACAAGATAATTTCCATCAGGTTCCCAGAGTCTGCATGAGATGGCCCTGCGCGCTGAAAGGTTGCTGGCGCGCGCTCGCTTTCTTGCGATGATAACGCCCTTGGGAATCGAGCTCCCACGCATTCTGGTTATCTTTCAGGTAGGGCTTCAGGCCTTCGTCGATCACGCGTTTCTTCAGCGGCTTGTCGAGCACCGGGAAGGCGACCTCGACCCGGCGGAACAGGTTGCGGTTCATCCAGTCGGCGCTGGCCAGCCAGACATCGTTGGCGCCGTCATTGCGGAAGTAGAAGACACGGCTGTGCTCGAGGAAACGGCCCACAATGGAGCGCACCCTGATGTTGTCCGACAGGCCGGGCACGCCCGGGCGCAGCACGCAGGCGCCGCGCACGATCAGCTCGATCTTGACGCCGGCCTGCGAGGCTTCGTACAGCGCTTCGATGATGCTTTCATCCTGCAGCGTGTTCATCTTCGCGATGATATGGGCGCTGCGGCCTTCATTGGCAATCCGGGTTTCGTTGCGAATCGCCTTGAGAAGCTCGCGGGCCAGCTCGAACGGCGCCACCCACAGATGATTGAGCTTCTTGGGCTTGGTCAGGCTGGTGAGGTTGATGAAGACCTCATTGACATCACGCGCCAGCGCGGCATTGGAGGTCAGCAGACCGAAGTCGGTATAGAACTTGGTGGTGGTCGGATGGTAGTTGCCGGTGCCAAGGTGGGCGTACAGCTTCAGCTTGCCCGACTCGCGTCGTATGACGAGCGCCATCTTGGCGTGGGTTTTCAGGCCGACCACGCCATAGACGACCTGCGCGCCGACGCGCTCGAGCTTGTCGGCCCAGTTGATGTTGGCTTCTTCATCGAAACGCGCCATCAGCTCCACGACGACCGTCACTTCCTTGCCGTTCTGCGCGGCGGCGATCAGAGCTTCCATCAGCTCTGAGTTCATGCCAGTACGGTAGATCGTCTGCTTGATGGCGACCACCGCCGGGTCGTGCGCAGCTGCACGGATGAAATCAATCACCGGCTGGAACGATTGGTAAGGGTGATGCAGCAGCACATCCTCGCGCGCGATCAGCGGGAACAAGCCACCCTCGGAAATCGGCACCGATAGTTTGGGAAAGAACGGCGGGAATCGGTATGCGGGCTTGGATGCCACGTCGATCAGTTCGTTCAGCCGCACCATGTTGACCGGTCCGTCAACCATGTACAAGAAGTCCGGCGACATCTTGAACTGGTTGAGCAGGAATTGCGCAAGGTTGGGCGGGCAGTTGCGCGCCACCTCGAGCCGCACCGCAAAACCGAAATGGCGGGTTTGCAGTTCGCCCTTCAGCGCCTGGCGAAGGTTCTTCACTTCTTCTTCATCGACCCACAGGTCGCTGTCGCGCGTGACGCGGAACTGCGAATAGCCGAGCACTTCGCGTCCCGGGAACAGATCGGCAATGTGCGCATGGATAATGGACGACAGCAAGCAATAGGCGCGGCCCGAGCCGTGCAAGCCATCGGGCAGCTGCACGATGCGCGGCAATACGCGCGGCGCCTTCATCACGGCGATGGTCGTGCCCTTGCCGAACGCATCCTTGCCGGCCAGTTCGACGATGAAGTTCAGGCTCTTGTTGACCACTTGCGGGAAAGGATGCGCCGGATCGAGCACGATGGGTGTCAGCAAGGGGCGCACTTCGCGCTCGAAAAATTCCTTCACCCACTGCCGCTGCGCGTCGTTGCGGTCATGATGCCGCACCAGATGGATGCCATGCTTGGCCAGTGCCGGCAAGATCATGTCATTGAGGGTGGCGTACTGCTCGCGCACCAGTTCGTGGGCAACGCTGCTGACTTCATCGAAATCGCGCAAACCGACATGCCCGTCCATGCCGTGCTCTTCGCGATCGCGCGCCATCAGGCTTGCGATGCGCACTTCGAAAAATTCATCGAGGTTGCTGCTGACGATGCACAGGTATTTCAGGCGCTCCAGCAAGGGGATGGATGCATCCTGTGCCTGCGCGAGCACGCGCTGGTTGAAAGCCAGCAGCGACAACTCCCGGTTCAGCAGGCGCGGGCCGGCCGGCACCTTGACGGGAGCCGCAGCCGGGCCGGGAACAGATTTTTTGCTGGTCACGGATCTTGCCTTTTTTGTAGCGTTCATTGCTAGAGCGTAACAATCCCGGGTGACCATTTGATGACATATTCTCCATGGGGCCAAGCCGGTTCAGCGCGCTGCGCCGTTCCCGACATACCATGTACGCTCGGGCACGACACTTGACCGGCATCGGTCGCAGCCTGAACCGGGCTCGAAAGCTGTCACAAACCTGACACAAATAATACGTACAGTTCGCCCCGTTAGTCCTCAGTCAACCCCTCAAGGAGCATACATGCGTACCAAGCATATGATCAAAGCCGTTGCTACCGCAGCGACCGGTCTTCTGCTTTCCCTGTCCGTGCACGCCGCCGACATCACCGGCGCCGGCGCCACCTTCCCGTTCCCGATTTATTCGAAGTGGGCTGAAGCCTACAAGGCAACTACGGGCATCGGCCTGAACTACCAGTCGATCGGCTCGGGCGGCGGCATTCGCCAGATCAAGGCCAAGACGGTTGATTTCGGCGCATCGGACATGCCGCTGAAGCAGGATGAGCTCGAAAAAGAAGGGCTGCTGCAGTTCCCGGCCATCATCGGCGGCGTCGTGCCGGTCGTGAACCTCGAGGGCATCGCCCCGGGCCAGCTGAAACTGACCGCTGACGTGATCGCCGGCATCCATCTCGGTAAAATCACCAAGTGGAACGATCCGGCCATTACCGCGCTGAACGCTGGCGTGAACCTGCCGGCACTGAACATCACCGTCGTGCACCGCGCCGATGGCTCGGGCACCACCTTCCTGTGGACCGATTACCTGTCCAAGGCCAATGCCGACTTCGCGAAAGTGGTCGGGGCCGGTACCGCCGTCAAATGGCCGACCGGCGTGGGTGGCAAGGGCAACGAAGGCGTTGCCGCCAACATCCAGCGCGTCAAGGGTGCGTTCGGTTACGTCGAATATGCGTACGCGAAGAAAAACAAGATCGCGCACACCCAGCTCAAGAACCGCGATGGCGAATTCGTGCAGCCGGATGACGAAACCTTCAAGGCAGCCGCCGCCAATGGCGACTGGGCCAATACCCCGGGTATGGCCGTGCTGCTGACCAACCAGCCGGGCAAGAACAGCTGGCCGGCGACGGGCGCATCGTTCATCCTGATGCACAAATCGCAAGCCGATGGCCTGACCGGTCGTGCCGTGCTGAAGTTCTTTGACTGGGCGTACAAGAACGGCGGCCAGATGGCCACCGACCTCGACTACGTGCCGATGCCGCAGGCGACGGTCAAGCAGGTCCACGAGCTGTGGAAAGCCCAGCTTAAGGATGCCAGCGGCAAGGCCCTCTGGTAAACAAGCAGTAATTCTCCGATTTTTACTTTCATCTCCAAAATGTTCAGCCCGCCAATCGGCGGGCTTTTTTTTGTTACGCAGACTCCGGCAACCGGGCCGACATATTCCTGCAAATTTGCAACGATACAATGCGCACCATGTTCAAACGCATGACTATCCTGCTGGCGCTGGTGATGATGGTGGCCGGGCCCGTCCGCGCCGCGAGGCCCTTTGTCACCGATGACGCGCGCCTGACCTCGGCCGACAGCTGCCAGCTCGAGAGCTGGACGCGCGTCTATTCGTCCAGCCATGAGATCTGGGCACTGCCCGCCTGCAATTTCGGCAGCAACTTCGAGGTCACCGCGGGCGCCGGTGCCGCGCATGATCTTAGCGGCGCCCCG
>JBDKLN010000249.1:0-7851 GCA_039806045.1 Pseudomonadota bacterium
TTGGGCGTCGTGATGTATTTCGGCCTGATGCGCATTCCCCTCAAATGGTTCTTCAGCGTGACCGGCTGGCTGATCGTGCTGCTGGCCGCAGGCCTCGCCGGACAGATGGCGCGCTTCCTGATCCAGGCAGACTGGCTGCCGTCGCTGGTGGCGCCGCTATGGGATACGTCGGCCATCCTCACCGGCGACTCGCTTGCTGGCCGCATCTTGCACGCGATGGTTGGCTACGAACCCAATCCCAGCGGGATGCAGATGTTGTTCTATGTCGTCACGCTGGCGCTGATCCTTTTCCTGGCCGGCGTCGTCAAGCGCCAGCACCTCGCGCGACAGCAGGCCGCCCAAGCATGAGGCGTGCACAACCCAAAGAACCGCAACAGCGTTGGCACTCCCCTTAGAAATCAACATCAACAAAACTGTCAGAGATGAAAAAGCACCTGATTCCAATCACGCTGGCACTGGCAAGCCTTGCCAAGCTGGCCCATGCGGGCCCCGATGAATACGTCTATCCAGCCCGTGTCGAAGCGGGCGAACGCGAGATCGACATCAAGTTTGGTACGCGCAGCATGAAAGATCGCACGCAAGACAAGTCCGCGGGTTCGATCGGCCTCGGTATCGGCGTCAATGACTTCTGGTTCACGGAGATCTACCTGAAATACGCGCACAGTCCGGGCAGCTCGACCGATCTCGACGCGATCGAATGGGAAAACCGCTTCCAGCTGACCGAGACCGGCAAGTACCCGGTCGATGTCGGCTTCCTGTTCGAAGCCGAACGTCCGCAAGACCGCTCGGAAGGTTATGAATACAAGTTCGGCCCCCTGTTCCAGGCCGACCTCGGCAAGACCGAATGGAACGCCAACTTCCTGCTGAAGCGCAATTACAAGGCCGACACCACCATCGGAACACAGGCGTACTACCAGGTGCAGGGCCGCTACCGCATGAGTCGCGAGTTCGCGGTCGGTTTCCAGGGATTCGGGGACCTCGGCAAGCTGGATGACATGGCGCCGTCTGCCCAACAAGGCCATCGCTACGGCCCCGCCGTCTTCGGCAAAATACCGCTCGATGGAAAGCAATACATCAAGTACAACGCCGCCTACCTGATTGGCAAGACCCGCATCGACAGCGACAGCTATGTCGGCAATACCTTCCGCATGCAGCTGGAATACGAATTCTGATTTCTTGTACTGCCCATGAGCCTTCCAACGCCCCGCACTCCGGGGCGTTTTTTTTCGCATCGCGCCTCGCATGGCTTGGCCGCCCGTGCGGGTAAAATCGACGCAACAACATCCCGAATACCCCCCACAGGAGCTCGTGCCATGTCCCTGCGTTTTGAACAAGCCTCGCGCCGCACCTTCCTCAAGCAGTCAGCCGCCATCGGCGGCGCCTTCGTGCTCGGCATCCAGCCCGGCGCCACGGCGCTTGCAGCCGATGCGCCCGAGGTCACGCACTGGGTGGTGATCAAGCCGGACGACACGGTCATCATCCGCATCGCGCGCTCCGAACTCGGCCAGGGCAGCTTCACCGGCCTGGCCCAACTGGTGGCCGAAGAGCTGGAATGCGACTGGAGCAAGGTCCGGCCGGAGTATGCGGACGTCAATGAGCACATGCGCCGCAAGAAGATCTGGAAGGACATGTCGACCGGCGGCAGCCGTGGCATCCGTGACTCGCACGAGTATGTGCGCAAGGGCGGTGCCGCCGCACGCGAGATGCTGGTGGCCGCCGCCGCACAGCAATGGAAAGTGCCGGCATCCGAATGCAGCGCGAAAAACAGCGTCGTATCGCACCCGTCGGGCAAGTCGGCACGCTATGGCGAGCTGGCTGCCATCGCGGGCACGATGCCCATGCCGGAGAACCCCGCGCTGAAAGACCCGAAAGACTGGAAAATCGCCGGCACCTCCCCAGCCCGCTTCGACATTCCCGCCAAGGTGAATGGCTCACAGGTCTACGCCGCCGACGTGCGCCTGCCCGGGATGCTGCATGCTTCCATCCTGCAGTCCCCGGTATTTGGCGGCTTCCTGAAAAACTTCGACGACAAGGCTGCGAAGGCCATGCCGGGCGTGAAGCACGTGATCCCCAGCGATGAATGGATCGCCGTCGTTGCCACCAATTGGTGGATAGCGAACAAGGCGCTGAAGACCATCAAGGTCGAATGGGACAACGGCAACAAGGGCAACATCTCCAGCGAGTCGATCCAGGCTAACCTGCGCGAAGGCCTCGCGATGCCGAACGCGCCGATTGCGCGCAAGGACGGCGATGCCGACAAGGCGCTGGCCGGCGCACCTACGGTGATCGAGGCTGAATACACCACCGGCTTCATGAACCACGCCACAATGGAGCCGCAGACTGCGACCGCGCTCTACAGCGCCGACAAGCTCGAAGTCTGGGTCGGCACGCAGAACGGCGAGGCCTCGGCTGCCGCCGCGTCCGAGGTATCAGGCCTGCCGCTGGAAAAGGTCTATATCCACAAGATGCATGCCGGTGGCGGCTTCGGCCGTCGCGGCCCTCATCAGGACTACACGAAGCAGGCAGTGAAAATCGCGAAGGCGCTGCCGGGTACGCCGATACGCCTGCAATGGTCGCGCGAAGAGGACATGCGCCAGGGACGCTACCGACCGGTATCGCTGGTGAAGCTGCGTGGCGGGCTCGACAAGGATGGCAACTGGATTGGCTGGCAGGTCAAGCAGTCCGACCAGTCAATCGCCATCACCGTCTATCCGCATTTCGTCAAGGACGGCATCGACCAGATCAACACGCGCGTGTTCCGTGACAACCCGTACAAGGTACCCAATTTCACCAATGAATACGTGATGCGCGACGTGCACGTGCCGCCCGGCTTCTGGCGTGCCGTCGCCCACACCAACAACCCCTTCTATCGCGAATGTTTCATCGATGAGCTAGCGCACGCAGCCGGCAAGGATCCCTACCAATTCCGCCGCCCACTGCTCGAGGGCACGAAGGACCTGGCTGTGCTGGACGCCGCAGCGCGGGCGATCGGCTGGGACAAGCCGCCGCCCAAGGGCAGGCACCGCGGCATCGCGGTGGTCGATTCCTATGGCAGCTACACGGCGGCCGCCGTCGAGCTCTCGGTCGGCAAGGACAAAGCCGTCAAAGTGCACCGCGTGACGGTCGCCATCGACAGCGGCCATGTGGTGCACCCGGACGCGGTGAAAGCGCAGATCGAAGGCGGCGTGATCTGGGGCCTGTCGGCCATCATGGCGGAAGAGATCACGATTGAAAGCGGCGCCGTCAAACAGGGCAATTTCAATGACTACCCGCTGGCCCGCATTGGCGTCGCGCCCGAGGTGATACCCGTGCTGCTGCCCAGTGGCGGCTTCTGGGGCGGGGTTGGCGAGCCACCGATCGGTGGCGTCATTCCGGCGATGGTGAATGCGCTGTTCAGCGCCACCGGCGAACGCATTCGCTCGCTGCCGCTGAAGCACCATGGCTTCCGCTACAAGACCTGACGCCTGCGCAATCGCTGCAACTGCAGCGACGACACCAAACCAGCCTCGCCCGGTTAACCGTGGCGAGGCTTTTTTTCTTGGCGCATTAGCGGAATGTGCCGCTCCACTGTACTGACAACAAGTCGGCACCGTTGTCCCATTTGCCGATCACGGCGCCGCCGCTCGACACCGCACGATTTGTGGTCGCATTGGTAAAGAAGATGTGCGCATAGCCGATGTCGATCGAGTTCTGGCGGTCAATCATGTATTTCGCGCCCAAGGCCAGCCAGATGCGATCCGAATCCGGCAGCGTCATCGTGCGGTCGGCCGGCGATTTCACCGGCGTCTGGTCCCATGCCGTGCCGACACGGATCTTCCACGCATCGTTGAATTGGTAATTCGCGCCCAGCCCGACTCGCATCGTGTCGCGGAAGTTGTAGCTCAAGGACGCCAGTGTCGCTCCGCTGGACTTGCTGACGACATCGATGTTGTTGATTACGCCCCAACCAGTCCAGCTGATATCGGCCAGCAGCTCGGTCTTCGGGTCCAGCATGCGTGACAGTGCAATCGATGCATTGGCTGGCGTCGTCAATCGTGCGGTGGCCAGGAAATCCGTGGTCGGCGTAGCGCTGATGTCGAGATGCCCGTCGAGTTTGAACTTCAGTTCAGACCGATAAGTCAACGCCACCCGAGTCGCCTCATCCGGTCGGAACAAGACGCCGAGGTTGTACCCGAATGCCGAGTCATCGCCCTTGATCTCGGCACTGGCATTGGGCGCCAGCGGATAGCCTTGCCTGAAGGTCGTTTCATTGGTCGCATAGTTGATGCCGACACCCAAGGACAGCATGTCATTCACCCGGTATGCGACCGACGGATTGACGTTGGTCTGGGTGATGTTCGCGTAATAGCCTGAATTGCGTCCGACGAAGTCGTAGCCGTAATCGGTCTTGTTGCCGAACGTTGGCGATATGCCCAGACCCAGCCGCAGGGATGGATCGACCGCATACGACCAGTAGATCGCCGGTATCAATGTGGTGGCGCCTGCGTCCTTGCCATTGGAAGTCGTCGGCGGGTTGGTCACGTTGGTGGTGCCAGTATTGGTGAACTTCACTGAACGGTCGAGCAGCGTTCCAGCCACCGCAAAGCTGTGCCCGGCAGGCAGCATCGTCATGCCGGCCGGATTGAAGAAGACCGTGCCGGCGTCCTCCGCCGTGGCTGCCGCACCGGCAAATGCATTGCCGTTGCCGGATCCGGTCTGGTTCTGCAACTGGAAACCGGCCGCTCCTGCACCGCCGGCAACCACTGCGCCGATGGCGCCTGCCATCAAGGCTATTCGGGATGGTTTCATCATTGCCCTCCTCCTGTCGCATTCATGGCCATCCGCGATGTCACGGTCGCTGCCGCATCCGCCTGGCCGCCAAGGGTTTTTAATTTGGCAATGTTAATGTTAGGCCAATTTGGCCGCACACGACTGTGTCAAATTCCGATGGGTTCTTGCCACCTGTAAAATGCTGTCCGGAATAAATAATCCGAGCAAATCCAGGCGACGCAACCGACCAGCCAGCCGGCCATTCAATGCCCCTCAGGCGGCCGTCGCCAAGGATTACAGACCACTCTTCCAATTCGAGCGATATGCAATCTTCCGTACAGCAAGCCCCTTGGCAGGTCTCTATCGAAAAGATCATTGCCCACCCATCCGTCCAGGCCGCACTGGTAGGCCTGATCCTGCTCAATGCCGCGATCCTCGGCATGCAGACCAGCCACACGATCATGGAAATGTTCGGGCATACGCTGCACACTATCGATGAAATCATTCTCGGCATATTCATCATCGAACTCGTGTCGCTGATGGTCGCGCGCGGGCTGGGATTCTTCCGTGATCCGTGGTGTGTGTTCGATTTCCTGGTGATTGCCATCGCTCTGGTGCCGGCCACCGGCAGCCTGTCGGTGCTGCGCGCGCTGCGTGTATTGCGAGTGCTGCGTCTGGTGAACAAGGTCGATAGCATGCGCAAGGTCGTTGCAGGGCTGCTGCACTCGCTGCCCAGCCTGGGCTCGGTGTTTGGTTTGGTGGTCGTGGTGTTCTATGTGTTTTCCGTGATCGCCACCGACATGTTCGGCACCACCTTCCCGCAGCTGTTCGGCGACCTCGGCACCACGGCCTTCACGCTGTTTCAGGTGATGACCCTCGAAAGCTGGTCCGAAGGCGTGGCGCGGCCGGTGATGGAGCTGTTCCCCAATTCATGGGTGTTCTTCGTGCTCTTCATCTTGATCGCAACTTTTGTGATCATCAATTTGTTCATCGCCGTGATCGTGGATTCAATCGGCACCATCAAGCCGATCACCCATACCGAAGACCCGATCGCCGCCGAAATCCGCAAGCTGCGCGAGGAAATCGTTGAACTGCGCCAGGAACTGGAACGCGAGTAGCGACAAGACTTGCCTTGATTGGGTAGCAGCTTCTGTCCGGGAGACGGCAGCCGTCGTGGCGATGACTGGCTAGAATGGCAGGAAGTTGCCGGGACAACGACCATGCGACCCACCTGCTGCCTGTCTCGCAGCCTAGCCATGACGGAAGCGCCGGAACATGCTGATCAATAGCAACGTCTACGAAAACGGGTACCCGGTTGAAAGGCTGGAGCCCGAGGAAATCAGCGATCACCTGGATCAGCCCGGGCGCTTCGTCTGGGTCGCCTTGCTCGACCCGACCGAAGCCGAGCTCGACAACATGCAGGAAGAATTCGGGCTGCACCCGCTGGCCATCGAAGATGCGCGGCACGGCCATCAGCGTCCCAAGCTGGAGGAATATGGCGACACGCTGTTCTCGGCCATACACCTGCTCGAATTTGACGGCGACGATATCCGGGTCGGCGAGTTCGACATCTTCGTCCACCCGCGCTTCGTACTGTCCATTCGCAGCAAGTCCAACCTGTCGTTCACGAGCGTGCGCGCCCGCTGCGAGCGCGAGCCCGAACTGTTGCAGCATGGCCCGGGCTTCGTGTTCTATGCGCTGCTCGACCACGTGGTCGACAGTTACTTCCACATGGTCGAACACCTGGAAGCGGAACTCGAACAAATCGAGACGACGATCTTTGCGAAGGGCGCAGCGCGCAGCAACATAGAGCGCCTGTATGCCCTCAAACGCAAGTGCACCACCGTGCGCCACGCAGCACAGCCCATGCTCGAATTTGTGGGCAAATTGCACGGTGGTCGCGTGCCGCCGGTGTGCCAGCAGTCGCAAGACTACTTCCGCGATGTCAGCGACCATCTGGCGCGCATCGCCATGGCGATCGAAAGCGTGCGTGACGCCATCGCCACGGCGATCGACGTCAACCTGTCGATGGTCGCGATCGAAGACACCGACATCACCAAGAAGCTGGCCGCCTGGGCTTCGATCTTCGCGGCCTCCACGGCACTGGCCGGTATCTGGGGCATGAACTTCGAAGTGATGCCAGAGCTGAAATGGCGTTGGGGCTATCCGGCGGCGCTGGCAGTGATCACCGGAGTGTCCGTGCTGCTGTTCCGGCGCTTCCGCAAGGCCGGATGGCTTTGAAGAGAAAAATCAAAAGGAAAAGGGGCGATGCCTATTCGGCATAACTCCTCTTCTTTACTGCTAATAATGGCGCGGCTTGTAGGAATCGAACCCACGCCCCTTGGTTCGCAGGTTCAACTTTCAGTTTAAGTCATTGATTAATTTGACATTTTTTCCGGGCAATGTGTCCACTTTCGTCCTGTTTTGCACCCTCTGTGACGCGCGATGACCCCAAAATGTCCGCAAAACATCTGTATGGCGACCCGTCAGAAAGAGGCTGACAAGGTCGTCGCTCCTCTTGCTCGGAACAAATTCTTCCAGATGAGCACCGACCCTCCCAGTTGACTACCTGTTAACTTGGGCTAGTGAGGAAACTCTGAACCCTCATTGAATTGTACGGCTATACGCCGTACAATAGGGAATCCAAGGAGATCACGATGGCTGCCTCCACCGCCCGACTCGAAGCCAGAATCAGCACCGATCTGCACGCCATGCTCAAACGCGCCGCCGAATTGCAAGGACGCACGGTGACAGATTTTGTCGTCGCCACTGTCCAAGAAGCGGCCCGCAAAACAATCGAGCAGTCTGACCTCCTGGTCCTGTCTGTGGCAGATCAGGAGCGCTTTGCCGAGGCGCTGTTGAACCCGTCAAAGCCAAACGCCGCATTGAAGCGTGCCTTCAAGCGCCATGACAAGCTGATTGTTTCCGAGTGACGGGGCCTCGATTTCGTATCGTCTCGCTCGAAGGCGAGCTTGACCGATCGAGCTTCCGCAGCGGATCCAAGCCCCTCGACACCTACTTTCACAGACAAGTCAGCCAGGATGTCCGGCGGCGCGTCACCGCTTGCTTTGTTGCCCTTGATCCGGACGATCGCATCGCTGG
>JBDKLN010000250.1:0-10522 GCA_039806045.1 Pseudomonadota bacterium
ATCGCGACGATCCGAGCGCAGCTGGTCAACATGCGTGAAGGCGGATTCATCTCCGCGCATGACGAACACATCGCCAGCCTGATCGCCGATATCGTCTGCGGCGGCGATATCGAGCCGGGCAGCCGGGTCAGCGAACAATGGCTGCTGGACAAGGAGCGTGCAGCGTTCATCGCGTTGCTCGCGCACCCGAAGACGCAGGAACGCATCATGGGCATGCTGCAGAGCGGCAAGCCGGTGCGCAACTGACCATGTTGCACGCCAAAGGCGGACAACATGGTCATCCCGGCGAAGGCCGGGATGCAGCGGCTTTGACCGAAGGGCAATAACACGACACCGGGCCCCGGCCTTCGCCGGGGTGACCCGAGTTTGGGAGACTTGATATGACCCGACAACTGCAAGATGCTTATGTCGTTTCCGCCATCCGCACCCCGATCGGCAAAGCGCCGCGCGGCATGCTGCGTCATGTGCGCCCCGACGATCTGCTGGTGCATGCGCTCAGGGGCGCATTGGCACAAGTGCCGAACCTCGACCCCGCGACCATCGAAGACGCGATCGTCGGCTGCGCTTTCCCCGAGGCCGAGCAAGGCCTGAACCTTGCGCGCATGGCGGTGTTGCTGGCCGGCCTGCCGAAGTCCGTTGGCGGCGCCACCGTCAACCGCTACTGCGCATCCGGCATCACCGCCGTCGCGATGGCGGCCGACCGCATCCGTACCGGCGAGGCCGATGTGATGATCGCGGCCGGCGTGGAGTCGATGTCGATGGTGCCGCTGATGGGCTACCACCCGTCGATGAACATGGGCATCTTCCGGGATGAAAACGTTGGCATGGCCTATGGCATGGGATTGACTGCCGAGAAAGTCGCGCAGCAATGGAAGGTGTCGCGCGAAGCGCAGGATGAATTTGCCGTCGAGTCGCACCGTCGTGCCGCAGCAGCGGCGGCCGACGGTGAACGTGCCGGCGAAATCCTGCCCATCGAAGTCATCGAAAAATTCCCGAACCTGGCTACCGGTCAGGTCGACGTGCGCACGCGAACGATTGCCGAGGACGAAGGCATCCGCGCCGACACGAGCAGGGAAGGGCTCGCAAAACTGAAGCCCGTGTTCGCCGCGAAAGGTTCGGTCACGGCCGGCAACAGTTCGCAGACCTCGGATGGCGCCGGCGCGCTGATCCTGGTCAGCGAAAAAATCCTGACGCAATTCAACCTGCAGCCGCTGGCGCGCTTCGTGTCGTTCGCGATTCGCGGCGTGCCCCCCGAGATCATGGGCATCGGCCCGAAGGAAGCGATTCCTGCCGCGCTGAAGAATGCGGGTCTGACACTCGACCAGATCGATTGGATAGAGTTGAACGAAGCCTTTGCCGCACAGGCGATTGCGGTCCGCGACGACCTTGGCCTCGATCCGGCGAAAGTCAATCCGCTGGGCGGCGCCATCGCGCTCGGTCATCCGCTGGGCGCGACCGGTGCGATACGTTCCGCGACCGTGATCCATGGCCTGCAGCGGTGCCAGCAGAAATACGGGATGGTGACGATGTGCGTCGGCACCGGCATGGGCGCAGCCGGCATTTTCGAGAGGGTATGAACATGGCGATCCGTATGGAAAGCGCGAATGGCATTGCGACGCTCGCATTCAGCCGTCCTGAAAAGAAAAATGCGATCACGGCCGCGATGTACCAGTCGCTGGCCGAGGGATTGAAGGCCGCCGATGCCGACCAGGCCGTGCGCGTGATCGTGATCACCGGCGATGGCGGCATGTTCACCGCTGGCAATGACCTTGAAGATTTCCTGAAGCATCCGCCGCAGGGTGACGACAGCGCTGTCGTGCAGTTCATGAATGCGTTGCGCACCGCTAGCAAGCCTGTGCTTGCTGCTGTGCCGGGCATTGCGATCGGCATCGGCACGACCTTGCTGATGCATTGCGACCTCGTCTATGCCGCCGACAGCGCGAAATTTGCATTGCCGTTCACGACGCTTGGCCTGTGTCCTGAATTTGCGTCCAGTGTGCTGCTGCCGCGCATCGCTGGCTACCAGCGCGCGGCAGAGAAGCTGCTGCTCGGCGAAGCTTTCGATGCCGACGAGGCCGAGCGCATCGGCATCGTCAATCGCGTGTTGCCTGCTGCCGGTCTGCCTGAATTCGTCGACGCGCAGGCGGCGAAGCTGGCGGCGTTGCCGGCCGAATCGCTGCGCATCACCAAGCAGTTGATGAAGTCCGATTTGCAAACGCCGATCGCCGCCGCGATGCTGACCGAATTGCAGCACTTCATGCGCCTGCTGCAAGGCCCGGATGCGAAAGAAGCGTTCTCTGCTTTCCTCGAAAAGCGCAGGCCGGTGTTTCGCTGAAATTTGCGGCCGGCAGTCATATAATCGCGACTGTGAAGCGGGCCAGACAGTCGCTGGCATGCGCAAGCATGCGGGAGGAAGGTCCGGACTCCATAGAGCAGGGTGACGGCTAACGGCCGTCCGCCGTGAGGCGCGGAACAGGGCCACAGAGACGAGTCTTTGCAGTGCAAGCTGCAAAGGGTGAAACGCGGTAACCTCCACCCGGAGCAATCCCAAATAGGCACGCAGTGATGTGGCTCGCAGAGCGTGCGGGTAGGGAGCTTGAGTGCCGGAGCAATCCGGCGCCTAGAGGAATGACTGTCACGATCCGCAGCGATGCGGGTCGCACAGAATCCGGCCTATCGGTCCGCTTCACATTTTGCTTTTCCATCCGCGCGTGACGGGCATCCCCTGTGCCGGCCCGATCCTGCCAGCCCTCAACCAGACGCAGCCGCGTCGATCCGGCTTCCTCGGCGAACATCGTTTTTGCCTCCGGCGCTCGCCAGGCAGATGACAGTGCTCCTCGCACTAAACACATGTGTACAACTAAAGTTCCACTTTCAGTAACTAAGCTAAGTCCTTCATTTTGCTTGGCAATTCCCATTTTGTATCGCTTCAACAGTTGTCGCTAAGTCCTTGACTTCATTGAAGAAAACCAAGGTTTCCCCCCTTGAATTTCCTTGACCGGAATTTGGTCAACCTTTAAAGTGGGCGCGAGTGTCAGAAAGTGTCTTTTTGTGGGAGAGGCAATGCCTTCCTTTCCTGTCCAAAAACACCGAGACAAATGCATGGAATTCCACTTTTTCGAGGGCGGTTGAGCGGTGTACCAGGGAGCGTCAGCACTGAGCATGGATGCCAAGGGACGGATGTCGATTCCGGCCCGGCATCGTGACGCGTTGTCCGTGCAGGCGGAGGGTCGCGTCACGCTGACGCGCCACCCGCACGGCTGCCTGTTGCTGTTCCCGCGCCCGGTGTGGGAAGTGCACCGCGAGCAGATCGCGAACTGGCCGATGTCGGCCCGCGCATGGCAGCGCATCTTTCTCGGCAATGCCAGCGATGTCGACATGGACAGCGCCGGCCGCATCCTGATTTCCCCCGAGCTTCGCAGCGCCGCCGGCATGTCGCGCGACGTGATGCTGCTCGGCATGGGCAGTCATTTCGAGATCTGGGATGCCGCCAAGCTTGAAGAGAGTGAGGCGCAGGCGATCGCCGGTGGCATGCCTGACGTATTGAACAATTTTTCCTTCTGACGGCAGCAGATGAACGAGGTACCGGTGCCCGAGTACTCGCACCGCACTGTGCTGCTGGATGAAGCCGTCGACGCGCTCGATATCAGCGATGCGCGTCGCGATGGCATTTTCGTTGACGGCACCTTTGGCCGCGGCGGACATAGCCGAATGATTCTGGATCGCCTGTCCGCGAAGGGCAGGCTGATCGCATTTGACAAGGACCCGCGGGCGGTGGCGGTGGCCGAGGCGCTCGCGCAGCAAGACCCACGCTTTGCGATCGTGCACCACAGCTTCGCGACCATGGAAGCCGCGCTGGCCGAACGCGGCATCGGGCAGGTCGACGGCATATTGATGGACCTCGGCATTTCATCGCCGCAGGTGGATGACGCGGAGCGCGGCTTCAGCTTCCGCGCCGATGGCCCGCTGGACATGCGCATGGACACCACGCGCGGCATGTCGGCGGCCGAATGGCTGGCGAACGAGACGCAGGACAACCTCGAGAAAGTGATTCGCGACTATGGGGAAGAACGGTTTGCTTTTCAGATTGCAAAGGCGATTGTTGCTCGCAGGGCCGTCGAGCCTATCCGCCGCACAGGACAACTTGCCGCGCTCGTGGCTGGTGCCGTCAAAACCCGCGAAAAAGGCAAAGACCCGGCCACCCGGACTTTTCAGGCTGTACGGATTTTCGTCAATCAGGAACTTGAGGAACTTGAAGCAGGTTTGAATCAGGGGTACGCGCGACTGGCGCCGTACGGGAGAATGGTGGTGATCAGCTTTCACTCGCTGGAAGATCGCATCGTCAAGCGGTTCCTGGCCTCCAAGGCCAGCGTACCGCAGCCCGACCGCCGCCTGCCGATCCGTGCGGCCGACCTGCCGCAGCCGAAAATGAAGTTGCTCCCCAAGATGAAGCCGTCCGAGGCCGAGGTCGCCGCCAACCCGCGCGCGCGCTCGGCCGTGATGCGTGGCGCGCTGCGCCTGCCCGAGGGAGCGCCCGCGTGAACTCGATGAGCACTCGCACCCTGCTCCCGTTGCTGGCCTTGCTGGTGATGTGTTCGCTGTTGCTGGTCAATTCGCAATACCAGGCGCGTCGCCTGTACATCGAGCATGAGCGCGCGCAAATGCGCATGCGCAAGCTGGAAACCGAGTGGGACCAGCTGCAGGTCGATCAATCCAACCTTGCGCGCCATTCGCGCATCGACAGCCTTGCGCGTACGCTCGGCATGAGCGCGCCCGGCCCCGCGCGTACCCAGTACATGACTGCCGGAGGTGCCCGCTGATGCGCGCACCCGCCCGCAAGGCCGCTGCGCGCGGCATGTCGTTCTCGGCCAGCCCGGTGCTGGCGGTGCAACTGCCGACCTGGCGCTCGAAAGTCACGCTGTTCCTGTTGTTCGTGGCCTTCGTCGCGCTTGGCGTGCGCGCCTTCTGGTTACAGGCGCTGTCGACCGAATTCCTGCAGAAAAAAGGCGCAGCGCGCTACGCTCATACGCTGGACACCCCCGCCGTGCGTGGCAAGATCCTCGACCGCAATGGCGAAGTGATGGCCTCGTCGCTGCCGGTGAAATCGATCGGCGCCCAGATTCGTGCCGTGGATGCTGACCAGGACCAGCTGCGCCGACTGGCGCAGCTGCTCGACATCCCGCTCGCGGACCTGAAAAAGAAACTCGAGACCGAGCGCAGCTATGTGCTGCTGAAGCGGCAAGTCGACGATGAAGTGGCCGAGCAGATTCGCGCGCTGGGCATCAACGGCATCCGCATCGATCCGGAATTCAAGCGCTTCTACCCGGCCGGCCACATCGCCGCCCATGTGCTCGGTTTCACCAATGTCGAGGACAAGGGGCAGGAAGGCATGGAGCTGGCCCAGCAATCGGCGCTCGGCGGCGTCAATGGCAGCCGACGCGTGATCCAGGATCGCCTCGGTCGCACCGTGGAAGACATTGACTTCATCCGCGAGCCGCAGGATGGCAAGGACCTGACGCTGTCGATCGACGGCAAGATCCAGTACATCGCATTCACGTCGCTGCAGCAGGCGGTCGAGGAAAACCATGCGAAGGCCGGCGCCATCGTGGTGCTCGATGTCAAGACCGGCGAAGTGCTGGCGCTGGCCAACATGCCGACTTACAACCCGAACACCCGCCAGGGCCTCAGCGGCGCGCAGCTGCGCAACCGGGTGATGACGGATACCTATGAACCGGGCTCGACGCTCAAGCCTTTCACCATCGCCCTGGCGCTCGAAAAAGGCATGGTCAAGCCGGACACCATCCTCGATACGCCGGCCAAGCTGACCATCGGCCCGTCCACCATCGGCGACTCGCACCCGCATGCGGGATCGATGTCGGTTGCGCAGATCATCCAGCAGTCGTCCAACGTCGGCACCGTGCGCATGGCGCTGCGGTGCGAGCCGCGCGAGATGTGGGAAATGTTCACGTCGGTCGGCTTCGGCCAGGCGCCGCGCTTCGGCTTCCCCGGCGCGGTCGCCGGCCGCATGCGCCCGTACAAGACCTGGCGCCCGATCGAACAGGCGACCATGAGCTACGGCCACGGCATCGCCGTGTCGCTAATCCAGGTGGCGCGCTCTTACATGATCTTCGCGCGCAATGGCGAAATGATTCCCTTGTCTTTCCAGAAGCTCGACCATGCGCCGCAGCCGCAGCGCGTGATCTCGGAAAAGACCGCGCTGCAGATGCGCGAGATGATGGAAAAAGTCGTTGGCCCGGGCGGCACGGCGCCGCTGGCGCAAGTGCGTGGCTACCGCGTCGCCGGCAAGACCGGCACCGCGCACAAGCTCGAGAATGGTCATTATGTGAACAAGTACGTGGCATCCTTCGTCGGCCTGGCGCCGGCGTCCGACCCCCGCATCATCATCGCCGTGATGGTCGATGAGCCGACCGCTGGCAAACATTTCGGCGGCCAGGTCGCGGCGCCGGTGTTTGCCAACGTTGCCGCCAGCGCGCTGCGCTCGCTGAACGTGCCGCCGGATGCGAGCATCACCAACGTCATCCTGCCGACGCAACCTGTCACGGAGAGTATGTGATGGGATCGCTGATGAAGCCCGCCGAACTCGCCGACTGGCTGCGCGCAGCGCTGGCCGACATCGCGCCGGAAGCGGGCCTGTCGCTCGACTCGCGGCGCATCGCACGCGGCGACGTGTTCCTTGCATGCCCCGGCGAGGCCGGCGATGGCCGTCGATATATTTCGCAGGCCATTGAGGCGGGCGCTGTGGCCGTGCTGTTCGATGATGCCGATGGCTTTGCATGGGATGCCCGCTGGCGTGTGCCGCACTGCGCCGTGCCGTCGCTGGCGAAGGCGGCCGGCGGCATCGCGCACAGCTGGTATGGCGAGCCGGATCGCGGCATGTTCAGCGTGGCCGTCACTGGGACCAACGGCAAGACTTCGTGCACCCAATGGCTGGGTCAGGCGTTGTCGCGCGAGCAGTTGCCAACGGCCGTCATCGGTACATTGGGCGTGGGCTTGTTCAAGCGCGGCACGACCGATAAATTTGCAGCGACCGGGTTCACGACCCCGGATGCAGTGCAACTGCATCGCAATCTTGCAGAGCAGAAAAAGCAAGGGGCGATGGCACTGGCGATCGAAGCCTCGTCGATCGGACTCGTGCAGGGCCGCATGGATGACTTGCACGTCGATGTTGCCGTGCTCACCAATTTCACCCGCGATCATCTCGACTTCCACGGCACGATGGAGGAGTATGAAGCGGCCAAGGCCATGCTGTTCGACTGGCCAGGCCTGCAACATGCGGTGGTCAATATTGACGACCCGATGGGCCTGCGCATGCTGGCCCGTGTGCGCCAGCGCCAGCCGGCCGTCGCGGCGCTGGCCTATACCGCCGAGGGTGCGCTGGCTGAAGGCGTGCCGACGCTGTCGGCGACCGACATTCGCGTCGCGCAGCATGGCACCACCTTCACGCTGAACTCGCCCTACGGTAGCGGCGTCGTGCGCACGCAGCTGATTGGTCACTTCAACGTCAGCAATGTGCTAGCGATTGCCGGCGTGCTGTTTGCGCGCGGCATGAGCTGGAATAGCGTTGTTCATCAGCTGGAAGCGCTGGTCTCGGTGCCCGGCCGCATGCAGCAGCTGGGCGGCCAGGATGGCCCGCTGGCCGTGATCGATTACGCGCACACGCCGGATGCGCTCGAGAAGGCCTTGTCCACGCTGCGTCCGGTGGCGGAAGCACGCCATGGCGAATTGTGGTGCGTGTTCGGCTGTGGTGGCGATCGCGATCCGGGCAAGCGTCCGCAAATGGCCGTCGCGGCTCAGCAAGCAGACCATGTGCTCGTGACCAGCGATAACCCGCGCAGCGAAGAGCCGGCTGCCATCATCGAGCAGATCGTCGCCGGCCTGGATGACGCCGGCCGCAAGAAGCTGCAGGTCATCGAGGATCGTGCCGCGGCCATCCTGTCGGCGATTCGCCATGCCGGCAAGAATGACGTGATCCTGGTGGCCGGCAAAGGCCACGAGGACTATCAGGAAATCAAGGGTCGGCGCCACGCATTCCGCGACGCCGACCATGCGCAGCTGGCTCTGGCCACGCGTGCGACCCGTTACGGAGGCCATTGATGCAGGCCATCCTGAATGAATTGTTGAACACCCTCCCCGGCGCCAGCTTGCGCTCGCCGGCCGATGGCCGCGTCGCGTTCACCGGCGTCTCGACCAACAGCAAGACGGTCGAGCCGGGCAACCTGTTCGTCGCCCTGCGCGGCGAGCGCTTCGATGCCCATGATTTCCTCGCGGACGTTGTCGCACGCGGCGCAGCGGCGGTCGTGGTCGAGCGCGTGCCGGGTGGACTGACCGTGCCGGCCATCGTCGTCGGCGACACGCGCCATGCGCTGGGCCAGATCGCCAACCTGTGGCGTCGTCGTTTCGACATTCCGGTGATTGGCGTCACCGGCAGCAATGGCAAGACCACGGTCAAGGAAATGATCGCGTCCATCCTCGCGGCGGCCTTTGGTGCGGACAACTACCTGTCCACGCGCGGCAACCTGAACAACGAGATCGGCGTGCCATTGACCCTGTTCCGTCTCGACGCTCGCCATCGCGCCGCCGTCATCGAGATGGGGATGAACCATCCGGGCGAAATTGCGCGACTCGCCGAGATTGCCGAACCGACCGTCGGCCTCGTGAACAACGCGCAGCGCGAGCACCAGGAATTCATGGCCAGCGTCGCGGCCGTCGCTGAAGAAAATGGCGCAGTCATCAAGGCGCTTGGCCCGCAAGCCGCTGCGGTCTATCCGGCCGATGACGACTATGCATCGCTGTGGCAGGGCTACGCCGGCCATCGTGCATCGGTGACCTTCGGGCTGGCAGGCGCGCCGACAGTGACGTGTGACTGGCAGCCGCAGGCTTTCGGCAGCCGGCTGAACGTGAGCACGCAAGGACAGGCTTTCACGCTCGAATTGGCGGCGGCCGGCGTGCACAACGTGCGCAATGCACTGGCGGCCTGTGCGGCTGCGCTGGCGATCGGCATCGATGTGACGGCCATCGTGCGCGGCCTCGAAAGCTTTGCGCCCGTGGCTGGTCGGCTGCAAAAGAAGCAGGCATCCAACGGCGCGCTCGTCATCGACGACACCTACAACGCCAACCCGGATTCGGTACGCGCCGCGATCGACGTGCTGGCCTCCGCGCCGGCACCGCGCACGCTGGTGCTGGGCGACATGGGCGAAGTTGGCAGCGAAGGTGTCGCCTTCCATCAGGAAATCGGCGCCTATGCGCGCCAGCGTCACATAGACCAGTTGCTCACCCTTGGCACGCTCGCGCGCCACGCCAGCCAGGCCTTTGGTGGCGATGCCCGCCATTTCGACGACATGGATACATTGAATGCAGAGGTTGCGCATGTGCCTTCCGGCGCCAGCGTCCTCGTGAAAGGTTCGCGCTTCATGCAAATGGAGCGCGTCGTGCAACGCCTGACCGGCGCCCCGGCTGCCTAGGCGGGAGGACACTGACATGCTGCTTTGGCTAGCCCAATTATTCCAGGACCAGATCGGCGCTTTGCGCGTCTTCAACTTCATCACCTTCCGCGCGGTGTTCGCGACGCTGACGGCCTTGCTGATCGGCCTGATCGCCGGCCCGGCCGTGATCCGCATGCTGACCGAAATGAAGGTCGGCCAGGCGGTGCGTACCGATGGCCCGCAGACCCATCTGGTGAAATCCGGCACGCCGACCATGGGCGGCGCGCTGATCCTGATCGGCATCGGCATCTCGGTGCTGCTGTGGGGGGACTGGACCAATCGTTTCATCTGGCCCGTGATGATCGTCACGCTGGGCTTCGGGGCCGTCGGCTGGGTCGATGACTACCGCAAGGTGGTGTTCAAGGACCCGAACGGCATGGCGTCGCGCGAGAAGTACTTCTGGCAATCCATCATCGGCTTGCTGGCGGCGTTCTATCTGGCGTTCTCGGTGTCGGGCCCGACCAACATGAAAGTGTGGGAACTGTTCACCGCCTGGGTGCAGTCCGGTTTTGCGATGGAATTGCCGAACAAGGCCGACCTGATCGTGCCGTTTGTGAAGACGATCAGCTATCCGCTCGGCGTCTGGGGCTTTATCGCCCTCACTTATTTCGTGATCGTCGGCACCTCGAACGCGGTGAACCTGACCGATGGCCTCGACGGCCTCGCGATCATGCCGACCGTGATGGTCGGCTCGGCACTCGGCATCTTCGCCTACCTGACCGGTAGCGCGACCTATTCGAAATACCTGCTGATCCCGCACATCCCGGGTGCCGGTGAGCTGCTGATCTTCTGCGGCGCGATGGCCGGCGCGGGCCTGGCCTTCCTGTGGTTCAACGCCTATCCGGCGCAAGTGTTCATGGGCGATGTCGGCGCACTGGCGCTGGGCGGTGCGCTGGGCACGATCGCCGTCATCGTGCGTCAGGAAATCGTGCTCTTCATCATGGGTGGCGTGTTTGTCGTCGAGACTTTGTCGGTGATGCTGCAGGTCGCTTATTTCAAGTACACCAAGATGCGCACCG
>JBDKLN010000251.1:0-4024 GCA_039806045.1 Pseudomonadota bacterium
GCGAAGAAGTGCGTTTCCGCACCGCGTGGGACACCACCCTGTGGCCGCTCGAGATTGTCGATGCGCAGCTGGACGACGAAGGCCGCATTGCATTGCGCATCGCGGCCACCGGCGGCATCGACCTGTCCGAACTCGAGATCGATACACTGCGGCTGCACCTGTCGGGCGACTGGGGCGTGGTTGGCGCGCTGTACGAATGCCTGGCCGTGCGGCTGCGCAGCCTGCGCGTCGAGCAGGAAGGCGGCGCATCGGGCAAATCAAGTGTCGCACGGCTGCCCGCCAGCGCCTGCCGCCGCGTCGGCTTCGACGCCGCGCACGCCGTACTGCCACAGGCGCCGGGCGCGCATCCGGCGTTCGGGCTGCTGCAGGAATACTTCGCCTTCCCGGCCAAGTTCCATTTCTTCGATATCGACGGCCTGCGCGCGCTGCGTCTGTCCGGTTCGTCCTTCACGCTGCGGCTCGAGGTCGGTGGCGTGCCGCGCGTTCTGCGCAATCTTTCCTCTTCCAATTTCCGTCTTGGCTGCACGGTGGCAGTGAATCTTTTCCCGCGCACCTCGGAGCCGGTGCAGATCGACCACACGCAGCATGAAGTGCTGCTGGTCGGCGACCGCGCGCGGGAAGCCTTCACCGAGATCCACAGCATCGAGCAGGTGACGGCCTCGGATCCCGGCTCGGACCGTCCGCTGCCGATACCGAAATTCTCGTCGCTGGACCATGTGAACGACAAGCACGATGGCGTGTACTGGGCTGCGCGCCGCGATCGCAGCCTGCGCCGCGACATTACCGGTACCGACGTGTTCCTGTCCTTCGTCGACCAGCGCAATACGCGCCGCGCGCCTTCATCGCCCATCGTCTATGCGCGCACGCTGTGCACCAACCGCGGCCTGGCCGAGCAAGTGACGCCACAGACCCGCATCAAGGGCGAAGGCATTTCAAACGGCCTCGAGATTCGCTGCCTGACCGAGCCTTCGCGCCAGCGCAACCCGCCGCTCGGCAACGAGACCGTGTGGCGCCTGTCGTCATTGCTGACGCTGAACCACCATTCGCTGGTGAATGGCGACACCGGCCGCGACAGGCTGCGCGAAATGCTGTCGCTGTTCGCGTCGGACCAGCACCGCGACCTTGAACAGATCCGCGGCATCAGCGGCCTCGCCGCGCGGCCCGTCACGCGCCAGATCGGCGTCGACGCGTGGCGCGGCCATTGCCGCGGCACCGGCCTGCGGCTGGAGATGGATCCGGAAGCCTATGTCGGCGCATCGGCCGTGCTGTTCTCGGCCGTGCTCGCGCAGTTCTTCGCGCTGTACACGACCGTGAATTCCTTCGTCGAGCTGGGCGTCTGGCGCGGCGATGAATGCCTCGTGCAGTGGAAGCCCATGACCGGCGCACAGGAGCTGGTGTAAATGGCCGCGCGCGACCTCGACCAGGACCTGATCGGTCGCCTGCTGGACCAGCCGCAGGGATTCGACCTGTTCCAGGCCATCAGCCTGCTCGAACGCGACGGGATGGCCGACGGCCATTCGGCCATTGGCGAATCCGATGGCAGCGGCGCCCGCGAGGCGGTGCGGCTGTCCAGCCATGTATCGCTCGGCTTCGAAGCCAGCGATGTCAAGGGTGTGCGGCGTGGCGCAGCCACCGGCGAAGCCTTTACGCTGTCGACGCCGGTACTGTCGCTGCTCGGCCAGGCCGGCCCACTGCCGTCCGCCTTCACCGAGCTGGTCATCGAGCGTAACGCGGCAAAGGATTTCGCGACCGCCGATTTTCTCGACATCCTGCACCACCGCCTGCTGTCGCTGTTCTACCTGAGCCGCAAGCGGCGCCGCCTCGGCCTCGGTCATGCATCGCCGCAGGCATCGACCGTGGCGCGCGCCACCGACCAGCTGTGCGGGCTGAACCTGGCCGCGCGTCCCAAGCACGCGCCCTGGCTGCGCCATGCCGGCCTGCTGGGTGGCGCACCGCGCTCGATGACGGCGCTGTGCGCGATGCTGAGCGACCGCTATGCGATGCCGTTCCGCGGCGAGCAGTTCATCGGCGGCTGGCAGCGGCTGGAAGACGACGAACTGACCGCGCTCGGCAAAGGACACCGCGCACCCGAACTGGGACGCAGCGCCTTCCTCGGGCGCCGTGTGTGGGACCAGGCCGCCGCGATACGGCTGACCGCCGATGGCCAGCCGATGGCGCGCGTGCTGCAGCTGTTGCCCGGCGGCGAGACGCATGACGATTTCAAGGCCGCGGTGCGCGGCTTCATCCCTTCCGCGCTGCGCGTCGAAGTGTCCCTGACGCCGACCCCCGACACGCTGGTCACCGGCGGCCTGTCGTCGACCATGGCCCCGCGTCTGGGCTGGAACGCATGGATGGGGGATGGCATCAGCGACAATGCAGGCGCGGACCGCAACACCCCGTTGCCGGCCCGCTTCTCTTTTGAATGCACGGGCCATGAGCACTGAACTTCGCACCCTGATCCTGCGCCTCGATGGCGAGACGCGCGCCGCAATGGAGCGCGCCGCCGAGCTGTGCGCGCAACAGACCCACTTCAGCGTCGATCCCGAACACTTGCTGACCGAGCTGCTGCGCGACGCGCAGGGCTCGCTGGCGCAGCTACTGTCGCACTACAAAGTGTCGCTGCCGCGCACGCAGGAACAACTGCAGCAGGCGCTCGACAAGCTCAAGCGCGGCAACGGCCGTACGCCGGTGCTGTCCGAACACTTGCCTGCGCTGCTGGAACAGGCCTGGGTGATCGCATCGATGCAGCTGGGCGACAGCCAGATCAGCGCCGGCTGCGTGCTGCTGGCGGCGCTCGAGTCGGGCACCATGCGCGGCCTGCTGCTGGAGTCGGCACCCAACCTGCTGCAGATTCCGCGTGAAACCCTGCGTAACGAGTTGCGCGCGCTGCCGGTCGCCACGCCACCCGCCGCGCAGCCGGGCCATCCGGCCGCTGCCGCCCACGGCCAGCGCGCGAAGACGCCGGCGCTCGATCAGTACACCATCGATCTGACGGGGCAAGCCGCCAGCGGCGCGCTCGACCCCGTCGTCGGCCGCGACGAGGAGATCCGGCAGGTGATCGAAGTGCTGATGCGCCGCCGCCAGAACAACCCCATCCTGACCGGCGAAGCCGGCGTCGGCAAGACCGCCGTGGTCGAAGGCTTCGCGCAGCGCGTGGTCGCGGGCGACGTGCCGCCTGCATTGAAGGGCGTGTCGGTGCGCGCGCTTGACCTCGGCCTGCTGCAGGCGGGTGCCAGCATGCGCGGCGAATTCGAGCGCCGCCTGAAGGACGTGATCGTCGAAGTGAAAGCCGCCGTGCCGCCGGTGGTGCTGTTCATCGACGAGGCGCACCAGCTGATCGGCGCCGGCGGCGCCGAAGGTCTGGGCGATGCCGCCAACCTGCTCAAGCCTGCGCTGGCACGCGGCGAGCTGCGCACCATCGCCGCCACCACCTGGTCCGAGTACAAGCAATACATCGAACGCGATCCGGCACTGACCCGTCGCTTCCAGGTCGTGAAGGTCGATGAACCGGCCGAAGAGGTGGCAATCGAGATGGTGAACGGCATCGTGCGCCGCCTTGAGCAGCATCACCATGTAAGCATTGACGACAACGCGGTGCGTGACGCGGTCCACCTGTCGCATCGCTACTTGCGCTCGCGCCAGCTGCCGGACAAGGCAATCAGCGTGCTCGATACCGCCTGTGCGCGCGTCGCGAACGCCAGCGCTGCATCGCGGACCGATGCAAAGCCCCCGCTGGTCGATGCCCATGCGATCGCCGACGTGCTGTCGAGCTGGACCGGCATACCGCTGGGCCGCATGCTGGCCGACGAACAGCTGACCGTGCTGCAGCTGGACCAGCGGCTGCGCGAAAAAATCGTTGGCCAGGACGCGGCGCTGGATGCGATTGCACGCCGCATCCGCAGCCACCGGGCCGGCCTTGACGATCCGTCCAAGCCGGTCGGCGTGTTCCTGCTGGTCGGCCCCAGCGGCGTCGGCAAGACCGAGACGGCCTGCCAGCTGGCCGAGCAGCTGTACGGCGGCCGCG
>JBDKLN010000252.1:0-22894 GCA_039806045.1 Pseudomonadota bacterium
CGCAGCAGTTCAGTGCCGCGGCCGATGTTGCCGGTCGCATCCTTGACGCCGACGATGCCCGGCACCGAGGCCAGGCGCACGATGGTGTCGTTGGCCATGTCGGCCACGGTGCGGCCTGGCACGTTGTACAGGATGACCGGCAGGTCCACCGCTTCAGCGATACGCTTGAAATGCTGGAACATGCCTTCCTGCGTCGGACGGTTGTAGTAAGGCACGACCTGCAGCGACGCATCGGCGCCGACCTTCTTGGCGTAGGCCGTCAGTTCGATCGCCTCGGTGGTCGAGTTGCCGCCGGTGCCGGCGATGACGGGAATACGGCCGGCCACATGGTCGACGGCCAGCTTGATCAGTTCGCAGTGCTCTTCGACATTGACGGTCGGCGATTCACCGGTGGTGCCGACGATGACGACACCGTCGGTGCCTTCAGCGATGTGCCAGTCCAGCAAGGCCTTGAGCGCCGGCAGATCCAGGCTGCCGTCCTCGTGCATGGGGGTGACAATCGCAACAATGCTGCCCTTGATCATGGTTGATTCGCCGCAAAAATCCAAAACCGTGATTGTAGCGGATAGCCCCTGCGACGGGACAGAATCAGCGGTGAAAGCCGTGTTTCAGGATATTTCAGGGGACGGCAGGGAATTCGGGCACCAGCCGGGAGCGCAGCCCGACGAGCCAGTCACCGCGCATATGACGGGGCAGGCGTCGTCAGCGTTTGTCGAGGTCCAGCGAGTCGGCAGGCGATGCCTGGCCCGCACCGTCGTGGCGCACGCAGATGCGCTGCACCATCGCCGGTTTCGGCTGTTCGGTATAGCCGTCCTCATAGGCCAGCACGCGTAGCCGCAATCGATCGGGATGGTCAATCACGGCCTGCAGCCATTCGCCCGGGGCCAGCAGGAAAGCAGGACTGGAGGGCTTGCCAAACTGGCCATTACCTTGGGCGAAGGTCTCGTAGATCAGCACGCCGCCGTCAACCAGGCTGGACAGCAGCAACGGCAGCAGCGGCCGGTGCAGATAGTTGGTGACGACGATGCCAGTGTAGCGCCCCGCCCCCAAAGGGAAAGCCGGATCGGATTCGCAACCCGGCTGCTCGAGGTCGAAGGCCAGCGTGCGTATGCGTTCGCCCGACGTCGCAGTAAGCGCCTGCGGGTCACGATCCACGCCCAGCACGTCCATCCCGAGGCCGGCCAGCAACCGTGAATGACGACCACCGCCACATGCGAGATCCAGCACCCGCCCGCGCGGGATCAGCGGCGCGAAGCGCCGCACCCACGCGGAGGGCTGGTCTTGCTGCAAATGGACACACACGTCAGGCAGTGAAGTGGCAGGCATCAGTTGTATGCCAGGCCCATTTCCTCGCGCACGTCGCGCATGGTCTCCTGCGCATACTTGCGTGCCTGGTCGCAGCCATCGGCGACGATGGCGCGCACCAGCGACGGATCGTCGAGGTATTTCTGCGCGCGCTCGCGCATCGGCTCCTGCTCTTTCAGGATGCCGTCGATCACGGGCTGCTTGCACTCGATGCAGCCGATGCCGGCCGAGGTGCAGCCCTTCACGACCCAGTCCTTGGTCGCCTCATCCGAATACACCTGGTGGAACATCCACACCGGGCATTTCTCCGGGTTGCCCGCATCGGTGCGACGCACGCGTGCCGGGTCGGTCGGCATGGTGCGGATCTTCTTGGTGACGGTATCGCGATCGTCGCGCAGCGCAATGGTGTTGCCATAGCTCTTGGACATCTTCTGGCCGTCGAGTCCGGGCAGGCGCGATGCTTCGGTCAACAAGGCCCGCGGCTCGGCCAGGATCAGCTTGCGGCTGCCTTCGAGGTAGCCGAACAGGCGCTCGCGATCGATCATGGACAGGTTCTGTGCATCGTCCAGCATGGCCTTGGCCTGCTCGAGCGCATCTTCCTTGCCCTGCTGCTGGTAGTCGGTGCGCAGCTCGTTGTACAGCTTGGCACGCTTGGCGCCGAGCTTCTTCACGGCTTCCTGCGCCTTCTCTTCGAAGTCTTTTTCGCGGCCGTACAGGTGGTTGAAGCGGCGCGCGATCTCGCGCGTCATTTCAATGTGCGGCACCTGGTCTTCACCGACCGGCACCATGCTGGCGCGATAGATCAGCACATCGGCCGACTGCAGCAACGGGTAACCGAGGAAGCCGTAGGTGGCGAGGTCGCGGTCGGCCAGCTTTTCCTGCTGGTCCTTGTAGGTCGGCACGCGCTCGAGCCAGCCCAGCGGCGTCGACATCGACAGCAGCAGGTGCAGTTCCGCGTGCTCGGGCACCTTGGACTGGATGAAGATGGTCGCCTGCGAAGGATCGATGCCGGCCGCCAGCCAGTCGATCACCATGTCCCAGGTGCTGGTCTCGATGATGGACGGATCATCGTAGTGCGTCGTCAGCGCGTGCCAGTCGGCGACGAAGAACAGGCAGGGATGCTCGGACTGCAGCTTCACCCAGTTCTTCAGTGCGCCGTGGTAATGGCCAAGGTGCATCGCGCCGGTGGGACGCATGCCGGAGACAACACGATCAGGGTACATGGGGCTCTCAGGTCAACAGGAGTTTAAGGGGCGATACCAGAATATTCAGCAAGACACTGGCGCCGGCAATCACCGGCAGCATCCAGAAATGCAGCAGGTTCAGCATCATCAGCGCCAGCACGATGAAGAAACCGTAAGGTTCCAGTCGCGCAAAGCGGAAAGCATAACGGTTGGGCAGCAGGCTGGTCATGACGCGCCCCCCGTCCAGTGGCGGAACCGGGAACATGTTGAATGCGAACAGCACGAGGTTGGTCATGATGCCGGCCTTAGCCATGCGGAAGAAATATTCTTCGTCGAGGCCGGCGGCATCGAGCACAAAGAACAGCACCATCCAGCCCAGCGCCATCAGCAGGTTCGCTACCGGACCGGCCAGCGCGACCCACAGCATGTCTTTTTTCGGATGGCGCAGCCGCGAGAAATCGACGGGCACCGGCTTTGCGTAGCCGAACAGGAAGGGGCTGTTAAGCAGCGCCAGCACCAGCGGGATCGCGATGGTGCCGATCGGGTCGATGTGCTTGGCCGGGTTGAGGCTCATGCGCCCCTGCGAATACGCGGTCAGGTCGCCGAAATAGCGGGCGGCGTACGCATGGGCCGCTTCGTGCAGCGTGATCGCAAAGAGGATAGGCAGTGCGTAGACCGCTATCGTCTGTATGGTCTCATTCATATCAGCGGGATTTTAACAGACGGGCAAGCATCAAATCCGAGGCTCACCCTGCGCTTAGCCGAACAGGCTGACGTCGCCCCTGCCCTCGCGCAAGACGACCGGCGCGCTGCCGGTCAGGTCGACCACGGTGGTCGGCTGCAGGCTGCAGGCGCCGCCATCGATCACCAGCTCGACCTGCTTTTGCAGCGCGTCGCGGATCTCGTCCGGTTCGTGCAGCGGTTCGTCGCTGCCGGGCAGGATCAGCGTGGCCCCCAGCAGCGGCTGGCCCAGCTCGGCCAGCAGCGCCTGCGCGATCGCATGCTCGGGCACGCGCAGGCCGATGGTCTTGCGCGACGGGTGCGACAGACGGCGCGGCACTTCACGCGTGGCCTCGAGGATGAAGGTATAGGGACCGGGCGTGGCGGCCTTCAGCAGGCGGTACTGCCGATTGTCCACCCGCGCGTAATTGGCGAGGTCGGACAAGTCGCGGCACAACAGGGTCAGGTGGTGCTTATCGTCGATGCCGCGGATGCGGCGCAGGCGATCGACCGCAGCCTTGTCATCCAGATGACAGGCCAGCGCATAGCTGGAATCGGTCGGCAGCGCGATGATGCCGCCGGCATGGACGATTTCCGCAGCTTGCCGCACCAGGCGCTGCTGGGGATTGTCCGGATGGATGTGAAAAAACTGGGTCATGAAAATGAAAACGACAGTCACCTAGACTGTCGTTCCCGCGATCTTACCGCAGCGACCGGCGCTGCACCCTGTCCGGCGTCACGCTCGCAGGTGCGGGCGTTGGCCGGAGGCGCTGCGCAGCCTGGACATGCCGCCGCATCAGCCATGCTGCAGCGCTGCGATGCGCTCTTCGAGCGGCGGGTGGGTCGAGAACAGCTCGAAGAAACCGCCGGAGTGGCTGATGCCGAGCGCGGCCACCGATTGCGGCAATTCCGACTCATGCATCTTGCCCAGGCGAGCCAGCGCATTGATCATCGGCTGGCGGCTGCCCAGCAACTGGGCCGAGCCGGCGTCGGCGCGGAATTCACGCTGGCGCGAGAACCAGGCGACGATCATCGAGGCCAGCAGGCCAAACAGGATCTGGCAAACAATCACGGTGATCGTGTAGCCGATGCCGCCCGATTCCTGGTCATTGCGCGACAGCGCCCGATCGACCACGAAGCCCACCACGCGCGAGAAAAAGACCACAAAGGTGTTCACCACGCCCTGGATCAGGGTCATCGTCACCATGTCGCCGTTGGCGATGTGCGCGACCTCGTGGCCGAGCACGGCCTCGACTTCTTCGCGCGTCATGTTCATCAGCAGGCCGGTCGACACCGCGACCAGTGCCTCGTTGCGGAAGGCACCGGTGGCGAAGGCATTCGGCTCGCCGTCATAGACGGCGACTTCCGGCATGCCGATGCCGGCACGCTGTGCCAGCCGGCCCACGGTCTCGAGCAGCCATTGCTCGGTCGCGTTTTCGGGCGCGTCGAGTACACGCGCGCCGGTCGACCATTTGGCCATCGGCTTGCTCATCAACAGGGAAATGATGGAGCCGGCAAAGCCGACCACCAGCGAAAACGCCAGCAGCATGCCCACGTTCAGGCCACGCGCCGACAGGAAGCGGTCCACGCCGAGGACCGACAGCACGATGGACAACACAGCGACCACGGCGATGTTGGTCAGCACGAACAGCACGATGCGTTTCATAAGGGTTTCTCCACGTACGAAAGGACTGGATGAGAGCCCACGGCCCGATGCGCGCCTGGCGCTTCAGTCAGCGGCTGCACACCCGCCATTTTGGGGGCAATTGTTGTTTGACAAGTCAGGAAAAACCGAAAACTCCCTTAGATCGGATGAGATATTTTCTCACCAATCATGCCAGACCGGCGTCAGGCCCGACGGCAGCGGCGGCAAGGCACCGAGGTCGACGCGCGACTCGCCGGGCCCGTGGAAGTCCGAGCCGCGCGAGGCCAGCAAGCCGCTGCGGCGCGCGACATTGGCGAAGGTGGCGTACTGGTCCGGCGTGTGGCTGCCGGTAACGACTTCGATCCCCTCACCGCCCAATTCGCGGAAGCGATCGATCATGGCCCATAGCTGCAAGTCGGTAAACGGGTAGCGGCCCGGATGTGCGATCACGGCGCGGCCGCCGGCAGCACGGATCCAGCTGACCGCCTCTTCCAGTGTCGCCCAGCGATGCGGGACGAATCCCGGCTTGCCCTCGACCAGATAGTGATCGAAGACCGCGGACACGGTCGGCTTGACCTTGGCGTCGACCAGGAAGCGCGCGAAATGCGTGCGACCCAGCATCTCGGGATTGTCCGCGTATTGCAGCGCGCCTTCGAACGCGCCGGGAATACCGGCCTGCTCCAGCTGCGCGGCAATTTCGCGCCCGCGCACCAGTCGGCCATTGCGCACCGAGGCCAACCCGGCTTGCAGCGTCGCGTTGTCCTCGTCGATGCCGAGGCCGACGATGTGAACCGTCTTGCCGGCCCAGGTGATGGAAATCTCCACGCCTGCCACGAAAGGCAAGCCCGCGTCCATGGCCGCGGCGCGTGCCTCGGCGATGCCGCCGACTTCGTCATGATCGGTCAGGGCCCAGTACTCGACGCCCTGTGCCTTGGCACGTGCCGCCAGCTCGGCCGGCGCCAGCATACCGTCAGAGACGTATGAGTGGCAGTGCAGGTCGGCATTGAGCATGGTCGTGTTCAACAGTGAGGAAACGCGTGCGGAAATGACAGGAAGCGCCACGGGCGACGCTTGTTGATTCAGTCAGCACATTGTACGCGCAAGCCCCTGCGCTCGCAGGGGCGCGGCGGATCGCGGCCGAGCTCAGTCCGGGCATTCAGCCGAGAAAGTCTTCGATGACGCATGCCAGTGCTTGCGGCTGGTCATGGTGCAGCATGTGGCCGGCGTCGCGGATGATTTCCGTGCGCACGTTGCGGATGAAAGCCTTGCGTCGGTCGATCTCGACGCGCGCGGTTTCCTTCGGCCCCATCCAGCGCCAGATGTCCGTATCGTCAGCCTCGACCCACAGCACCGGCGCCGTGATCTCGGCCCAGCAGGCGGTGATTTCATCGACGCGGTACAACGTTGCGCTGGTGATCTTGTGCGCCGGGTCGCCGAGGATGTCCCACTGCCCTTGCGAATTTTGCGCAGCCCAGTGTCCGGCGAGGAAATGCGCACGCTCGTCTGTCATGCGCGGGTTGTTCTTCTTCAGGCGCGCCGCAACATCTTCCTGTGTCGCATACGGTCGCATCTGCGGCGGCGTGCGCAACTCATCCAGCCATTGCGCATAGCGGCGCGGCGCCTGCTCAGGCCGCGTGGCCGGCAGGCCGAAACCTTCCAGGTTGATGAGCTTCTCGATGCGCTGCGGCCGCACGCCGGCATAGATCGCGGCGACATTGCCGCCCATGGAATGTCCGAGCAGGTGGACTGCCTCGTCCTTGGCGTAATGATCGAGCAGGGCATCCAGATCGCCGAGATAATCGGCAAACCAGTAGCAATCGCCGTTGACGCGCTCGGTCAGACCGAAGCCGCGCCAGTCGGGCGCGATCACGTGCCAGTCGCGCGTCAGGCAATCGACGACGAACTGGAAAGATGCGGCCACATCCATCCAGCCATGCAGCATGAAGAGCTTGGGTGCACCCTCGCTGCCCCACTGGCGCACATGGGTGCGCAGCTTGCGCAGCGTGACGAATTCGGAACGGGACGGTTTCACGGGAATGCTCATGGGTTCGACGATGGGTGGGATTACAATCTGGCGCAGTGTCCCCAGGCGTTGAAGCGCTTCAAAAGGCAACGGATCCCGGCCTGCGCCGGGACGACAGGACTGGCGTCTGCGATCCTTTGAACGTCATCCCGGCGCAAGCCGGGATTCAGCGACTGCGTTTAACCGACAGACAGCAAGCGCGACGCAACGACGAGGTCGCGACGATTATAAGGGAGACCCCATGAGCGCAAAGCGCCCGCCCCGCACCACGACCGATGGCAAGCACCGCGAATCCGTCGACCACTACGACGCGCTGTATCGCGAGTTCCGCTGGCACGTGCCTGAAGATTTCAACATCGCGCAAACCTGCTGCGCGCGCTGGGCCGACGATCCCAATCGCATCGCGATCCTTGTCGACGATCCGCAAGACGGCGACCGTGCGGTCAGCTATGCGGAGCTGCAGCGTGATGCGAACCGGCTGTCGAACGTGCTGCGCAGGCTGGGCGTGGTGCGCGGCACGCGCGTGGCCATCGTGCTGCCGCAGCGTCCCGAAGTCGCCGTCGCGCACATCGCCTGCCACCAGCTCGGCGCAATCGCCATGCCGATGTCGGTGCTGTTCGGTCCCGAAGCCCTCGCCTACCGCTTGCAGGACAGCGAGGCGACCGTGCTGATCGCCGACGAGGCAGCGCTGCCCAACATCGATGCGATCCGTGCGGATTGCCCGGCGCTGGCGCGCATCATCGCGATCGACGCCGATCGCGGACTGCATGGCGACGACCTGGTCGACTGGCATGCGGCGCTGGCCACGACCTCGGACCAGTTCACGCCGGTCGGCACGCGCGCCGGCGACGCGGCGCTGCTGATCTACACCAGCGGCACCACCGGCTCGCCCAAAGGGGCGCTGATGCCGCAATCGGCGCTGATTGGCAACCTGCCCGGCTTCGTCGCTTCGCAGGACTGGTTCCCGAACGATAAGGATGTGTTCTGGTCGCCGGCCGACTGGGCCTGGACCGGCGGGCTGATGGATGCCTTGCTGCCGACGCTGTACTTCGGCAAACCCATCGTCGCCAGCCGCGCGCGCTTTTCCGCCGAAGGCGCGTTCGCGCTGATGGAAAAGCATCGGGTGACCAACAGCTTCCTGTTCCCGACCGCGCTGAAGATGATGATGAAGGCCGTGCCCGATCCGAAAAGTCGCTACGACCTGAAACTGCGCGCCGTGATGAGCGCCGGCGAGGCCGTCGGCGATACGGTGTTCCATTGGGCGCAGTCGGCGCTCGGAGTCACGATCAATGAAATGTTCGGCCAGACTGAGGCCAACTACCTGGTTGGCAATTGCGCGATCCACTGGCCGGCGCGTCCCGGCAGCATGGGCCGCCCCTACCCCGGCCACAGGATTGCGGTGCTGGATGGTGCCGGCCTGCCTGTGCTGCCGGGTTCGGTCGGCGAGGTCGCGCTGCACCGCTGCGACATTCATGGCCATCCGGACCCGGTCGTGTTCGCCGGCTACTGGAAGCGCGATGATGCAACGCGCGACAAGTACCGTGGCGACTGGCTGCTGACCGGCGACCTCGCCGAAGTCGATGCCGATGGCTACCTCTGGTATCGCGGCCGGGCCGATGACATGTTCAAGGCGGCGGGCTACCGCATCGGGCCGTCCGAGATCGAGAATTGCCTGGTCAAGCACGCGGCCGTGGCCAATGCGGCGGTCGTGCCCAAGCCGGATGCCGAGCGCGGCAACCTGGTCAAGGCCTACATCGTGCTGACCGAGGGCACGCAGCGCAGCGATGAACGCGATGCTGCGCTCGTCGCCGAGTTGCAGCAGCATGTGCGCGGCCTGCTGGCGCCGTATGAATATCCGAAGGAAATCGAGTTCATCGATGCGCTGCCGATGACCACCACCGGCAAGGTGCAGCGGCGCGTTCTGCGCTTGCTGGAAGAAGAGCGGGCGCGCGCGGCCGCCTAGGCGCCGAGCGCAGACTGTCCCTGCAGGGCGGCCAGTTCTTCGTCGGTGAACCCCGCCGCGCGGCGGGCCTCGAGGTTGAACGGCCCCTTGAGCACTGGCGCGCGGTAACGGCGCGCCATGTCGGGGTAGATCGCGATCGGATCCAGTCCGTCACGCTGGCACAGCCAGCCAAACCAGCGATTGCCGATCGCCACATGACCGACTTCATCACGCAGGATGAGGTCAAGGATGGCCGCTGCCTCCGCATCGCCGGCTTGCGCGAGCTTGGCCTGCACCGCCGGCGTCGCATCCAGGCCGCGTGCTTCCAGCGTGCGCGGTACCAGCGCCATGCGCGCCAGCAAATCGTCCCGGGTGCTGTCAGCCATCTCCCACAGGCTGTTGTGCGCGGTGAAATCGCCGTACGCATAGCCGAGCTTGCGCAGGTGCGCATCCAGCAACGAGAAATGCAGGGCTTCCTCGGCGGCGACCTTCAGCCAGTCGTCAAAGAATGGCCGCGGCATGGTGTCGAAGCGCCAGGCGGCATCCAGCGCGAGGTTGATCGCATTGAATTCGATGTGGGCCAGCGCGTGGATCAGCGCGGCACGGCCTTCGATGGTGTTCATCGGGCGCCGCCCCACGTCGCGCGGCGGCACCAGCAACGGCCTTGCCGGCCGTCCCGGGATGCCCGTCGTATCGGGCGGCCCGGCTTTCTCAGCCCCTCCCCTGCCCATCCGCGACAGCGACGGAAGCCCGGCACCGGCCAGCCATGCGGCGTGCAGCGCGCGCGAGTCCGCCGCCTTTGTCGCAGGGTCAGTCTCGCACAGGCAATGCAGGACGGCGGCGCGCCAGGCGGCCGGGACGGGGATGGGCGATGGAGACATGCGACGGCGACAGGAGGGTGAAGGGTAAAATGCGGGTCTACCGAAAAACTCCATTGTAAATCCGGCTCCCACCATGGCGATCTACCAGCTCGGCGACGTCTCGCCCGATATTGATGAAACGGCCTACATCGTCGACGGCGCGACCGTGATCGGCAACGTCGAACTGCAAGCCCATACCAGCGTTTGGTTCGGCGCGACGCTGCGCGGCGACACCGAACGCATCACGATCGGCGAACGCAGCAACCTGCAGGAAGGCGTGATCGTGCACACCGACAAGGGTTACCCCCTGACCGTGGGCAGTGATGTCACCGTTGGCCACCAGGCGATGCTGCATGGCTGCACGATTGGCGACGGCAGCCTGGTCGGCATCCAGGCCGTGATCCTGAACGGCGCCAAAATCGGCCGCAATTGCCTGGTCGGCGCCGGCGCGCTGGTCACCGAGGGCAAGGATTTTCCCGACAATTCGCTGATCGTAGGCTCACCGGCCAAGGTGGTACGCACGCTGACGGAAGAACAGATTGCCGGCCTGATGGCCAGCGCCGACCTGTACGTCAGGCGCGCGGCCAATTACCGGGCCAACCTGAAGAAGCTGGGCTGAGTCCGGCATCCCTGAATGACCGGCCCCTTTGATCGGGCCAGAACCACGGGCCGGCGCGCCGGCCTGAAGAGCAAACGAATGAGCGACACCCTGCAACGATTCATGTTCGACCGTTCCCCGGTACGTGGTGAACTGGTCCAGATCTCGGATGCCTGGCAACACGTCCAGGCACGTCGCACTTACCCGCGCCCGGTGGCCACCATGCTGGGCGAGATGATGTCCGCCGCCGCACTGCTGTCGGCCAACCTGAAATTCAATGGCTCGATCATCATGCAGATCCACGGTGATGGCCCGGTGCAGTTGCTCGTGGTCGAGTGCGACTCGACATTGCAGCTGCGTGCAACGGCCAAAATAGCGCCGGATGCCGAAATTGCCGATCACGCAAACCTGCAAGAACTGGTGAACCTGCACGGCCACGGCCGTTTCGCGATCACACTTGACCCGGCCGACAAAGTGCCCGGCCAGCAAGCCTATCAGGGCATCGTGGCGCTCGACGGCGACACGGTCGCCAGCGTGATCGAGAATTACATGCTGCGCTCGGAGCAGCTCGATACCCGCCTCTGGCTGGCGGCCGACGACAAGGTCACGCGCGGCCTGCTGTTGCAAAAGCTGCCGCATGAAGGCGGCACGCCGTCACCGCAGGCCGACAACGACCGATGGGACCATGTGGTGATGCTGGCCTCGACCCTCGGCACGCAAGAAATGCTGGACACCGACATCATGACCCTGCTCGATCGCCTGTACTGGGAAGAACAGGTGCGCGTGTTCGAGCCGCGCAAGCCCTCCTTCCATTGCAGCTGCTCGCGCGAGAAAGTCGGCAACATGCTGAAAATGCTGGGCCGCGAAGAAATCGAATCGGCGCTGGCCGATCTCGGCGAGCTCGATATCGATTGTGACTTCTGCGGACAGAAATACGGCTTCGATGCGGTCGATTGCGCGCAGCTGTTCACGACCGACATGCTCGCGGATGCGGTGCAGCCGCCCGGACGGCAGCAGCATTGATTGCGCATCACGCGGGAGGCGGGAGACAGCCGACGCCCGATGCTTCAGCGTTCAACCACACTGGGTTCCGGCTTGCGCCGGAACGACGCTATCGAGGTCGGCCGACCTCCGCTAGTCATCCCGGCGCAGGCCGGGATCCGGTGACGTGAACCGATCTCGAGGCAGTCGCGCTCAGTTGGCCGGCCTGTTGCCAGCCACCGGCGGCGACTTGCTTGCCCCCGGTTCCAGCACCTGCACGAAGATCTCGTTTTCCTTGATCAGGCCCAGCTCGTAACGCGCGCGCTCCTCGACCGCACCGGTGCCTTCCTTCAAGTCCAGCACTTCCGACGCCAGCTTGTCGTTGCGCGCCTTGAGTTCCTGTTCCTTGGCCAGCGCCGAATCCAGCTGGCGCGACAAATCCCACACCCGCAGCCAGCCGCCCTTGCCCAGCCACAGCGGGTACTGGATGAGGACGAGCAACAACGTCAGGCAAATGAGTATCAGGCGCACGGAGCAGTCTCAGCTACGCCAGCCGCTGCCGGGGAGCGGCGGCCGGCGCGTCGGCTTAGCGCAGGTTGTAGAAGGCCGAGCGGCCCGGATAGCTGGCGATGTCGCCGAGGTCTTCCTCGATGCGCAGCAGCTGGTTGTATTTCGCCATGCGATCCGAACGCGACATCGAGCCGGTCTTGATCTGCAGTGCGTTGGTGCCGACGGCGATGTCGGCAATGGTCGAGTCTTCGGTCTCGCCCGAGCGGTGCGAGATCACCGCGGTGTAGCTGGCGCGCTTGGCCATCTCGATCGCAGCGAAGGTCTCGGTCAGCGTGCCGATCTGGTTGATCTTGATCAGGATCGAGTTGGCGATGTGCTTCTCGATGCCCTCTTTCAGGATCTTGGTGTTGGTGACGAACAGGTCGTCGCCGACCAGCTGCACCTTCTTGCCCAGCGCGCGGGTCAGCGTGCCCCAGCCCGCCCAGTCACCTTCATGCATGCCGTCTTCGATCGAGATGATCGGGTACTTGTCGCACCAGGTCGACAGCAGGTTGGTGAAGTCGGACGACGACAGCTTCAGGCCCTCGCCGTCGAGATGGTACAGGCCATCCTTGTAGAACTCGGAGGCTGCACAATCGAGGCCCAGCGCGATCTGGGTGCCCGGCTCGTAGCCGGCCTTCTCGATCGCCTGCAGGATCAGCTGGATCGCTTCTTCATGGCTCTTGACCGACGGTGCGAACCCGCCTTCGTCGCCGACGGCGGTGGTCAGGCCCTTGTCGTGCAGGATCTTCTTCAGCATGTGGAAGACTTCGGCACCGTAGCGGATCGCCTCGCGGAAGCTGGGCGCGCCGACCGGGATGATCATGAACTCTTGCAGGTCCAGGTTGTTGTCGGCGTGCGCGCCACCGTTGATGACGTTCATCATCGGCACCGGCATCTGCATCGCGCCCGAACCGCCGAAATAGCGGTACAGCGGCAGGCCGGCTTCTTCAGCGGCAGCCTTGGCGACAGCCATCGACACGGCCAGCGTCGCATTCGCGCCCAGACGGCCCTTGTTGTCGGTGCCGTCAAGGTCGAGCAGGGTCTGGTCGAGGAAAGCCTGTTCGCTGGCGTCCAGGCCCATGATCGCTTCCGAGATCTCGGTGTTGATGTTCTCGCAGGCCTTCAGCACGCCCTTGCCGAGATAACGCGACTTGTCGCCGTCGCGCAGCTCGATTGCCTCGCGCGAACCGGTCGATGCGCCGGACGGCACCGCCGCACGGCCCATCACGCCCGACTCCAGCAGCACGTCGCATTCGACGGTGGGATTGCCGCGCGAGTCGATGATCTCACGGCCGACGATGTCAACGATTGCACTCATTCAGTTCTCCAGGATGGCTTGGTTTTATTGGATACGGATAGTCATAGCTCAGGCAGTCGCGCGATCACGTCGTCGCGCCATCGCCCGTTCAGCTGAAGTCGTTCTCGAGGAAAGGCGCCTTCTTGACCACGCGGTCAAGCTCGGCCAGGCTTTGCAGCAGCTCGCGCATGCGGCCCAGCGGCACCGCGTTCGGACCGTCGGACATGGCCTTGGCCGGGTCCGGATGGGTTTCCATGAACAGGCCGCCGATACCGACAGCGACTGCCGCACGTGCCAGCACCGGCACGAACTCGCGCTGGCCGCCGGACGAGGTTCCCTGCCCGCCCGGCAATTGCACCGAGTGCGTGGCATCGAACACCACCGGGCAACCGGTTTCGCGCATGATCGCCAGCGAACGCATGTCGGACACGAGGTTGTTGTAGCCGAAGGACACGCCACGCTCGCAGGCCATGAAGACATCGGTCGGCAGGCCGGCTTCAGCCGCTGCGTCACGCGCCTTCTGGATCACGTGCTTCATGTCGTGCGGCGCGAGGAACTGGCCCTTCTTGATGTTGACCGGCTTGCCCGACTGCGCGCACGCACGGATGAAATCCGTCTGGCGGCACAGGAAGGCCGGCGTCTGCAGCACATCGACCACCGCCGCCACCGGCTTGATCTCGGCTATTTCATGCACGTCGGTCAGCACCGGCACGTTGATGGTCTTCTTCACCGTGGCGAGGATCTCAAGGCCCTTCTCCATGCCCAGCCCGCGGAACGACGAACCGGACGAGCGGTTCGCCTTGTCGAAGGAAGACTTGTAGATGAAGGGAATGCCCAGCCCGGCGGTGATTTCCTTCAGGTGGCCCGCGGTGTCGAGGGCCATCTGCTCGGATTCGATCACGCAGGGACCGGCGATCAGGAAGAACGGGCGATCGAGCCCGACGTCAAAGCCGGCCAGCTTCATGCGGCTTTCCTCTGGTCGGCGCCCTTGTGGGCCAGCGCGGCCTTGATGAAGGAAATGAACAGCGGATGGCCGTCGCGCGGGGTGGACTTGAATTCCGGGTGGTATTGCACGCCCATGTACCAAGGGTGAGCTTGTTCGCCTGCACGCGGCAATTCCATGATCTCGCACAGTTGCTCCGTCGGCGTGCGTGCCGACACGATCAGGCCGGCCTGCTCGACGCGCTCGAGGTAATGGTTGTTCGCTTCGTAGCGATGGCGATGGCGCTCGGTGACTTCGGCGCCATAGATCTCGGCGGCCAGCGTGCCCGGCTTGACTGCGCAAGTCTGCGCGCCCAGCCGCATGGTGCCGCCGAGGTCGGAGTTCTCGTCGCGACGCTCGACCTTGCCGTCGTGGTTCTGCCACTCGGTGATCAGCGCCACCACCGGGTTTTCGGTGTCAGGCTCGAATTCGGTCGAGTTGGCATTTTTCAGGCCGGCGACATTGCGTGCGTACTCGATCAGCGCGACCTGCATGCCGAGGCAGATGCCGAGGTAAGGCACCTTGCTCTCGCGCGCATAGCGGGCCGCAGCGATCTTGCCTTCGACGCCGCGCTTGCCGAAACCGCCCGGCACCAGGATCGCATCGTATTTCTTGAGGCTGGCAGCGCCCTTGGCTTCGATTTCTTCCGAATCCACGTATTCGATGTTCACGCGCGATTCGGTATGGATGCCGGCGTGGCGCAGCGCCTCGGTCAGCGACTTGTAGGATTCGGTCAGGTCAACATACTTGCCGACCATCGCAATGTTGACTTCGTGCTTAGGGTTCTCGAGCACATTGACCAGGCGGGTCCACATCGACAGGTCGGCCGGCTTGGCCTCGACGTGCAGCTTTTCGCAAATGATGCGATCCAGGCCCTGGTCGTGCAGCATCTGGGGAATCTTGTAGATGGTGTCGGCGTCCCATACCGAGATCACGGCGTCTTCCTGCACATTCGAGAACAGCGAAATCTTCGCGCGCTCGTCGTCCGGGATGCGGCGATCGGCGCGGCACAGCAGCGCGTCCGGCGAAATGCCGATCTCCCGCAACTTCTGCACGCTGTGCTGGGTTGGCTTGGTCTTCAGTTCACCGGCCGACTGCAGGTAAGGCACCAGCGTCAGGTGCACGAAGGCTGCGCTGTTGCGGCCGCCGCGCAGCGACAACTGGCGAGCCGCCTCAAGGAAAGGCAGCGATTCGATGTCGCCGACGGTACCGCCGATCTCGACGATCGCGACATCAAAGCCTTCGGCGCCGCGATGGATGAAGTCCTGGATCTCGTTGGTGATGTGCGGGATCACCTGCACGGTCTTGCCGAGGTACTCGCCGCGACGTTCCTTGCGGATCACCGATTCATAGATCTGGCCGGTGGTGAAATTGTTGACCTTCTTCATGCGCGCGCTGATGAAGCGCTCGTAGTGGCCCAGGTCAAGGTCGGTCTCGGCGCCGTCATCAGTGACGAACACTTCGCCATGCTGGAACGGGCTCATCGTTCCGGGATCGACGTTGATGTAGGGGTCCAGCTTGAGGAGGGTGACTTTGAGGCCGCGCGATTCGAGGATCGCTGCGAGAGACGCTGCCGCGATTCCCTTGCCCAGGGAAGACACGACGCCGCCAGTGACGAATACAAACTTGGTCATTGCAGGGTAGGCCGGTGAGGCACTAGCGTGAAATTCAAATTATACCGCACAGAACCCGCCCGCTCCGGACCAATTGATGTTTACCGTTTGCCAAGCCCGGCCAACCCGCTGCGCGCCGCGCGTTTGTCCGCCCTCGCCGGCCGATCACATCACGATGCGACCTGTTCGCCGCGCCATCACGGCGAATAGCTGACGGACAGCCGAACGAAAGACTCGCGACCCTGCGACTCGGACAGCCCGGCGATCTCGTTACTGCGCCCGACCAGCGACACCCGCACCGCCCATGCATCGCCCTGCCATTGCAGCCCGGCCTCGATCTCGCCGGTGCCACGCCGTGGCCTGACGGTACGTCCGGGATCGCTGCTGAACAAGCCGCCCTGCAGGGTGGCGTCGTAGGCGACTGCGCGCACAGCGGCACGAAAGAAGCCGTAAGCAACGGCTTCGCCGTCAGCAGCGCGCAGCCGTCCGGCGCGCAAGGTCGCGTCCAGCGTCAGGTCAGTAAAGATATTCCCCGCCCGTAGGGCCCATCCCGGCCGCAGGTCGGCGCCCGCCGCCAAACGGTATGAGGGCGCGCGCGCGCCGACATGGGCGACCAGGCCGGGCTGGCTCGACGACTGCGAGCCCCAGCCCAGCGGCCGTGGCTGGTTCAGCAATTGGTGGAAAAACTTTTGGGTGGCTGCGCCGCCGGCGCACGGGCCCAGACAACCGAAGTCCAATCCCCAGGCCCGTTCACTGCCATCATCGGCTTCGACCCGGTAGGACGCCCCGCCGTACAGCCAGCCGGCGTAAGGCCGGTCGAGTGGCCCCAGCAATTCGGGTGGCGTCCTGACGTGTTTGGGCGTATAGAGTTGCTGGCCGAAGCGCCAGGCCAGCGAGCGCCAGCCGCCCGTTTCGCGCAGCCGGTAACTGCGTGTGATGCGTATGCCGCTGGTGTACAGGCCGTCATTATTGCGGAACGGGATCGAATCGTTATCGATGTCCAGCGTGGTCGACTCCCTGCCACGCTCGATGATGGACTGCGCATCATTCGGCCACGCGCAGGCAACGGCCGGCCAGCACATGAGTGCCGCCGCCAGCTGCACGCGAGTTCGTTTGCCCATGCTTTCTGCTCCGACACCCAAACGGTCGATGCTGTCATGGGCGCAGTGATCGTCATCCGCCGCGCATCAAAGCGCCGCGCCGAAACGCACGACCGCGGTCAATCCGATTGGCAACCCGCCGGCCGCCAGTAACGTCGCTGCTCGCAGCGCCAGGCACTCACGCGCAACGCAGGCCAGGACTCCACACGAATGGCGCCCGCCTCGTCGCTGCGCCGCATGCGTATGCCGCGCATCCGGTAGCGCTCGACGACCTCGGCCTTCGGGTGGCGATAGCGATTGCGATAGCCAACCTGAAACAGCGCCCAGTCGGGCGCAACGGCATCCAGGAAAGCCGGCGTCGAAGAAGTGCCGCTGCCGTGGTGAGGCGCGAGCAAGACATTCGCATGCAAACCCTCGCCCTCGCGCGCCAGCAATGCCTGTTCCTGCGGCCGCTCGATATCACCGGCCAGCAGCGCGACCTGTCCGCCCGCGCTGATGCGCAAGGTGCAGCTGCGCGCATTGGTCTTGCGTTCATCGCGATCGGCTGCCAGCGGATGCAAGACCTCGAACCAGACGCCGTCCCATTGCCAGCGCTGGCCCGCCACGCAGCTCACATGGCGGGCCTGGTTACGCAACAAAGGATGCGGCGCCGGCAACGATGACGCAAACCAGCCGACCGGCAGGGCCGCCAGGACGGAGGCCGCGCCGCCCGAGTGATCGAGGTCGGCATGCGACACCATCAATGCGTCCAGCCGCGCGATGCCGCGTGACCTCAGGTAAGGCAGGATCACGCGCGTACCGGCATCCGAGCCCGAGGGCCATGCCGGCCCCGTGTCGTACAGCAGCCGATGATGTGCGGTCTCGACCAGCACCGCATTGCCCTGCCCGATATCAAGCGCGGTCAGCCAGAATCCGCGAGCTGGCGCTGACGGTCCCGCGACCAGCATGGGCAGCCAGCACAGCATACCCGCCCAGCGCCAGGGCCAGCCGCGCGGCGCCAGCAGCCACACAGTGCCGATGGCAGCGATGGCGAGCACCAGCGCCGATGGCTGTGGCACCAGCCATGCGACGGGCGCGATGCTGCCGTCGCCGGGCGCGTCGATGCATCCGACCATGGCCTCAAGTGCACGGACGAGCAAGTCGAATGCGCGATGCGCGCTGGCCAGCATCCACCTGCTCAAGGGCTGGGGCAACGCCACCCCCAACAAGGCCAGGGGCGTCACGATGAAGCTCACCACGGGAATCGCGATCGCATTCGCCAGCGGACCCACCAGCGACAATTGTCCGAACAAGCCGACACTCAAGGGAACCAGCCCAGCGGTGACCACCCATTGCGTGCGCGCAGTCGATGCGAGCGCGGCCCGCATGGGTCCCCATCCTTGCCGGCGTCCGCTGCCTTCGTCTGCGCGGCCTGCCGATGCAAACAGGATGCAGGCGATGGCACCGAACGACAGCCAGAAACCGGGCCACAGCACCGCCCACGGATCCATGATGGTCACGACGAGCAAGGCTGCTGACAGCACGCGCGACGGCGGCAGCAGGCGCGAGCCAAGTTGTGCAGCGGTGACGACGGCCAGCATCAGCAAGGTGCGCATGGCCGGCACACCAAAGCCGGCGAGCGCCACATACAGCGCCGCCGCCAGCAGCCCCGCCAGTGCTCCCGCCTTCTGCGCGGGCAGCAACAAGGGCAAGGGTCGGCGGCGCCCGCTGCCGTGTCGCCATGCGCGCCGCATGCCCGCAGCAGCCAGCGCGGCGATCATCGTGATGTGCAAGCCCGATATCGATACCAGATGGCCAATGCCCGTCAAGTTGAACAGCTGGCGCTCGCGCTCGCTGATGCCGCGCTGGTCGCCGATCACCAGCGCGACCATCACGCCCGCATGGCGCGCCGAAGGCAAGGCCTGCACGATGCGCTCTCGAAGCAGCAAACGGGCGCGGCCGACCACATCGCGCGCGCTGACCACGAAGGCATCGAGCCGCGTTGCGCCGCTCGGGCGCACGTAACCGGTGGCGCGCACGCCTTCCGACAGCAGCCAGGCCTCTTCGTCAAAACCATCCGGGTTGGCAAGGCCATGCGGCCGCTTCAGCCTGAGCGTCCACCGCCAGCGCTCGCCGGGACGAACCGCCTGCCTTTGCATCGCCTCATTGTCATCGCCGTCATACCAGCCGAGCGTGAGCACCGGCGGGACACTGACTTGCATGTCACCGTCCTGTGCGCTTTCGACGTCGAAGCGGAAGCGCTGGCCACGGCCGACATCATCGGGCAGGCTGGCCACGATGCCGGTGACCTGCAGGTCGCGTCCTTCGAGCGCCACGGGCAAAGCATGGTCAAGACGCCAGTGCGCACGCGCTGCGGACCAGCCGGCCCCCGCCGACAAGCCGGCGAGCGCGACGAGCAGCGCGACTGCCAGCGCGGGCGTTGCAGCCAGCGTTGAAACATCCGGCGCGGCAGGAAGCGCTGTCGGACCCCGCTCCCACGGCACGCGTGGCGATGCCCGTGCCGGCTGTGCGCCGTCCCCGGCCGGCTCGCGCCAGAGTGCCGCAAGGAGCAACAAGCCTCCGGCAGCCATGGCCAGCCAGGCCACTGCCAGCGCAGGCAGTGCTGCCTGGCTCTGCAGCCATGCAGTGCCGGCCAGCCAGGCGAGCGCCAGCAACCGCACTCAGGCCATCATCAGGCTGCCAAGGCGAGGCAGGACGCGCGCCACGTTTTGCGTGGTCTGGTGCGCGATGTCTGCCACAGGCTGGCCGCGCAGCTCGGCCAGCTCCGCAGCGATGCGGGGCAGCTGCGCCGGCGTATTCACAGCCGGATGCAGCCAGGAAGGAGCAATATCGGGCGCATCAGTCTCGAGGATGATGCAATCCGGCGGAAGGCTGGCAGCCAGCCGGCGTATCTGCAGCGCGCGCGTGAAGGTCATCGCACCGCCGAATCCCAGCACGAAACCCAGCGCGACAAACGCAGCCGCCTGCTGCTCGCTGCCATTGAAAGCATGCGCGATGCCGCCGCGCACGCGGATGCGGCGCAATTGCTTCAGCAGCTGGTCTTGCGAACGGCGTACGTGCAGGATGACAGGCAGGTCGAAGTCGCGTGCAATCTTCAGCTGCTCGACATAAAAATGCGCTTGCTTGTCACGCAGCGGCCCGTCTTTCAGCTCAGGGATGAAGAAGTCGAGGCCGATCTCGCCGATGGCGATGAAGCGCGGGTCGTCCATGGCTTGCGCAACGCGTTCGCGCAATACGACCAGGTCTTGCTCGCTCGCGCGTGGCACATACATCGGATGGATGCCCAGCGCATAGGCACAGCCGGGATGCTGGTGCGCGATGGCGGCGACGGCGTCGAAATTGCCACGCTCGACGGCCGGAACGATGATCCAGCGCACGCCTGCTGCGGCGGCCTCATCTGCGACCTCGGCCGGCGTGCGGCCGAACTCGCTCGCATCCAGATGGCAGTGACTGTCGACCAGGGCCGCGGACATGTTCGCGCCTTCAGGTCAGTCCGTCAGGCCCCAGATGCAGCACGCGGTCGCAACGCGCCGCGAGGTCGGGGTCATGCGTGACGATGACAAAGGCCGTGCCCAGTGTCTGTGACAGTTCCAGCATCAAATCGAACACGTCGTGCGCAGTCTGGCGGTCGAGGTTGCCGGTCGGCTCATCGGCCAGCACGCAGGCTGGCTGCGTGACCAGTGCGCGTGCCAGTGCCACACGCTGGCGTTCGCCGCCGGACAGCTCGCCGGGCAAATGCGACAGCCTTGCGGTCAGGCCCACGCGCTGCAGCAATGCGGCTGCGGTGGCGCGCGCTTCGGCGCGCGGCAAGCGGCGAATCAGCAAGGGCATCGCGACGTTATCGAGCGCGGTGAATTCATGCAGCAGGTGATGGAACTGGTAGACAAAACCGAGTGAACGATTGCGCAGCTCGCCGCGCACCTGCTCGGGCAGCGACGCGAAATCCCGTCCCAGCAATTCAACCTTGCCGGTGCTCGGTACGTCGAGCCCGCCCAGCAAATGCAGCAGCGTGGACTTGCCGGAACCGGACACGCCGACAATGGCGACGCGCTCGCCGGCATGCACCTGCAGCGAGATATCGCTGAGTACTGTCAGGCTGTCGCGGCCTTGCGCGAAGCGCTTGCCGAGCCCGGCGCAGGCCAGCACTGTTTTACCCGCTGCGGCGCCCTCGGCCTGTGGCTGCGTCGCGTGATTCATCATGGCCTCACTCATAGCGCAGCGCCTCTGCCGGACGCACGCGCGCGGCGCTCCAGCTTGGATACAGCGTGGCGAGGAAGGCGAGCAACACGGCGATGCCACCGATGCGCCCCACATCCGGCCAGCGCAGGTCGGAGGGAACCGCGCTGATCAGGTAGATGTCGCGCGGCAGAAACTGGACGCCGAACAGGGATTCGATGAAGGGCACGATGACACCAATGTTCAGCGCGATCAGCACGCCCAGCGCGACGCCGATCGCTGTGCCTATCAAGCCGACCAGTGCGCCCTGGATGATGAAGATGCGCATGATGGACGACGGCGACGCCCCGAGGGTGCGGAGAATGGCAATGTCGGCCTGCTTGTCGGTCACGGTCATCACCAGCGTCGACACGAGGTTGAACGCCGCGACGGCAATAATCAGGGTCAGGATGATGAACATCATGCGCTTCTCAGTCTGTACGGCGGCAAACCAGTTGCGGTTCTGCTGCGACCAGTCACGCAGATAAAAATCGCCTTTGAGCTGGACCGACAAGTCGGCTGCCACGTCGGGCGCGCGCTGCATGTCGGCCAGCTTCAAGCGGAGTCCGCTGGGGCCGGCCAGCCGGAACATGCGCTCACCGTCTTCCAGATGAATGAAGGCCAGCGACGAGTCGAACTCGTAATGCCCGGCCTCGAAGATGCCCGTGACATTGAATTGCTTGAGCCGCGGCAGCACCCCGGCCGGCGTCACCTGCCCTTGCGGCGCGATCAGCGTCAGCTTGTCGCCGATATGCAGACCGAGGCTGCGCGCCAGCGCACTGCCGACCACGATATTGAACTCACCGGGCACAAGGCTGCGCAGACTGCCCTGCACCACCTGCGATGCCACGTCCGACACTTTCGGCTCTTCGGCCGGCAAGATGCCGCGCACCACGACGCCGCGCACCGTGTCGTTGCGCGTCACCATGGCCTGGCCATCGACAAACGGCGCGGCGCCGCGCACCTGCGGATGGCGCAAGGCTTGCGCGGCGGTGTCCTGCCAGTCCGGCAGGCTGCCGGCGCCATCGAAGACCTCGACATGCGACAGTACCGACAACATGCGATCGCGCACTTCTTTCTGGAAGCCGTTCATCACCGACAGCACCACGATCAGCGCGGCCACGCCCAGAGCGATGCCCGCCATCGAAATCAGGGATATGAAAGAAATGAAGCTGTTGCGCGCGCTGCGGCGGCTGGCGCGCGTATAGCGCAGGCCGATGGTCCACTCGAACGGCGGGTCGTTGAAAAATGCCAATCAAGGCTCCGGGTCAGGTGCTAAGCAGCCCGAAGTTTGCCACAGCCACCGGACAGGAACCAAAACGCTGTTGCGTGCGCTCCGCAGAAAGCGGAGGCCGTGATGCCCTTACCCCGCGCCTGTCGCGCCATGACCGGTCCGCCAGTTCACCTACAATGCCGGCATGCCTGCCACCACGCTACTGATCCCGTTTGCCCTGCCCCCCGCCGAACACGCGCGGGATTTGCTGAAGTCGCTGCGCCTGCCCGCGCTGGCAACCCTGCTGGCGCGCGCCAGCGATCATCGCCAGCACCACGGTGACCCTTTCGCGCCGGCGCTACCGCATGAGCGCTGGCTGGCATCCGGCAACGCCGACAACAGCCCGCCAGTCGCGCATGCGCTCATGCAGGGCTTGGCCTTGCCATCGGCGCCGCAAGGCCACTGGTTCCTGTTACAGCCGGTGCACTTCCATATTGCGCGCGACCATCTGGTGCTGACCGACCCGCCATCACTGTCCATCAGTGATGACGAGGCGCGCGTCCTGTTCGATGCGATCGCGCCACTGGTGCACGAAGCCGGTCATGAACTGGTGTACGGTGGCGCACACCACTGGTTCCTGCGCGCCGATGGCTGGAAAGGATTG
>JBDKLN010000253.1:0-6695 GCA_039806045.1 Pseudomonadota bacterium
GACGCGGCGCAACCTTGCCTTCGCCATCGACAGTCATCACCAGCGAACCGTCGACGGTGCGCATCACGGCCTGCTGCGGCACGACGATGGTGCCCGGGCGCACGCCCTGTTCGACGCGCACACGCACGTACATGCCCGGCAGCAGTGTGCGTTCCGGGTTCGGGAATTGCGCGCGCAGGATCACCGAGCTCGAGTTCGGGTCGACCACGGCTTCGGAGAACAGCAGCTGGCCGGCATGGTGGTAGGCGTGGCCGTCTTCGGTCATCAGCGTCAGCTTGGCCTTGATGCCGCTCTTGCCGTTCTGCGACATGATCTCGCGCAGGCGCGCCATTTCCACTGACGACTGGGTCAGGGTCACGTAGATCGGGTCGAGCTGCTGGATGACGGACAGTTCGCGCTGGTCATTCGCGGTCACCAGCGCGCCTTCGGTGATGATCGAGCGGCCGATGCGGCCCGAGATCGGGGCCGTGATCGTGGCGTAGCCGACGTTCAGCTTGGCCGTCTCGAGCGCTGCGCGGGCGGTCTCGGTTGCGGCACGTGCTGCGGCGACATCGGCGGCAGCCAGCTTCTGCGCGCTGACGAGATCATCGAATTCCTGCTTGCTGATCGCATTGCTGTCGACCAGGCCTTTGTAACGATTGACTTTGGTGGTGGCCAGGGCCAGGTTGGCCTCGGCGCGCTGCAAGTTGGCCTCGCCTTGCGAGACGGTTGCCTTCGCGCTTTCCTGCGCCGCCTGGTACGGTGCCGGATCGATCAGGTACAGCGGCTGGCCCGCATGCACTTCGCTGCCTTCGGTGAAGTAGCGTTTCTGGACGATGCCGCCGACGCGCGCGCGCACTTCAGCGGTGCGCACGGCTTCGACGCGGCCCGGCAGTTCGGTGATGTTGCTCACCTGTTCAGGAGCCACCGTGATGACCGACACCATCGAGGGCGGCGGCGCACCCGCGCCGGCTTTGGACGGATCGTCTTTTTTGCCACAGGCGGCCAGTGCCAGCAGGAGGGCGGGAATCAGGATGCTGCGCGCAGTGTTAATTGGTTTCATGGTGACTCGCACGGATCAGGTGATACGGGCCGGGCTGTCAGCCCGGGACAATGCTTGGCCGGGGTACGGCGCCGGCACGACTTCTGGCCCGGATGCATGGCATCCGGGCAAAACCTTGCAACGATAAAGCCTCCGCAGCTGCCATGGGGCAGCGGTGCGGAGGTAGCTACTTTTTGTTTGCTTAAGCGCTGCTTTGGCATCGCCTTGCGGGGCGCGAATCAGCGCAAAAGTCCTGCCGCGCGCAGGCGCGGCGTCAGCTAACTGTCAGCGCGACGTCAGCAGCGTATTCAGCTGCGCAATGTCGTCCTGCGACAGGCTGCCGGCCGCCGCCTTCAGGCGCAGTCCGCTGACCAGCGTGTCATAGCGCGCCTTGGCGAGGTCGCGGCGGGTCGAGTACAACTGCTGCTGGGCATTCAGCACATCGATATTGATCCTCACGCCGACCTGATAGCCGAGCTGGTTCGCTTCCAGCGCGAGCTTGCTCGAAGTTTCGGCAGCTTCCAGCGCCCGTACCTGCGACAGTCCGCTTTGCACGCCGAGATAAGCCGTGCGCGCGGACTGGGCGGCACTACGCTTCGCGGTGTCGAGGTCAGTGCGGGCCTTCTCTTCCAGCGATACGGCCTGGCGCACCTGGCTGGTGGTTGAAAAGCCATTAAAGAGAGGCAGCGTCAACTGGACCCCGATGCTGGTGGTCGACACGGTTGCGGTGGGCGCATACGCCAGGCCCGTGTTGTGCGAATAGCTGGCGACCGCATCCAGCGTCGGCAGGTGGCCGGCTTTGTTACGCGCCACATCAAGCTTGGCAATCTCCATCTGGTACGACTGCGCGACCACGCTGACATTGCCGGTCTCGGCGCTGGTCACCCATTGATCCATGCCTGCGGGCTCCGGTGCATGGATGACGACCCCTGAGCGCAGCGAGCTCAACATACCCGGCTGCTTGCCGGTAATAACGGCAAAGGCGTTGCGTTTGACCTCGAGGTCGTTTTGCGCGGCGATCTCCTGCGCCAGCGCCAGATCGTAGCGCGCCTGTGCTTCATGGGTATCGGTGATGGTGGCCGTGCCGACCTCAAAATTGCGCTTGGCCGACGCCAATTGCTCGGCGATCGCAAGCTTCTGTGCATTGATGAAGGCGATCACGTCTTCTGCGGCCAGCACGTCGAAATAGGCTTGCGCGACGCGTAGCGCGAGATCGATGCGAGCCTGTTCAAACTGAATGTCGGCGGCGGCCGTTGCCAGTTTGCCTTGCTCGTACGCATTCAGGTTTGCCGGGCGATACAGCGGCTGCTGCAGCGAGACCTGATAGCTTTGGGCGTTGTAGTTGATGGGACGATCCGTGCTGCCCGGCGTAGACGACGTGCCATCGACCTGGCTGCCGCTGCCGGAGAACGATACTTGCGGCATCAGTCCCGCACGCGCCTGCAACTCGCGCTCGCGGCTGGCATCACGTTGCGCACGCGCGCTGGCGAACTGGCTGTCGTGTACCTGAGCCTCATTGAAGGCTTGCAGCAGGTCCAGCGCGCTGGCGTCCAGCGACAGCAGTGCGCCGGCGATCAGGGTGGCGAGGGTGGTTTTGCGCATGCGTGTTGTCCGTTCTTCTTTTCAGGGTCAGTAGGTCGGCATGGCCGGGTCGACCAGCTGTGCCCAGGCGTGGACACCACCAGTCAGATTGCTTACGTTCTCGAAGCCGGCGCGCTCCAGGAAGGCCGCGACCTGCATGCTGCGCGCGCCATGGTGGCAGATGCAGACCACCGCTTGCTCCGGATCCAGCTCCTGCTGGCGCGCCGGCACCGATGCCATCGGCATCAGCTGTGCGCCTGCGATGCGGCAGGTGTCGAATTCCCATGGCTCGCGCACATCGAGCAGTAACGGCTTCTCGCGCATGTCATCGGCGAGCCAGGTTGCGAGTTCGATGGCGCTCAGGTGGTGCATGGTTCGTGCTCGGAAAGGCGTCTGGCAAAGCTCAGAAGTGGAAGGCCGACGGCGCTTCGGCATTGCGCAGCGGCCGGGCGCTGGTCTCGAACAGCGTGACAGTGTCCCAGGCATCGGCGGCGGTGCGCTTGACCAGACAAGCCTCCATCACCGGCGCCTCGCCGACGATGGCCAGCAGGCGGCCGCCGACCTTCACTTGCTCCAGCAGGGACGGTGGCAGCATCGGCAGCGAGCCCGACACGATGATCACGTCATACGGCGCCGCATGCGCGCCGCTGCCGGACCAGCCGCGTGCGCCGTCACCCCGCACCACGGTCACGTTGCTGATGCCATAGGCCTTCAGGTTGGCTTCGGCCAGGTCCTTCAATTCGGGCTCGATCTCGACCGTCAACACGTGCTGTGCATGGTGCGCGAGCAGCGCAGCCATGTAGCCGGAGCCGGCGCCGATCTCCAGCACCTGTTCGGTCTTGCGGATCGCGGCTTCCTGCAGCAAGCGTGCCTCGAGCTTGGGCGCCAGCATGTTCTGGCCGCAGGGCAGTGGGATCTCGGTATCGACGAAGGCCAGGCTCTGGCAGGCCGCCGGCACGAAGGCTTCGCGGCGGACATCCACCAGGGTCTGCAGCACGTCATTGTCCAGCACGTCCCAGGTGCGGATCTGCTGCGCGATCATGTTCTGGCGGGCTTGTTCGAAATTCATGGCGAAGTCTCGGGCAGGTCGAAATGAATGAAAAAAGGGACGATGTTATTCGCTAAAAGGCTTGCGATTTTATCAAACGGGCTCGTCATGCCTCGCCGCGACTTTGGCCAGCGGCGCGGTGCCTGACGGCGCGGCTTCAGCGGGGCTCGCTGCCGGCGGCAACCCCAGCTTGCGACGGCCCCAGATCGTCAGGTCATCAAGCCAGGTGTAAATCACCGGCACGACCACCAGCGTCAGGATCGACGAGGTGATGATGCCGCCGATCACGGCCTGGCCCATCGGCGCGCGCTGCTCCGAACCTTCGGCCAGCCCCAGCGCCAGCGGCACCATGCCGAACACCATCGCCAGCGTGGTCATCAGGATCGGGCGCAAGCGCACATGGGCGGCTTCCAGCAGCGCGTCGAAGCGCTCCATGCCCTGCCGGCGTGCCTGGTTCGCAAAGTCCACCAGCAGGATCGCATTCTTGGTCACCAGCCCCATCAGCATCACGAAGCCAATGATGGAGAACAGATTCAGGGTCGAGCGGAAAAACATCAGCGACAGGAACACGCCGATCAGCGTCAGTGGCAGCGCCGACATGATCGCCACCGGCTGCAGGAAGCTCGCGAACTGCGACGCGAGGATCATGTAGATGAAGATGATCGCCAACAGCAATGCCTGCAGCGCATAGCCGAAGGACTCCTGCATGTTCTTGGTCGCGCCGCCGACTTGCCAGCGGTAGCCGGGCTGGAAGTTCATCGACTCCAGCACTTTTTTGATCTCGGCGCTGACCTGGCCGGCCGAGCGGCCGACCACGTTGGCTGACAGTTCGACTTCGCGGTTGAGGTCGCGCCGGTTGATCTGGGTCGCGCCGGTGGCCGGGCCGACGTTCGCCACTTGCCGCAGCGGTACCAGTTTCGCCGAGCCGTCGGCATTGGCCTGCGTGCTGGCCAGCATCAGGCGCGACAGGTCGCCCAGGGTGTTGCGGTCAGTCGGCGCGAGTCGCACGTTGACGTCATAGCTCTGGTCATTCGGCGCGCGCCAGGTGCTGGTCGCTTCGCCGGCCAGCAGCGGGCGCAGGGTGCCGGCGATCTGCGCGACGCCGATGCCGAGGTCGGCCGCCACATCGCGGTAGGGCTCGACCTGAATGGTGGGCTTGCCGGGCTTGAGCGACGAATCGAGGTCGACGATGCCGGGAATGGCGCGGATGCGGGCGATGGCTTCTTCCGACAGCTTGCCGAGCTGGTTCAGGTCGGGGCCGAGCAGCGACAGGCGGATCTGCTTGTTGTCGCCACCGACGCCGTCGAGCGCACCGACATGGGTGACGGTAATGCCGGGGATGCCGGCCAGCTTGTCACGCAGCGGCTGGTTCAGCTGCCTGGTCGAGCGCTGGCGTTCGGCGCGCGGCTTCAGGCGCGCATACACAGTCGCATAGTTCTTGCCCTGCGCGTTGCCGGTATTGATGGTGGTGTACAGGTCCACCACTTCCGGCAGCGTGCGCAACGCCGTCTCGACCTGTCGTGCCTTGCTCTCGGTGAACTCGAGCGACGAGCCGACCGGGGTGTTGAAGATGACGCCCGTCTCCGAGTAGTCAGCCTGCGGCACGAACTCGGTGCCGATCAGGCCTGAGGCCGGGATCAGGAAGCCACCGAAGAAGGTGGCCGCGGCCAGCATCACGGTCAGCACGCGGTGCTTCAGCGACCAGCGCAGCCAGGCCTGGTAAACGCGCGAGATCCATCGCACGCCACGCTCGAACTGCGCCAGCAGGCGGCCGAAGGTCATCGCATACCAGCCCTTCTTCGCATGTTCGCCATGCGCCTCGGGGTCATGCCAGACCGACGACAGCATCGGGTCCAGCGTGAAGGACACGAACATCGAAATCAGCACCGCCGCGGCGACGGTGACGCCGAACTGGTGGAAGAAGCGGCCGATGATGCCGCCCATGAAGCCGACCGGCAGGAACACCGCGACGATCGAGAAGGTCGTCGCCAGCACCGCCAGGCCGATCTCGGCCGTACCGTCGAGTGCGGCCTTGCGCGGGTCCGGGTAGCGGCCGTTCACTTTCATGCCCGCATGGCGAACGATGTTCTCGCGCACCACGATCGCATCGTCGATCAGCAAGCCCACACACAGCGACAACGCCATCAGCGTGATCATGTTGATCGTGAAGCCGAACATGTCCATGAACAGGAAGGTGCCGATCAGGGACACCGGCAGCGTCAAGCCGGTGATCACGGTCGAGCGCCACGAGTTCAGGAACAGGAACACGATCAGCACCGTCAGCAGCGCGCCTTCGATCAGCGTGCGGCGCACGTTCTCGACGCCGACGCGGATCTGGCGCGAGCCGTCGCGGATCACTTCGAGCTTGATGCCGGGATGCAGCGCATCCAGCGTCGGCTGCAGTTCGCGGATGGTCTTCTGCAAGCCGTCGGCGACCTCGATGGTGTTCTGGCCCTGGGCCTTGAGGATATCGATCGCGATCGTGCGCTTGCCATTGAACAGTGCAAGGTTTTCCTGTTCCTGCTGGCTGTCGATCACATCGGCGACTTGTCCGAGCAAAATGGCCTGGCCATTGCGGCGCGCAACCACGAGCCGCGCAAAATCCTCGGGGCGGCGCACGCGGCCCTGCACCTGCACCACTTGCTCATTGGCCTGCGTGCGCACGGCGCCGGCGGGCAACTCCTGGTTTTCGTTGCGCACGGCATTCATCACCTGGTCCACCGATACGCCCAGCGCTTCCATCGCGGCCGGCTTCACGTAGACCTGCACTTCGCGCTTGACGCCGCCCACCAGCGTGGCCGAGCCGACGCCACGCACATTCTCGAAGCGTTTCTTGACCAGTTCGTCGGCGATCGTGGTCAGCTCACGTGCGGTGTATTGCCCTTTGCCGGCGTCGTTGGTGACGGCCACCGAAAAGATCGGCCGGTCGGCCGGGTCGAAACGGGTGACGCGCGGCTCCTTCACTTCCTTGCGAAAGAGGGTCTTCACCAGCGCGACTTTTTCGCGCACGTCTTGCGCGGCTTGTGCCGGGTCGACGGTCAGCAC
>JBDKLN010000254.1:0-8940 GCA_039806045.1 Pseudomonadota bacterium
TACGTCGCCGGACTGCAATACCCGGCGAATTGATTGCCATATCGGCATCCGACGCCTGTGCCACACACGCACCTGGCTGCCGGACGAGCCGCGCCTCACCGTGGGAAAAGCCTCGCCACAAGCTTGAAAAAATGGTATCCCCGGGGAAGCCGCGCAGGTATAATCCGCCCTTCGTCCAAAAAATAACCGTTTCATTCAGTTTTTGAACACAGGTTTTTGCGGATTCTTTCTTCCTTAGGTTGGTGCAAATTAATTTGGGGGTGGGGATGTCCGATCTGGCCAGTCTCTCTCGGCTCGCGCGCTCCAACGCGCAACTTCCCGTAGGCGTCTATTTCAACGACGCACTGCTGCAGCAGGAAATCCGCCAGCTGTTCAAACAAGGCCCGGCCTATGCCGGCCATGAACTCATGGTGCCCAATCCCGGCGACTTCGCGACCCTCCCTTGGGAGAGCGACGGCCGCGTATTGGTCCGTGGGCCGCAAGGCATCGAACTGATGTCGAACGTCTGCCGCCATCGCCAGGCCAAGATGCTGGTCGGTCGTGGCAATTCCAGCAATATCGTGTGCCCGCTGCACCGCTGGACCTATGACCTCAAGGGCGAACTGGTCGGCGCGCCGCATTTCGCTGACACGCCCTGCCTGAACCTCGAGCGCTTCGGCCTGCAGAACTGGAACGGCCTGCTGTTCGAGAACAACGGCTTCGACGTCGCCGGCATGCTCAAGAACATGTCGGTCACGAAGGACCTGAACTTCGACGGCTACATGCTCGACCATGTGGAAATCCACGAGTGCGACTACAACTGGAAGACCTTTATTGAGGTCTACCTCGAGGATTACCACGTCGAGCCCTTCCACCCGGGCCTGGGCAACTTCGTCACCTGCAACGACCTGCGCTGGGACATGGGCCCGGGCTACAGCGTACAGACGGTCGGCGTGAATTCGGCGCTGAAGAAGTCCGGCTCCCCGGTCTACCAGAAATGGCATGACGAAGTGTTGCGCTTCAATGGCGGCAAGGTGCCGCCGTTCGGCGCGATCTGGCTGACGCTGTACCCGAACATCATGGTCGAGTGGTATCCGAACGTGCTGGTGGTGTCGACGCTGTGGCCGCGTGGTCCACAGAAGACCACCAACGTGGTCGAGTTCTACTACCCGGAAGAGATTGCGCTGTTCGAGCGCAGCTTCATCGACGCCGAGCGTGCGGCCTACATGGAGACCTGCGTGGAAGACGACGAGATCGCATTGCGCATGGATGCCGGCCGCAAGGCCCTGCTCGACCGCGGCACCAGTGAAGTCGGCCCCTACCAATCGCCGATGGAAGACGGCATGCAGCACTTCCACGAGTGGTACCGCAGCAAGATCGCGCTCTGATGCACGCACCTGCCGGCGGGACCGGCAACATCGCCTTTCCCGCCGTCGTCCCATCCCGTTGCGCGCCTGTCGCGCCCTGACACTGACAAAGCCCGAGACCCCGATGCAGTCGTTGTGGATGCTGCTTGCCGCCTTCGTGTTCTCGCTGATGGGCGTCTGCGTGAAGCTGGAGTCGGTCGCGTCATCCACGTCGGAGATCGTGATGTGCCGCGGCGCGGTCGGCATGCTACTGATCTTCGCGATGACGCGCCTGCGCAAGCAGACGCTGAAAACCTCCCTGCCCTGGCACCATGCGTGGCGCGGCTTTGTCGGCGTGTCCGCGCTATGGCTGTGGTTCTTCGCGATCGCCAGCCTGCCGCTGGCGACCGCCATGACGCTCAACTACATGGCGCCAATCTGGATCGCGGCGATCGTCTTCACGCTGGGCTGGTGGCACCGCGAGCGCCGCTTCGAATGGGGACTGGCGGGGGCCGTCGTCACCAGCTTCATCGGCGTGGCACTGCTGCTCAAACCCACCATCCATGCCGAGCAATGGCTGGGCGGCCTGCTGGCGCTGATCTCGGGCTTCCTGTCGGCGCTGGCTTACATGCAGGTGAAGAAACTGGGCCAGCTGGGCGAGCCGGAATACCGCGTCGTGTTCTATTTCTCGGCCAGCGGCGTCATCGCGGGCCTGCTGGGTAGCCTGGTCGACAGCCATATCCGCTTCGGCGAGTTCCGGCTGCTGCATGCATTGCACGGCATCGACTGGCTGCTGCTGGCGACCATCGGCCTGACCGCGACGATTGCGCAAATGGCAATGACGCGTGCTTACCGCCTCGGCGCGATGCTGGTCACGGCCAACCTGCAATACACCGGCATCGTTTTTTCATCGATCTGGGGCATACTCATCTGGGGCGACCATCTGGATGCGTGGGGCTGGCTCGGCATGGCGATCATCCTTGCCAGCGGCGTGACGGCCACCTTCTATAATGCCCGCAGCAGCATCAGGAAGATCACATAAGAAGTCACAACCCAACCACGGGCCACGCCGCCAGCGCGGCCCGTAGCCCGTCCCCTGACAAGGTCGCACAGACGACGACCCGGCGGGCATGACATCGAGGAGACCTGTGCATGCCGTACACGACGCTGATCAGCGCTGCGGAATTGAAGCAGCATATCGACAATCCCACCTTCGTGATCCTGGACTGCCGGTCGGAGCTGACCGATCCCAAGGCGGGTGCGATCGCTTTCGCTGCCGGCCACATTCCCGGCGCACAGCACGCTGATCCCGATATCCACCTGTCCGACAAATCGAAAGGCCCGAACGGCGCTTTTCGCGGCCGCCATCCGCTGCCGACGCAGGAAGCCTTCATCGACATCCTGCGCGAGCTCGGCGTGTACCCGAACTCGCAAGTGGTCGCCTACGACGCGCACGGCAGCATGTTCGCGTCGCGCCTGTGGTGGATGCTGCGCTGGGTCGGGCATCGTGGCGTGGCCGTGCTCGACGGCGGCTTGCAGGCCTGGACAGCGGGGGGCGGCGCGCTGACCACCGACCTGATCAGGCGCCAACGCGGCAGCATCACGCTGCAAGCATCGCTGACCTCGACGGTCAGCGCCGACGATGTGCTGGCCAACCTGAGCGCAAAGGCGCGCACGGTGCTCGATGCACGCGCCAACGACCGCTTCCGCGGCGAGAATGAAACCATCGACCCGGTCGCCGGCCACATCCCCGGCGCGAAGAGCCGCTTCTTCAAGGACAACCTGCAGGCGGACGGTCGCTTCAAGGCAGCCGATGAATTGCGCGGAGATTTCGGCGCGCTGATCAAGAGCCCGGACACCACGATCGCACAATGCGGCTCCGGCGTATCGGCCTGTCACAACCTGCTGGCGATGGAAATTGCAGGGCTGCCTGGCGCAGCACTGTACCCGGGTTCGTGGAGTGAATGGTCGTCCGACCCGGCACGCCCGGTGGCGACGGGCACGGCCTGAACGACGCGTGAATCCCGAGCGCCCCACCCCGTGGGGCGCGTTACACGATCACGTGGCGTTCGACCAGGAAAGTGGCGATCTCGGCGATGAATTCGCGCGCGTGACACATCAAGGTCGCGCCCTGCGGAGAGCCAAATGCGGCGTCCAGGCTGTCCTTGTCGTCAAACCACAATTCAACGATGCCATCGATTGGCATCTGATCACGATCCACCGCATGACCCTTGGGCGACTCCCGCTCGACCACCAGGTTCTGCCGATATCCCCGAACATCGGCGATGCGCTTTACGAGCCTCGCGTGCTCGATACGCCACTCGTGGCGAAACACCTCTGCCGACACATCATCCCGTCGACGCAGCGTCGACATGCGCTTGATCAGCGGTCGATCGCTTGCCGGAGGAATGACCTCCAGTTGATCGATGGTCAGCACCCTGACGCTGCTGAAGCATGCTTCCTCATCGCTGGCCAGCGCACGTGCCGCGTCGGATTGCAGTGCTTCACGCATGGCTAGCTCATTGTCGAACCAGAGCATCGACATTCCATCGATGATTTCCGGCCCGCGCGGATAGCTGATGCCGCGCTGAACATGGTCGATCACATGGTTCTGCTCGTAACGCACGAGTCCGGGCAAGCGTGCTGCAAGCTCGGCATGACGCCCCAGCCAGCGCTGACTGAACGCCAGCTCCGTCATGCCATCCTTTTTTCGCAAGAGGCCAATTCGTACAATCATCTGCCCTGTCCTTCAGTGGCTACCAAGGTAGGCGGCACGCACCTTGGGGTCATCCATCAATGCCTTGCCGCTACCCTCGGCGGTGACGCGTCCCGTCTCCAGTACATAAGCCCGGTCGGCAACGGCCAGCGCCTGGTTGGCCATCTGCTCGACGAGCACGATGGTCAGGCCGGAGTCTCGCAACTCGCGGATCGCACGGAAGATATCGGCAATGACCAGTGGCGCGAGGCCCAGCGACGGCTCATCAAGCAGCAGCAGTTTGGGATTGCTCATCAAGGCGCGCGACATCGCCAGCATTTGCTGCTCGCCGCCGGACAGCGTGCCGGCAAGCTGGTGTTCACGCTCCTTCAGGCGCGGGAAGCGCTTGAATTCGCGCGCCATCACATCGTGAGTCAGTTCGTTTTTCGCACCGCGCAGATACGCGCCAAGCAGCAGGTTGTCGCGTACTGTCTGGTCAGGAAAAACGCCGCGTCCTTCCGGCGACAGCGCAACGCCCAGCCCTACCCTCTGATGAGCAGGGATGCGCGTGCAATCCTGACCATCGATCATCACGCTGCCGGCAGCCACCGGCTCGAGCCCGGCGATGGCCTTCAGCAAGGTGCTCTTGCCGGCACCGTTGGCACCAATGATGGAGACGATCTCGCCGACCTTCACATCCATGTCGACGCCCTTGACGGCTTCGATCGCACCGTAGGCCACCCGCACTGATCGCAGATTCAACATCATGGCCTCCTTACGCCGCCGCCGGACGTTCGGCTTCGGCCACGCCCAGATAAGCTTCAATGACCCTGGGATCGGACTGCACTTCGCGCGGACTGCCTTCGGCAATCTTCACGCCGTAATCGAGCACGATGACGTGATCGGATACCGACATCACCAGGTCCATGTGATGCTCGACCATCAATATGCTCACGCCGTGCTCGCCGATGCGCGTCAGCAGTTGGCCCAATTCAGCAGTCTCTTGCGGATTGAGGCCGGCAGCCGGTTCGTCGAGCAGTAGCAACTGCGGATGGGTCGCGAGGGCGCGCGCCAGCTCGACCCGTCGTTGCAGCCCATACGGAAGGCTGCCTGCCGCGCTGTCGGCGAGGTGAGCAAGGTCCAGCATCTTGAGCAAGCCCATCGCATGCTCGCGCGCGTCCGCTTCAGCCCGGCGCGCACCCGGCAATCCCGCCAGCGACACCCAGAAGCCATTGCGCATGCGGGAATGGCGCCCGAGCAGCACGTTATCAAGTACGGACAGCTGGCCAAACAGGCGAAGGTTCTGGAAAGTGCGTCCCATCCCCAGCGCGCAAATGGCATGCGCCGGCTTGCCGACGATGTCCTGGCCGACAAAGCGTATCGAACCTGAGTCCGGCCGGATGACGCCAGACAGCATGTTGATCATGGTGCTCTTGCCTGCGCCATTGGGCCCGATCAGCGCATGGATATGACCGCGCTGCAAGCGGAACGACACGTTCTGCGCCGGCTTGACGCCGCCGTAGGCCTTGCAGACATTCGCCACTTCCAGCAAGTCGCCGCCGCCGCCTTCGCACAGTGTCACTTGTCCGACCTGCGCATGCGCTTCCTGTTGCGGTGAGCGCAAGACGTTCTTGCGCATGGTCGCCATCAGTCCGACGACGCCGCCAGGCATCACATACAGCGCGAACAGCAGGAAGGTGCCGTACAACAGATGCTGCACGGCCGGCCAGCGCGTGAGGAACGCATCCAGCGCCGTCAGCAGCACCGCACCTACGAACGGTCCGGCCAGCGTGCCCGAGCCACCGAACAGCACCAGCAACAAAATGAAGATCGACAGGTTGAAGCTGATGAAATCGGAATTGATGTACTGGTTCTGCTGTGCGACCAGGGCTCCGGCCATGCCGCAGGTGACGGCGGCCACCACGAAGGCCATCACTTTTGCACGGTAAACGCGGACACCGACGGAAGAGGCCGCGATCTCGTCGGCCTGCAGCGACAGCAGCGCCCGGCCGAAGCGACCAGTGAGCAAATTACGTAGCAACAAATGGGTCGCACCGCACAGGATCAGCGCAAACCATACCCATTGCACAGTACTGAAAGGCTGATCGTGCCAGGTCAGCGGCTTGATGCCATACAGGCCTTGCGCGCCACCGAACAAGTCTGCCCATTCCGACACCAGTTTTTCGACGACCACGCCGAATGCCAGTGTCACCATGGCCAGGTACGGGCCCTTCACGCGCAGCGAAGGCAACGCAATCAGCACACCGAAGAGCGCGGCAATCACCACGGCGATCGGCAACGCCAGCCATGGATTCAGGTCAGCCCTCGTGGTCAGCAAGGCAACCGCGTAGGCACCGGCGGCGAACAAGCCGGCCTGCCCCAGCGACTTCTGTCCGGCGAAACCCACCAGCACATTCATGCCGGCGGCGCACAGGTAGAACGTGCACATTGTGAAGGCGATGCGAAGATAGTAATCGTTATCGACCATGCCAACGGCGAAGCCGAGGAGGAGGAGCGCGCCGACCACACCGGCCGCATGTCTGCAAGACCTGAACATCGTCGTCATACCTTCTCTATGCGGCGCGAGCCGAACAAGCCTGTCGGACGGAAAGCCAGCACCAGGATCACGAGCACGAAGATCGCGACCTCACGCCATTGCGCTTGCCAGAGATTGACCATCGACTCGAGCACGCCCAACAGGAAGCCACCGAGCACACAGCCGCGCGGATTGTCCAGCCCACCGATCATGGCGCCCGAAAAGCCCTTCAGGCCAACCGACAAGCCCATGAACAGCGACGCCTGTGCGATCGGCGCGAGCAGAAAACCGGACAAACCTGCCAGCGCGGAGCTGAACACGAAGGCGCCGATCATCACGGCGTTGACATTGATGCCCATCAGGCTGGCATTCGTCGGACTGTGGGCGACGGCACGCATGGCCTTGCCCAGCATCGTGCTGCGCATCACGCGGTCAAACACCAGCATGATCACCACCGCAACGGCCAGCATCAGCAACTCCTGCGGCCGCACACCCACGCCAGCAAAGCGCAGGATGTCGTCGCCCACAGGGCCGGGTACGAATACCGGCTTGGGGCCCCAGACCGCCAGCCCCAGGCTTTGCAGGATCACGCCAAAACCGAGGGTGCTCATCACCCAGGCCATGCCGGCATGCTTGACGAAGGGCCGCACGCCGATCACGTACAAGAGCCAGCCCACGCCCCCCATGATGAACAAGGTCACCAGCAAGGCCAGCAGCTGCGCGCCGCCCCCCGGCAGGTCGGCGCCAAACGATGTGTCACTGACAGGCTTGCCGAGCGCGACGAACAGCACACTCATGCCGATGAATGCACCCGCCGAAACAAATTCGCCATGCGCGAAATTGAGCGTGCGCGTGGTCGTGAAGGTGATGCTGAAGCCGAGCGCGACCAGCGCGTACGCGCCACCGACCGCAAGCCCGCTGATCAGCGCCTGCAACAATGCCTGAGTCATTGGAATTTCCTTTTGGCGGGACGAACGCGAATCTCGTCGTCCCGGCCATCCATCACTTCTTGAAGTCGGCGGCAGTCAGGCTGGCAATGACCGGGTCGCTGTAGGGAGCGAGCTTGCCCGCCTTCCATTTGGTCCACACGAAATCATTCGCGGTCAGGGCCTCGTGCTGAGTCCTGGAAAAAGGTTTGTTGTAGGTTTTCAGCAGGCCATTGACCGGCGCTTTCAAATCCTCGAGCGCCGCCTTGACGGGCGCACCATCGGCGCTGCCTGCCTGGCGCATGGCTTGCGCCAGCAACAGCACCGAGTCATAGCCGTGCAGTGCAAACGAGAACGCGCTGGGCCCTTTCAATTTGGGGCCGATGCGGTCAAATAGCTTTTGCTGCGCCGGCGTGCGATTTTCGTTCACGGTACGCATGAACAGCGGCTTCTCGGCGAGCGTCTTGCCGGCTGCATCGAAGAAAGTCACATTGTCGGCGGCCCAGGATGTCAGTACGACCGGGAAGTAATTGATCTTTTCCATGCTGCGCATGAGTTGCGCAATCGGGGTCCCCTGCGCCCACACGACGATGGTGTCCACGCCGGCCGACTTCATCTTGTTGAGCTGCGAAGTCATGTCGGTATCGGCCACGCCAAAGCGCTCGATGGCTGCCGGCTTGATGCCATGCAGCGCGGCGATCTCTTCCATGTCCTTCAGCCCGCCCTGCCCGTAACCGGTGCCTTCGGCCATCAGGCCGATCACCCTGGACTGGGCTGCATTTTTTTTCACATAGGCCATCAGCGCAACGACCTGCTCCCGGTCAACCATCGACACCCGGAACATGTAGTTATCGGCACCCGCGGCGACCGGCTTGGTGATATCGGTGCCCGAGCCGACGTTGCCCATCACCGGGATCTTCTTCTGGTTAGGAATGTGTTTCCAGGCCATCGCATTGCCGGAATTCGTGGGGCCGAATACGGCCGCGACCTTTTCGTTGTCGATCAGGTCGCTCATATGCTGGATGGACTTCGGTGGCTGCGAAGTGTCATCGCGCACCACCAGCGTCAGCTTCTTCCCGAGCAGCCCGCCGCTGGCATTGATGTCATCGATCGCCGCTTGCATGCCCAGCACGGCGGCTTGTCCGCTCTGTGCTGATGGCGACGCGGACAGGTCGCCGTTATAGCCCAGCTTGATTTCCCTGGTCTGTGCCAAAGCGCCCACGGCGAGGCATGCGCCGGCCGCAGCCAGCAATACGCGCGTGAAAATAGTCATGTCGTCCCCCAGATCTGAGATTGTTTTTTCATGGCCGGTGTGCCGGCTCTTGTTGGTGAATCGGTTGAATCAATTAAATGGCGAGGAATCCCCCGTCGACCGCGAGCGTGACGCCAGTGACATAACCCGACATCGATGACGACAGGAAGACGACGGGCCCGACGAGATCGCGCGGCTGCCCGACT
>JBDKLN010000255.1:0-12046 GCA_039806045.1 Pseudomonadota bacterium
ATGCCCTGTTCGGTGACGTTTCCGTTCAACCAATGCCACCAAACACGCGGGCGAGCGACGTTCGGTGGGTAGCGGAATTGTGCCTCCAGGCTGGCCCCCGCCTGATCGTCAGACTGGCTGACAGCAGAAGGCGCCTCTGCCAAAATCGCCTGCGCAGACAGAGCGATGCCAAGCAACACAGAAGCTCGTGTAAGCGTCAACCAATTTGCATTCACCAACCACTCTCCTGCGTCCGGATTTTGATGGCACCTTACCCCGCTGGACAGCGCGGGCAAGTTGAAGTCCAGAGCGCGTCACGTTCATCCGGACACACAATTATGAGCAGTTGCGGCAAATGCCACGACAACGCTGTCTCCTAGAGCTTCTTCTCTTCACCCAGTCGCGAGCGTGTCCGGCGCCATACTTACAAAACACGCTAGGAAGCCCGCCAGTAAGTGGCGATTACGACGAAATGTTCTGCAATCCCGTGCAAGCAGGTCAGAAACGGAATGTTGTCGTCCGTCGAGTTTGAGCGGCAGCAGACTTTGAAAGCCGAAGGCGTCTAGAAAACTAGGGGCTATTCACACCTTATGCTCCTGGAGATCCCGGAATCGCATTTGCATGTAGATAGTCTAGGACGATTGGCGTGCGATTTCGTCGATCAGGTCCGCTGTAACGCCATTTGTCCAGCCAAACCCGATCTGCGCGGTGTACTCCCCGCCGGCTCCGATCCCGCATTCTTCAATGTCGTATTTCTCGAAGATCAGGCCAGTTCGCGCAAAGACGGCATCGACAGTTGCGATCCACCGGCGGGCAATTTCCGCCGCCAGTTCGTCGTGACCATAGCGCCGTAATCCGGCCACGCCGATCCATTGCAGGGGGGCCCAGCCATTGGGCCGGTCCCATTGCTCGCCACTTTCGACCAGAGTGGTCCTCAGCCCCCCTGGCGCAAGCAGCCGATCGGTGACGTATTTCGCGGTGGCGTCGGCTTGATCCTGGCACGCCACGCCCGCAAGCAACGGCGCAAGCGCGGCAGCGGTCGGTTGCGCGAGTACCTGCTGCGCCGCAACGTCATAGTCGCAAAAGAGGCCGAGCTGGGCGTTCCACTGGTGCCGCCGCATTGTTGCTCTGCGCGCGTTGGCCTGTTCGGCAAATTTGCCCGAGTCCGGCTCACCAGCTGCAGCAATCGCCATCTCCAGGCCATAAAGAAAGGCATTAAGATCAACCGGCGCGATGCCAGTCGTACGGATCGTCGAGAGGGACACCCCGCCCAGCCAGCGCGACGAGAAATCCCAACCACTTTCAGCACCCGCGCGGAGATCACGGTAAACATCGGCAGCAGTGCGGTGACTGCCGCGCGCGGTCTCCACATCTTCGCGCCAGCTCTCGTCCCGAGGGGTACAGCGCCGATCCCAGTAGCGATTTAGCACGCTGCCATCGGCAAGCATTGCAACACGGTTGACTTGCGCCCCCGGCACAAGCTCGCTCGAACCTTCCATCCACCAGCCGTGCTCGCGTTTCATTGCCGCCAGCCGACGTTCGGCAACTTCGGGAGGCTGCTGCCCCAAGAGGGCGACCATCATGTGAAAGAGTGGTGGCTGCGAGCGCCCGACGAAATAAGTGCGCGCGCCGTTCGGCACGTGGCCGTATTCCTCAATCAAATCAGTCATCGCATCGACGATGCCTTCGGCCAGGCCGGTCTCGCCGTCGCGGACCAACCCCAGCATCGTGAAGTAGCTGTCCCAGTAATATATCTCGCGGAACCGCCCGCCGGGCACGACGTGACGATGCCGAACCGCAAGGGCCGACGAAGCTCTCTCCCTGGGGGCGCGCGCCAATGCGGGCCACATCGCGCGGATATGCTGGCGAAGCGGCAGAGCGGACGCCGTTGCGCTAATTGCTTCGGCTTGAGGCGGCAGCTCGAAATTGGATTTTACGAAGCGCAGCAGCGCTGCATCGTCGCCACTGAACTGCGCGTAATCAGCCAAAATTGCCGCAGCAGGCCGACGGGGAACCGCATCAACGAAAGCCTTACCGTCGCTCAGGATGCTGCGTTCCTGCACTGCGCTAAATAGCGGGCCGAACAATTCGGCCGGGGTTAGATCGTCGCTGGTCAACCGGGTCACTGCCTGAGGTGCTTGGCGAAGAATTCTGCCTGGGCGGCTAAGGCGACCTCGCTTTCAGGGCAGTCGATCCATCCCCAGAATGCATGAGCCATGCCTTCGTAAACGCGAAGGTCCACCGACACGCCAGCCTGGCGCAATGCCAGATCTGCCAGGATCGTATGGCTCAGCAACTGATCCCGGGTACTGGTCATCAGCAGGGTCGGCGGCAATCCAGTCAGGTCGCCGGACATCGGCGACAGCAACGGATCATTTCGGCAGGTATCGCCGCAATACTCGCTCAGCGTTTCCGCTGCTGACCGCGTGCCCATGATCGGCGGAAGGAAGGCCTCGCAGTCGCCGATCATGCTCAAATCACCAGCACCCGAAAAGACACCCGCCGCCCCGGGCATCGGAAGTCCTTCGGCCTTGATCCGCGCCAGCAGTTGAAGGGTCAGCACGGCGCCAGCCGAAGTCCCGAACACCCCGATCGCAGTTGCAGGCCGCTCCGTCAGCGCTTCACGATAGACCGCAAGCGCATCATCAACCGCCGCAGGGAACGGGTGCTCGGGGGCCATCCGGTAGAGCACCGTAATCGCGGGAATGCCCGTCAACCCGGCGAGCGGGATCGTCTCGTTCAGTGATCCACCGTCAAACAGAAAGCCGCCACCGTGGAAGTTGATCAACAAGCGAGGGTCGGCAGCGGCATCAATGCCCTGCTTGCGGACATGTTTGACCGGCACGCCGCCGATCCGCCCCTTGCCGACCTCCACTCCGAACCGCTTGGCGCGCGCCTTGGCGATCGGCTTCCATTGTTGCGTGACCGCAAGGCGCACGCCCGCACGGGTCAACGGGTTGCGCAGCAAAGTTGCCGCCATTTCCGGCCCGCCTTCGCCGCTTAGCAGCGGTGCCATCGCCGCCTGAGCCTCGGCACTGACGGTGGCGGCGAAGGGGGGCTGCTGACGGGTCATGAACTACTCTCCGAAACGATAGCCGAGGCGGATACCGTACATGCGCGGTTCGTTATAGGTCAGGCCGACCACCCCGGCACTCGAAGCATAGAAGTCCGCGACCCCGACGGGTCGGGTCACGTCAGCCAGGTTGGTTGCGAACAGGCCGACATCCAAACCGCTTCCACCAACGTGACGGAGGTCGATGCTGGTGTTGAGCACGCCATAGGCTGGCAGGAAGCGATAGAACGAAGCATTGGTCTGCGCGGTCGAAACATCGCTTTGCCGGCTGTAATTCACTGCGAATGCCAAGTCGCCGAGCCCGCTGAGCTGGGTCTCGTAGGTCGCGCCAAGCGAAAACTTGTGCTTGGGCGTATAAGGGAACGGCGCGCCGGCAAGGATCGCACCGGCACTGACACTAGCCACCTTGGTGTAGCTGGAATCGATATACGAATAGCTGCCGGTTAGCGTGAGCCCGCGGGCAGGAACAATGGCACCATTGAACTCCACGCCCTGAATCTTGCCTTCGGCAGCGCTGCGCGTCACGTTTAGCAAGAGTGCCCCGCTAGGCGTCTGCACAGCTTCGGCAGTGGTGCGCTGGATGTTCTTGTAGATGCCGCGATAGGCGGCGAGATTGCCTCTAACTTCGACACCACCAACGGCAAACTGCGACTTGAGACCAACCTCAATATCGGAGAGCTTTTCTGGAGCGAACGTCCGGAACTGGGAGGTAGCCGGCACCGGACCGTTCACGCCGCCCGACTTATAGGCATTGCGTGCTGTGATGTAGGTGTGGACACCGTCCGTGATGTCATAATCCAGCGTAGCGGTATAGCTAGGATAGCGGCTGTCAACCGAGCCCGTGACCGCTGTGGGGCTGCCAATGATCTGCGAGCTAAAGCTGTTTTCCCAAGTGTAGCGCAGCCCGCCGGTGAGGCTCAAGCCGGTCAGCCCCTTCGAAAGCTTGCCCAAATCGACTGTAGCCTGGCCAAAAATAGCTTCGCTATGATTGCGGCTGTCGAACAGGCCAGAAATCGCCGGAACCAACGATCCGAGCGGGAAGAAGGTATAAGCTTCGATGCCTGCAGGGTTCTTGGTGGTCTGCCGATCGAGATAACCGCCAACAGAAAACTGCACCGCACCGTCCACGGCCGAACCTTGCAGCTGCAACTCTTCGGTAAAGGTGTTGGGAGCCAGAACATTGATTGCACGCGAAGACTGACCCGCGACCGGGAATACGGTGGCATCGTAATCATACGCGTACTTGCTGCGGAACTGCGAATAGCTGATGATATTGCGCAGCTTGATCGTGTCGCTCAGGTCAAGGGTCGCCTGATTGATAACCTGCCAGTAATCGGTCTGCGAATACTGATCGAGATTGTAAGCCACCTGGCGCGGTCCACGCGCCTGCTGATCAGCCACCGCAGTCATCAAGCCGGGGAAGATCGCGGCAGTAGGGATGAAGCCCATGCCGAAAGCGGTGCCATCGAAACCGGCTGCGAGGTTGTAGGCGCCGAGCACGGTACCGCCGCCGTTGTTACTGGAATGATAATAGCGGCCAACAGTGTACAGCTCAAAACCATCGGCGGGACGCAGCGTCAGGCCGATGCGAGCACTTTCATAGCCAAGGTCGTCGTAATCCTTGCCCTTGAACAGGGGGCCGACATCAGCGGTGTAGCCATCGCGGCGCCCGATAGAACCAGCAACCCGGAGCAGGACCTTGTCGGTAACGACAGGCAGGTTGACCGCGCCTTCGGCGCGCCGATTGTTGTAGTTACCGTATTCGGCGCGCAAGTACCCACCGAACGCGTTGCCCGGCTTGGCCGGCTCAAACAGGATGTTGCCACCGGTAGCATTCTTGCCAAACAGCGTCCCTTGCGGACCGGCGAGCACCTGGACATTCGCGAGGTCGTAGTAAGTGCCGACGCGCCCATCGATATTGGCGGTGTTGGGAACCTCAGCGAAATAGTTGACGACGCCCGGGGTCGAGCCGAAAGCTGGCCCCTGACCGCGCAGTGCGAAGAACGCAAACTCACGAGGGTAGCCGCCATTAATCGTGAAGAGCGACGGCGTGTTATCAGCCAGAGATGTGCGATCAGTGATGCCCTTCTCAGCAATCGACTCAGACGTGAATGCAGTGACGGCAATCGGCACTTCTTGCAGATTCTCCTGGCGACGCCGAGCAGTAACGACGATATCGCCAAGGCTATCCGAGGCAACCGACTGTTCGCTTGCGGCAGCATGAGTCGCATCCTGGGCGAGAGCCGCAGACGGCAGCAGGCTGGCTCCGGCAAGCAGCGCCAAGGCAAAGGCAGATCGCGTGGACTTCATCGTTCCTCTCCTGAATCACCGGCCCCAGCCGATTAAGTGCGTTATGGAACTAAATGATATCGATGTCAATACACCTTGCCAGATGAGATATTTTGTGAGTTATTGTGCGATATAATCAATTTGATATCGGTATCAGCAGGAACGGAATTATGATCGAACACGCAGCATTCGCATCATGGGTAAGTCCGGAAGCGCAGGCCACTTTCCGGATCGAAGCGGATGCTCCGCGGCCACCGAATTCCGATATCGCGACGTTGCGAGAGCACTACGACGCATACAACCGCTGCCACCTTGCTACGGCCCTTGATCATTATCTGGTCGAGATCACCAGAAGCTCACTCGGCGGTGTCGCGGTCGATATTGTCCAGCCAGAAGGTGGCACGACAAATGAAAATATTTTGCTGTGCCTGCATGGCGGCGCCTTCATGTGGGGCCGCGGCGCTGGCGCCTTGCTCGAGGCTGTGCCCGTTGCCGCCACCTCCGGCAGCAAGGTCATTGCAGTCGAGTACGCCTTGGCGCCCGAGGCAGTTTTCCCGACGGCCGTGGATGACGTTCTGGCAGTTTACAACGCACTCCAGAAAACGACACCAGCGAGCCGCATCGGCATCTACGGGTGCTCAGCCGGGGGCGTACTGACCGCTCAGACTGTCGCGCGGTTGATTGCCGAAAAGCAGCCTCTACCCGGCGCCATCGCTATGTTCTGCGGAACAGGTCTTGAGATGGTGGGAGATTCGGCTGCTACGGTCGGAGCATTGACGGGACAGGTCGATGCGGCAGCACCTGACCTGGCGGCGCTGCCGTATTTTTCGGGCACCTCGACCAACGATCCACTGGTCATTCCCGGCCACGACGCCGATGCCCTGTCCGCCTTCCCGCCAAGCTTGCTGGTCACCGGAACGCGAGATTTTGCCGCCAGTTCGGTCATGACCATGCACAGGCGCCTGCGCGCTGCCGGCGCGGAAGCCGACTTGGTGTGCTTCGACGGCATGTGGCACGCATTCCACATGGCAACGACATTGCCCGAAGCGCGCGAGGCCTTCGCCGCGGTCACGCACTTTTTCAACCGGCACCTGGACTGAATTCAGCAACTGCTCTCCCGGACCAGCAGTTCGACCGGCAGCGGCGACGTGAAAGGCACCTTGGCCGGGTCCTCAATGACGGACAGGATTGCCTCCCCCAAAGCCCGGCCGGCGGCATTGGCATCCTGCCGGATCGAGGTGATCGAGGGGCGGTGAGTGCTGGCGATCGGGGTATCGTCGAAGCCCACAACAGCAATCGCTTCAGGCACAGCTAAACCTCGAGCGATCAAGGTGTCGCATGCGCCAGCTGCGATAAAGTCACTGACCGCGATGATCGCATCGAATTGCAAACCCGCGGCTAACGCCTCATCAACTGCCGTGGCGCCGGCTTCAGTGGAAAAGGCACACGCGAGAACACCGGCAAGTACAGCTTCACTGGCGGCCAGCACTTCGCGCACACCTTCCAATCGCCCCGCGACTTCGGGATGTCGAGCATCACCCAGGAACAGCAAACGCTTGCGCCCACCGGCCATGAGATGCTCGGCTGCGAGTCTGCCGCCCTGCCGGTTGTCACTGCCGATAACCGGTATCGTCATGCCCGGCACGGGCTCCCCCCAAGCGACAACAGGAAGACCGAAGCTGCCCACTCGTTCCAGACCGCGACCACCTTCACCCTGTCCCAGCACGACCACCCCGTCCGCGCCAATGGCACTGGAGCCAAGGAAATGGTCATGAGTGGTCAGCAGCATCGCGTAATCCGCGGGGGTCAGCACCTCCAGCAGCCCGCCGATCATGGCGAGCAGCAGCGGGTCGGTGATCGGCCGATCATCGCGCTGCAACTGCTCGATGACCACCGCAATGGTGTGCGTCCGCCGCGTGCGCAGGCTTCGGGCTGCCAGATTCATCCGGTAGCCCGCCTCTGCCGCGATCCGGACGATACGCTCTCGCAATTCGGGACGCACAAGATCGCTCCCGCGCAAAGCTCGCGACACCGTGATCTTTGAGACACCGGCCAGTTCGGCGACCTTTTCCATCGTTGGCCGCTCACCAGTGCTGGCGGAATAACTCATTGCTTCATCGCCTCCACTGAACCTTAGTCTTGATCGAAGTAGCGACGGACCAGCCGCGCGATCAAGTCAAACGAATGCGAAATCGCCGGAATAGTCGTTGGCAGGAACATGAAGCCATGCGGCAGGCCCGGTAGTCGGCATCCGAGCACCTGAACCCCTGCCCGCGCCAGCGCTGCGGCATATGCTTCTCCATCGTCGCGAAGGGGATCCTCTCCGGCAGTCAGCACTATGGCTGGTGCAAGTCCATAGTGCTGGGAAGCGCGTAATGGTGAGATAGCTGGATCGCGGAAATCAGCTGCGCCAACGTATAACTGCCGGACGCCTTGGAGATAATCGCGCGAAAGGCCGGGCACCTGCACCTCATCCATAGCAGGAAAGCCAAAAGCGAGGTCCGTAACTGGATGAATCAGCAGTTGAAATTCCGGCTGATCCAGGCCCGCTTCTCGTAGCCTGAGCGTCAACACCGCGGCCAGATTGCCGCCGGCACTTTCACCACCGAGCGCAACGCTTAAAGGGTTACAGCCCAGGGTGACAGCCTCCCGCCTCGCCCACGCGAAGGCGGTTTTGCAGTCGTCAATCGCGGCGGGAAATGGATGTTCAGGCGCCAACCGATAGCCCACCGCCAGCACTGCGCAGCCGCTGCGCTTCGCCAGAATCCGGTGCATCGCGTCATGCGTTTCCAGATCGCCGAACAGCCACCCTCCCCCATGCAGAAACACCAGCAGCGGCAACTGCACATCGGTCGTCGGGCGGTAAAGTCGCACTGGAACGCCGTCAGCATCAAGGTCGCGAACCTCAGCCAGTTCGACGCCAGGTAAAGCCCTGCCCCCTGCCACCATGCCTTCACGCGTGGCCTTAATAGTCGCATCGGTCAGTGCGGGCATCGGTTGCGGCTCCCCCATCAGCGCAGCGATATCCGGATCGAGCATGGTCCTTCACTCCTTTGATGACATCGATATCATTGTTCGCTACGGGGTTGCAAGAGAATGAGGGAACAGAATGTCGGCCACCACAGAATTTGCACGTCCGGTCGAAGCCGCCGCCACTTTGCCTGACCCCAAGACACGCCAGCTGACCGCCGGCGTTTCCGGGCTCTACCTGGCACTCTATCTTCACTACGGCTTCTTCGCATTCATCCCGCTGTGGCTGAAAGCTACCGGCGCCACACCGGCCGAGATTGGACTTCTGCTCGCCATCCCGATGGTGTTGCGCATTCTGACCGTTGCCCCGTTCTCGGCGTGGGCAGGGCGTATCGGATGGGTCCGCAATGCAATCACAATCACCGCAGTTCTCTCCGCAGCACTGATCCTGCTCCTTATGGGAAAGCCCGACTATGCCGGCCGGATCGCCATCGTGCTGGCCTTCTCGATCACCTGGGACCAACTGCCCGTCCTCGCCGACGCGTACGCAGTCATGACCGTCAGAAGCCATGCGGTTGATTTTGGCCGCGTCCGGGTGTGGGGCTCGATCGCAGCGGTCACCTCCTCCGCTGCGGCTGGCTGGGTAATTGGCATTACCGGTATCGAGATGCTCCCGCTGCTCGTGGCTGCCCTGCTCTTGCTCCCGGCGCTAACTGCTCCGCTGCTACCTTCGGATCATTCAATGGCGGCAACGGAAAACAAGACAGAAGGGTCCTGGCGAGACCTGGTCGATGACTGCCTGCTGATGTCTGCGCTGGTGGCTGGCGCATTCGTGATCGCCAGCCATGGCGTGATTACCAACTTCATTGCGATCCAATTGAGCGCCCAAGGTATCTCCACTGGAATGATTGGCACGATCCAGGCTGTTGCCCTTAGCTTTGAGATTTTCGCTTTCTGGTTCGGAGCCAGGTTATTGGGACAGCGCGACCCCATGATCTTGATCCGCGTTGCTGCGGCAGCTGCCTTTGCCCGCTGGTGCATCATGGCTTTGAACCCAAGTCTGCCGATCGTATTGGCGGTACAGGTTCTACAGGGCGTCACATCCACCGGGGCAATCCTTGGCGTTATGCTTGTGATTGCGCAGCGGGTACCGGTCCGCTCGAGCGCCGCCGCGCAGGGCTTCAATGCAGTGCTACTTGGGATTGCTTTGGCTGTTGCTACCTTCGGATCTGGCTTGCTGTGGTCGCATGGCGTAGCCATCTCTTACTCGGCAATGGCAGTCCTTGCGCTGATCGGCCTGCTGGTCGCCTGCCTTGGCACCCCCGGAAACAAAGGTAAAAGTTAGGTCGCCAGGTTCGATCTGACACTATCCCAGTAAATGTGTCCATTTAGAATGAGAGATTTCTGGCAAGATTGAAGCTGGCAGCAGTTGAGTTTTTGCTCGTGCCCCATCGCAAATGGTTCGTTTCACACGACTATCGGTTGCCAGCTTAATCAAGGGTCAACGGAGCTCCTGCTCACGCTGAAAGGTCGCGTCTAACGGCTAATTTCTAAGAGGTGATTGGGTGGTCAGCATCGCCATGGCAAACTGCACCGCCGCTCTGGATAGCAATCCATCACAGCCTCACGCTATTTATGTTGCAATGCGGCATGGCTGGCATAGGATTGATCCATGCCCTTACCCCACCTCCCATTCGGCCAAAATTCTACAAACGTAATTTCAAATCCTCGAGAAACAGAAAGCATCGCTTCGAGTGGTGTGTTCGAAGCCATGCACCTTCGCCCCGTCGGAAAAACGAGGTTCCAGTCCAAAACGGAAAATTGCCAAGTCGGTGATCTAAAGCTGATGGCATCTGCAACAACCGAGTGCCAAATCGAGGTTGAACAGTCTCACGGCTGGCATCTATTTATTCCATGCGCGAGCACCCTTGTCACCCATTGCGACAAGCACTCTTTTGAGATGAAGGCCAGCAAAGGCGCCTTACTTTTGCCAAATATCAAGAGGTCGGGTGACCGCGGCACCAGTGCCGTCGTGGTGGTGAACTTTAATCCGGGCAAACTCATGCGGACGCGGGCAATTATGACTGGAGGGAATGCATACCTTCAAAGGCTGGAAGATCGCGTTCATCAAATTGAATTTGCCCAAAACCCTCAGTTATTCAGAGTATTTCTACAACTTTGCCGTTTGATTGACACAACCCAATATCAGGAAGGGCTGGCTGAACAGCTAGGCCTCGACGATATGCTTTATAGATGGATGGCGACTGGGCTAAATTCTACTGAACGACCCGCTGAAAACATGGGAAGGCTTGCTGCGCCGGGACGAAATCTCGATGAGGTGTGCGATATGATCAGAAGCGCCGAACAGCAGCCGCTAACGCTAACCGAATTAGAAGAGGTCAGCGGCCTCTCGTCCCGTTCTTTGCAATATGCGTTCAAGCGTCGGTTCGGATGCACCCCCATGGAATGGCAACGACGCGAACGCATAATTCTAGCGCAGCAACGACTAATCACGATTGGTCAAGACGAGACGATCACCACGATCGCCCATTCCATGGGCTACTCATCTTCTGCTGCATTCGCTGCGCTCTACAAGCGGCATTTTGGGGAGACACCATCTCAGACGATAGCGCGAAGCGTTTCTTGATGACTGGATGCGTTTTTTTGATCACCGTCATGCGGAATTTCGATATTTATCAGTGCAATGTTCCTGCAAGTCCGAGCTTGAATTCACCTCAAGCAACGGCAGGCATCAGATGGAAAAACTTCGCACATTCTCGGGTCGTATTGATCAGGCATTCAGCTCCCTGCTGATGGCCAAGGATATCATCGAAAAAATCATTCCTGATAGCGATGATGAACAGGCACGGGCGCATGCCGCGAAGTTTGTGGCAGAATTGATAAAGACAGCAGTTAGCCACCTTATACCAACACCAGTCGAAGAAGCAGAAGTTCACGAGTTTCCGGCCAGCGCGTCGCCAACTTTCTCTGCTGCGGAGGGCCTCGTCGGCGGCAATATGATCGACACAATGGACATCGACGCACAGATCGAGCGACATCTTCGCCATAAGCATTCAGTTAGGATTGGCACTCTGCCAGTTTGGTCAGAATGATCTGAACCGCCGAGCGCAACAGCTCGGAAATCCAATCCGCACAGCGCCTAGAACGCTCTTCAGCTTCGTGAGCCACCCGGCATGGGGGCCCCTGCTCGTGTGGCTTATGCTCTCACCCGGATCCAGAACACGATGCCCTGCAGAAATAAGTGCAAAGACTTATACATAGTTTAAATATCGATTAGCACTCGCCCCTTAGCGGGCCCTCCGAAGAAATTTTGCATTCGGAGTTTTTAGATGTTGCCCTCACACTCTGCCGCTCAAGGCACACGTTGGACCCTACAGCGTAAGGCTAGCGTGATTGAAGCCCTCCTCAATGACACTCTCTCGTTGGAAGAGGCATTTGAGCGCTATGCCCTCAGTCCCGAAGAGCTTGGGCAATGGTGGCGCCACCTTCAAACTCTAGAGAATATTCCAGCTCTGTTGGACATTTTCGAAGCTTAAAAACCAATACGCTCAGAAGTGCTAACGCAAGGATGGAATTGATGCCATTGCCTTATGACCCTTCTAAATGCCCAATAGTTTGACCGTCCGGGCAAGCTGGCCTTGCCGTCCAAACTGCCAGGCTAAAAACTGGCTGATGCTATCGACCTGATCATCGTGCCGGCCTTGCGGGAATGCT